>JBHPIW010000099.1:0-2447 GCA_042568495.1 Fidelibacterota bacterium | reverse complement strand
GTGCTCTCCAGCACCTGCCCATCCTCAGCGATCAGCATCACGATGTTATCACTGCCGAAGCTCTGGGTCAGCCGGTAGGCGGACCGGCCCTCAACATGCAACGGCTCGATGATGGTGACAAAGGGACGCTTCGCAAAGGCGCGCTGCACTTCTTCCCGGGCGGCAATTGGTACCCCGGTGCTGCCGTCCACCACCTTGTTAAAGGCCCTCAAATACGCCTGCCGCACCGGTTCTGGTAGATTCTTCCACCGCAGTCGACCCGGTTGCTCTTCACCCGCCCCGGCCTGAACATCCTCCGGGAACGCCTCCACCAGCCCCAGTTCCACATCGCGTAGTACCAGATCACGGACATAAGCGATCTCCGCCTCCCGCTGCGTCTCCCCAATGGTAATCCGGTTCAGCATGATAGCATCTACTGCCTTGCTGGGCAGCCCTGCGATGCGGAATCCGACCGGTGTACTGCCACAAGCAATATTCTCGAAATGGAAATTGCGATATGTAGCGGGATACCGGCCCCCCGTAGCGCCCTTGTAATCCAGCTGGATCAGCATCACCGCCTCGGTGGCGTGGTTGATCTTGATATTGCGGAAGTGCAGGTCCTCCACAATCCCGCCCCGGTCGGTATTGGACTTGATGTAGAACGGCCGTTTGATGGTGTCCATGGTACAGTTCTCGGCGAATATATTCCGCACGCCGCCGGACATCTCGCTTCCAATAGTCAGGGCGCCGGTCTCGCCCCGGAAGCTGCAGTTGCGGATAATGACGTTCTCCGTGGGCCGCCCGCCGTTCTCCGCCCACGCGTCGTTGTCCCGGCCTGCCTTGATGGCAATGTTGTCATCCTGGGTGTAGAAACTGCTGTTCTCGATGAGCACGAACTGGCTGGATTCGGGATTGCACCCGTCGTCGTTACTCTTACCCCGCTCTACCTTCACATTACGCACCGTCACGTTGGTGCACAGCACAGGATGGATAGTCCAGAACGGGCTGTTTCTGACCTTCACTCCCTCGATGAGGATGTTCTCGCATTCGTAGAACTCTATCAGGGTAGGCCGCAGGAAATGCCCCGCCCCGAATACCCGCTCCTCCACGGGCACCAGCTCCTGCCCCATCTTCCGCAGTATCGCCTTGTCCGGATCGTGGATCAGCTTCCATAGGTACCAGAACTTGTCCCCCTGTCCATCGATGGTGCCCCGGCCGGTGATGGCGACATTCTCTTGTTGGTAGGCGTAGATCAGGGGCGAATAGTTGTAGCACCGGGTCCCTTCCCATCGCACCAGCACCGCCGGGAGGTAGTCTTCCGGGTTCACACCGAACCGCAGCCGGGCCCCTTTCATCAGGTGCAGGTCTACATTGGACTTCAGGTGCAGGGGGCCATTCACCAGGTATTTCCCCGCCGTTACGAGCACATGCCCACCGCCTGCTGCTGCGCAGGCCTCGATAGCCGCTGTGATGGCCTCCCGGCAGTCGGTGACTCCGTTAGCCACCGCGCCGTATTCACCCACGCTGAACTCCCGGGCAGGAAAGGCGGGGGGTACGATCCGCGCTAATATGGCGGGCACCTCGTCCCAGGCTGGATCGGTGCTTTCGGCCTGCCTGTCCGGGCCACAGCCCGTGAACAGGTCGCCCACCAATAGACCGGCAACTAGGATCGTCAGGAAAAATCTGAATCTCATCGTGTACATGTCTGGTTCCCCTTCGGTTGAACTGGGTATATTATCGCGCGGCAACCTTGGGATCAATCATATCCGTACCTCGGCTGACAGCTGCTTACCCGCTAATCGCTTGCCCCGATCCGCAGTAGCCGGTTCTTCTGATCCAACGTGATATTCTTGTCCTTCAGGAAGGCATACCCGATGTTGCCATACGGACCCATGAGCGTCGCCACGTCTATTTCGGGATCGGTGAAGCTGTATCCAGCTATGGTTAGTTCGCCATCCATCCGGCCGCGACGTACGGGAACTTCCTTCCCTGGAATCCGGGCCATACCCACCTCTTGCAGGCCATCGCGGAAAATCAGTCCGCTCGCAATCGCATCGGGGATCGAGCAGAACGCGGGCGAGCCTGTGTCCAGGTGCACCGGCACCGTCTGCCCCGCGGCAGTGATGTCCAAGGTGATCAGGGGTGTTAAAGTATACGGCACCACGTGTTTCTCGGCAGCTGCGTTCAACTCGCCCTTCTTGAGGATCAACTGCTCCCCCGGGTAGTTCAGCTCCACCAGGTAATCTGCGAACTTGGACACACTTACAATTCCCCGCACCCGTGCAGGCAGCGGAAAATCGATAATCCCCACCTCCATGTTTCCTAACGCCAGCGGCCCCGCCGTCACGTTTTTCAGCTCCACCGTTTGCTCCGGGTCCGGCCGGATCGCCAATCCTAATTTATCGGCCAGAACGGGTAGGATCACACCCTTGGATGCCCCCGTATCCAGGACAAATCGGTACGGCCCA
>JBHPIW010000098.1:0-2591 GCA_042568495.1 Fidelibacterota bacterium | reverse complement strand
ACCTGGCGATAGAACAGGGTGATCCCGAATCCCATCTGCAAGGGATAGTTGAGCCTGAGCTCGTAGAATGTTTCCTTGAAGACCGGTGACTCAAGGCGGGACCGGAGCTGCTGCTCCAATTCGGTCTTGATGCCGCTGGCGCTGGTCCTGCCAATGACCACGCTGGACCACACCTGGCCCGGCGGTGAGGCCCCTTGAGCAAGAATACACAGCGACAAAATGAGCGCCAATACCAGCCCCGCTCTCCAAGAGCAGGGGACACTTCCGGATAACTTCATATTTTTCTCCACTAGTGCATACTGTTACCTAATAGTACGCGCAGATGCTTAATTGGTGATGAAGGCTTGTCGTTGATAACCATCCTAGAGCACCAATCGCAATAGGGTGTAGACGCCTAGTACCGAGCACAGGCTCCCGATCCCCAACGTCAACCGTTTGGCAGGCATCCGGCTCACTATATAGACCGCCACCGGCACCGAGAGCACCGCCCCCAATAACAGTGAAGGCGCCAGGTACCAGTTGATCGTAGCTGCGCTTAGCAAATAAGCTATGACACCCACCGCGCTGGCAACGCCTTCGGCCAGGGAGGTTATCCCAACCGCGCTGCGACTGGAAACTCCGGACAGGAGCATCCCGCCGGTCACCACGGGGCCGTACCCACCACCGCTGATGCCCTTATTAAAGGCGGCGAGGAATCCCAAGCCACTCACGCGTTTCCATGAGAACGATGGCGTACGGTGACGGCTCAGGAGGATGAACACCCCCAGCCCCAATACCAGGACTCCGATATAGGTCTTTACCGCCCAAGAGGGGAGATTAACCGCGATGGCTACTGCAAGCAGGACGCCACCGACACTAAGTGCCGCCAGCAAGGCTGCAATCCAGAAGTCGCGGTTTCCCGGTTTGAGGTTCAGGTTGCCAAACTCATGATGCGCCAGGCCTGCCAGCACTCCGGTAACGCATTCCGATAGCAACACGGCCGGAACAATCTCCATGGGCTCGTAACCCATAAGTAACAGCATGGGTGTCAACATTGTGCCATACCCCATACCGAGGGCTGAATCAACCAGCTCACAGGCAAAGGCAATCACCACGATATGGGCAATCAGTTCAATGTCCATTTTATTCTCCTCAGGTACTCTGCCGATGGCAGAGTACCCAAAAAAAATGGGCCACAGGTGTCTGCGGCCCAAATAGCCTAAAATCTGTCCCTTCAAGTGCCTACGGGGTTAGCTGACGGGTTAGGATTAGAAGGTATCCCTTCCGCTGGTGCGGAATACACCCCAATTTAATGGGTCCCCCGCTCGATTCAGTATGATCGATTAGGCGACAGACAACCTTAAGTGAAGATAGCTCCGGTCATCGCTGGAAAGTGAGTCGTCAGCGAGACCAGCCCAATTGTATGATGTTTAATTCGCGTTCGGCGATAGAACTCCTGTGTTACAGGTTGACAATGGCGTCGAGGCCAGAACCCCGAAAACCTTGACTTATTACAATAATACGATAAAAAGATCCAGTTTTCAATACTTATTATAACCTTCGGCGATGGTCATGTTCTGGTGAGTGAACGAGAGGAATCAAGGTCGTATGGCCTCTTGCCCATTCCGCACCGACCGGTCAGCCTAATCGACCGCGGACTTGCGTTTCCAGTAATAATAAGCCGGGAGGCCGGTGAGGATGAGGCCGGCCCCGAAAAGGGCGTCGCGGAGATCGCTGACGATGGTATTCAACACCAGGAAACCCGCGAAGAGGATGAAGACCAGCGGCACCCAGGGATAGCCCCAGGTCCGATAGGGGCGGGGCATATCAGGCCGCTTGCGGCGGAGAACGATCACCCCGGCGCAGGACATGGCGTAGAAGATCCACGACGCGAAGACCACGTAGGTGATGAGCTGATCGAAGGTTCCCGAGAAGACCAGCAGTGAGGACCAGATCCCCTGGACAACGAGGGAGAGCGCTGGGGTGCCGTATTTGGGATGGATCTCCGCCAGGGAGCGGAAGAAGAGTTTTTCCTTTGCCATGGCGTAGTAAATGCGGGGACAGGCGAGGACATTCACGTGCACCCCGCCTAATGTCGACATCAGGATAATCAGGACCACCAGGGTGGTGCCACCGGAGCCGAGGACAACACTGATGGCCCGGGAGGCAACCAGCTCCGACTGGGCCATCTCCGGCAGAGACAGCAGGAATATGAAGACGATATTTACCAGGATATAGATGCCGATGATGATCAGGGTGGAAAGGAGTA
Source organism: Fidelibacterota bacterium (assembly GCA_042568495.1). Classification (GTDB taxonomy): domain Bacteria; phylum Fidelibacterota; class Marinisomatia; order SCGC-AAA003-L08; family TS1B11. The sequence goes on along the minus strand of JBHPIW010000098.1, from coordinate 343 downwards.
GCGACAAGGGAATATTCCGGCCGGGATCCTTGACTTCGCCGCCGATGTAGGTGATCTCGATCCAGCCGTCATAGGACCAGAGGGTGGCCACCAGGGCCAGGCCGAAGAGGGGGACGAGCGATGAGAAAGTCCGTTCGGGCAGCAGCGGCTGGAAGTTGGCGGTCTCACCACCTGACAGAAACAGACCCAGACAGATAATTGCCAGCAAAGCACCGATCTTGAGAAAGGTGATCACGTTCTGAGCCCAGATTCCGGTGCGGAGCCCGTAGATATTGAGCAGGGTAAAAGCGGCAATGGCCGCAATGGCAATGAGCTTGATTTGCAGCGGTGTCAGGGAGTGGAA
>JBHPIW010000097.1:0-2615 GCA_042568495.1 Fidelibacterota bacterium | reverse complement strand
CCAGGTAGTATCGCTCCAGGAGCCGGCAGCCGGTATCCAAGACTGCTGTGTGGATGGAAATGCGAATGTAATAGATATCACAGAACGTACTCTATCTTGTGAAAATTCACCTGACCGAATTTCCGCCAACTGCCCCCGATCCCTACTTATAGCAATTGGTCCTCCACCATCTTTTACTCAGAAGGTGAAGGACGGTACTGCTTAGGATTCCTCTCGGCAGTTAGGTAGATTGTGAAGTACTTTCGATGAAACAACCTCTGAGACTTAGGTGCAATTACATCCACACGTTATATATAGGAGAAAACCTGCATCGGCGAACCGATCAACCTTCCTCACACCGAGCATCGTAAAAATTCAGCGACCTCCTTGGCGGTCATCCAAGTAGTCTCTGTTAAAACCATCCTTAGATACATTTTAGGACCGTCTAGCCGAGTCAACATCAGCCGGTTTCTGATGGCTCATGGGACAGAGAACTTCCTTTGCTCCCAAAAGAACTCATTCCGAGATGATCTCTTGAATGCCCTAATATAGCAGAATGAAAGGCGCTATTAATTACCCCCGCAAGACTTGAAGAGCTACAACTTATTGCATACTTATTATTTCTCTCGTCGAGAACGTTCGGACTCAAAATCCGGTGTCCGCAAGGACGTGGGGGTTCGAGTCCCCCCCTCGGCACTAGCCAGTTATCCGACGAGAAGGCGCCGACACCAGGAAACCCAGTCGTGCTGCCTTTCAGCCAGTGGAGGACTGAATGCTGGCAACCATGCGGCGGGCTCTCTCGGTAAGGATCTCGAAGCGGTTCTCGGCAATGGCCTGTTTATCCAGCAGGTCGGAACCAATACCCACACAGGAGGCTCCGGCCTTGATCCACTCCCCCGCGTTATCCACCGTTACACCGCCGGTGGGACATAGCCTGATCTGGGGCAGGGGTCCGCGTAAGTCCTTGATGTACTTGGGACCCAGAACAGTGGCTGGAAAGATCTTGACCACATCGGCACCAGCCTGCCACGCAGCAACAATCTCCCCCGGCGAAAAGGCACCTGGTATGGCGACATATCCCTGATCGTGCACGGCCTCTACTACCTGGGAATTAAACACCGGTCCCACCACGAACTGCGCTCCCGCTTCAATCGTCTGCAGGGCTGTTATCCGGTCTATCACGGTACCAGCACCGATGAGTGCCCGGTCACCGATAGCTCTGGATACATCGCGAATTACCTGGACGGCATAAGGCACCGTCATGGTTATCTCGACACATTCCACGCCACCCTCCAGGATAGCCTCGACTACGCTGATCAACTTTGATGAATCGGCCATGCGGATAACAGCTATGGCTTTCAACTCCAGGATCCGGTTCAGTATATCTTCCCGTTTTGACATCGTTGAAACCTTCTATATTTAATACAGTGGTTGGCTCCAAATTCTTTGCTGCATAGACCCCGACTACGTTAATCTCACTGCCAGCGTGAAGGAAAGCTAATCAAGCCACAGATAGAAAGACACCAACACCTGCGCACCACGCCCTTCCATCTGCTCATCAAGCCTATCGGTCCGGTCTGCAATCTGGATTGCAGGTACTGCTTCTACCTGGATAAGGACCGGCTATATCCTGAAACCACCTCATTCAAAATGCTGCCGGAGGTCCTGGAGGAAATGATCCGGCAGTACATTGCCGCGCAGCCCGCCACATTGCCCGAGATCAGCTTCGCATGGCAGGGCGGGGAGCCCACCCTGATGGGCGTCGACTTCTTCCGCCAGGCGGTCACTTTGCAGAATCAGTTCCGGCCTCAAGGGCAGCAGATCGCCAATACCATCCAGACCAACGGTGTCTTGCTTGATGACGAATGGGGTGAGTTTCTCCACGAACACAAGTTCCTGGTGGGGCTCAGCCTCGACGGTCCCCGGGAACTCCACGATGCCTATCGCGTCGATAAAAAAGGGGCCGGCACCTTTGAGCGGGTGATGCAGGGGCTGGAGATCCTCAAACGGCACCAGGTAGAGTTCAATATCCTGACCACCGTGCACCATGCGAACGCGGATCATCCCGTAGAGGTGTACGACTTCCTGACAGAGAACGGCGCCGCCTTTCTGCAATTCATCTCCATCGTGGAGGAAGACGGGAATGGTGCTCTCACCGACCGCAGTGTTCGCCCGGAGCAGTACGGCCGGTTCCTGGTTGGCATCCTGGAGCGCTGGCTCGTCAAATCCGACGTCGGGGAGGTGTTCGTACAGGACTTTGATATGCTGCTCAGCCAGGTGGCCGGTCAGGGATCTCCGATCTGTATCCATGCTGAAACCTGCGGGCGGGCGGTGGCTATGGAACATAACGGCGACCTCTACAGCTGCGATCATTATGTCCGTGCGGATCACCGGTTGGGGAATGTCATGGATACCGGCATGGCCGCCATGCTCGACAGTCCAATGCAGTTGAAGTTCGGGAACGATAAGCGGGATGCCCTTCCCCCGTGCTGTACGGAGTGCGAATTTCTGGCCTACTGCCGGGGTGGCTGTCCGAAGGACCGGCTTTCTCGAACACCGGATGGTGAGCCGGGATTGAACGTTCTATGCCAGGGATATAAGCACTTCTACGAACGGGCGCTGCCGGTGATGGAACA
>JBHPIW010000096.1:0-2747 GCA_042568495.1 Fidelibacterota bacterium | reverse complement strand
CATTGGGTGATGAGGAGCGGCAGATCATCGCCGGGATTGCCCAGCACTATGCCCCGGAAGAACTTATCGGCCGCCGTATCGTGGTGGTGGCCAACCTGCAGCCGGCAAAGATCCGTGGCGAGGAGAGCTGCGGCATGCTTTTGGCCGCCGAAAGTGAGGATGGAGATCTGGTACTGGCCACCGTGGATGATCCCAACCTGCCGCCGGGATTGAAGATCGGTTAAGTTCGCTCCAGAGTCTCAAATTAATCCAAAATGATGTCCTTCGAAGAGATATTAAGAATTCTTGATGATATCCACGACTTATCAAATAGTGAAGAGAAAAGGGTGTTCCTGGAAATTCGTGAAATTGCGAATACGGACAACAAAGGTTTCATCAGATCAGTTCGGAATCTTCCATTGTCTGATGACAAGCACAAACCGAATCACATGAATTTGCTGAATCTGTCATGGCTATATGAAATTCTTGCACCAGATATAGCACATTGGGAGTCTTTTTATGTCGAGGAGATTGATCGACTAACAGCTGAAGCTGAGAGATCAGTTCTTCCTGGAACGATTCTGGAGCCTATCGATAGCTATATCTTTGTCGCTGATTTCTCTAACGACCACCAGAAAGATATCTTCATTCAGCATTTTGCCAGATATCTCAATTCCAATATCCCTCAAATCAGGTTTAAGCACATTGGATTCATTGGAGATTTTCTGACGGATCGGGACTCAAATGGATTCAAGAGAATCGAGGAGGTATCTTTAACAGATACCGACTGGCGAGTTAGGTACATTTGCCATGATGTTCTCACCCATCTAGGGGGGAGTGATAAAACAAAGATAAGAGCCCTCGACAGTTTGCGCGGTAAGTTGTTCTCTGGCTATAAATATGATTAGGATATCATCTTAATAATGGATCTCATCGACACCCACGCTCACTTGTTCTACAAGGACTTCAAAGACCAGCTAGACGAAGTACTTGAGCGAGCCCAGGACGCCGGAGTGACGTCAATCATCTGTGTGGGACTTGACTTACCCACTTCCGAACAATCTATTGCCTTGGCCGAGAAATATCCCCAGCTCTGGGCCACCGTGGGGGTCCATCCCCACGATGCCGTTGATGCGCCCGCGGACGGGATGGAACAGCTGAAAGCCCTGGCCGCTCATGAGAAAGTGGTAGCCATCGGGGAGACCGGCCTGGATTACTTCCGGGATCTCAGTCCGCGGGGGGTCCAGCAGCAGCTGTTCCGCCAGCATCTGGAGTTGGCAAAGTCGCTGGATCTGCCAATCATCGTCCACAACCGCCGTGCCGATCAGGATATATGGGACCTTATTCAGGCTGGAAACCATCGGCGAGGTGTTTTGCACTGCTATTCCTCAGGACCGGAATTGGCCCACAAGGCCATCGAGTTCGGCTTCCATATCTCCTTCACGGGTACCGTGACGTTCGGCAAGAACCGCAACACGGAAGTGCTGCAAGCGGTGGGACTGGACCGGGTGATGGTGGAGACCGATTGTCCCTACCTGGCACCGGTGCCCCATAGAGGCAAAACCAATGAGCCGGCGTATGTTCGACTCGTGGCTGAGCAGATCGCGGAGATTCAGGACGCTACCTTGGAGGAGGTAGCCAAGCTTACCACCACCAATGCCCGGGCCCTGTTTACGAAAATGAAACTCCCGGCAGCTTGATCTGGTCCGCTATATGATGTCCTCGGCCAAAAGCCAACTGCCCCCACCCCGCAAATCCTGGGGGCAGAATTTCATCTTCGATCCCAATATCATCCTTAAGATCATCCGCACCATCGATCCCGGACCCGAGGACGTTTTCCTCGAAATTGGCCCCGGCCGTGGGGAACTGACCTTCCCGCTGGCGGAACAGGTGGCCTCCATGATCGCCGTGGAACTTGATCCCAAGCTGGTGGATTACCTCGGGGAAGTCTTACCCGCCAAAGTGCAGCTTATTCACGCGGATATTCTGGATCTGGACTTTGAAGAATCTCTTCCTGCCAGGTATCGTATCTATGGCAGCCTGCCCTACTATATCACCACACCAATCCTCTTTCGAGTGCTGGAACATAGATCACGCTGGTCGGATGCGTACTTCATCATACAGCGCGAGGTTGCGGAACGGATGGCAGCTGCTCCCGGGGGCAAGGAGTATGGAAGATTGTCGGTCATGCTCCAGGCCTGCGCGGATATTCGCAAATGCTTTAATATTCCCGCTGCCGTCTTCCGGCCCAAGCCCAAGGTCGACTCTACCCTCGTTCAACTGGTGCCGGGAGAGAATCATGGTCACATTGAGGATGATGATCTATTCGCCACAGTGGTGCGGCTGGCCTTCGGACAGCGGCGCAAAAAGCTATCCAACGCGTTGAAATCACTGGAAGCGGGGGGAATACTGGAAGATCTGGGGCTGGCGAATGTAAGGGCCGAACAAGTAAGTGTGGCCGATTTCATCCACCTGTCCAGCACACTGAGCCATAGATACGGGATTGTTTTTCAAGAGATAAAAGCGTAAGCTTCTTTGCTAAGAATTAACGTTGCGGAAAAGCGCACAGAAGGAGGTGAGTAAACCTAAGTGGTTGAAGTAACTGTCAGACGAGACGAACCGTTGGAGAAAGCCCTGCGGCGATTCAAGAAGAAGTATGAGAAAGCAGGTATCCTGAAGGATATCAAGCGTAACTCCTATTACCTCAAGCCCAGTGCCGAGAAACGCATCAAGCGTTCCAAGTCACTGCGTCGCATGCGCCGCACCAT
>JBHPIW010000095.1:0-2755 GCA_042568495.1 Fidelibacterota bacterium | reverse complement strand
CGCACTCCTGCTCTTTTTTGGATCTAGCTTTATTGCCCAGCTGGCGAACTTCACTGAGGCACTCATTTTCCTTGCCGGTCTGACCTTACTGATATTGGAAATCGTAGCGATTCCCGGTTTTGGTCTGGCCGGAATCGGGGGGATCGGTCTCATGGTCTGGGGTATGTACAAAATGCTCATCGGCGATTATCCCACCCCGGATCAAATAGAGCGCGCTTTCATCGGTCTGAATATCGGTGTCCTCAGTGGTATCATCGGCATTTTCCTGGTCCTGCGTGTGTTTGTCACCAGTCGATTCTTCCAGAAACATGTACCCATCACGGCTGAAGAATACAGCGTGTCGATGGGGATTGATACCCTGGTCGGCTTGGTAGGTAAAACCCTTACCCCATGTATGCCCACTGGTAAAGGGGAAATCGCTGGTCGTCAGATAAATGTGACCACGCAAGGAGAGCACATTCGTAAGGGTTCCACCGTGGAAGTAATCAGAGTGGAAGGCAACACAGCCTTTGTCCGGCGAACCACTGGAATGCAAAAGGAGTAACCCATGTCCGGTCTAGTTATAATTCTACCAATCGTTCTTATCCTGCTTATCCTGTTCATCTACCTGGTCCCGGTGGGACTATGGATTCAAGCGCTGGTCTCCATAGGCTGGCGCCAGATCTCCCTGATCAAGCTCATTATCATGCGCATCCGGAAGATTCCCCCGCGCCAAGTGGTGAATGGTATTATTAACCTGCATCGTGCCGGATTGAAAAGCATCAGCTCCGAGGACTTGGAAACCCACTTTCTGGCTGGTGGCTCGCTATCGCGCGTGGTAAATGCTCTGATCGCAGCCGATAAAGCCAACATTGAGCTGTCATTTGCCACCACCACAGCCATTGACCTCGCCGGCCGCGACGTGCAGGAGGCAGTGCAGACCAGTGTCTATCCCAAAGTCATTGACTGCCCCAAGACCGGCTATATCAGTGCTGTGGCAAAGGATGGTATTCAGCTCATGGTGCGAGCTCGAGTGACGGTGCGCACCAACATTGAACAACTGGTGGGTGGTGCTACAGAAGACACAGTCATAGCACGAGTAGGGGAAGGGATAGTCAGTGCCATAGGATCCGCTGGGGGATACAAGGCAGTGCTGGAAAATCCGGATACCATCTCCCGTGCCGTACTTGATCGCGGATTGGATGCCGGTACGGCCTATGCCATCCTGTCTATCGATATTGCCGATGTGGATGTAGGCAAGAATATCGGTGCCGACTTGCAAACGGAACAGGCTACAGCCGATCTGCAAGTAGCCCGAGCCCGTGCCGAAACCCGCCGGGCCATGGCGGTGGCTGCCGAGCAGGAATTCAAGGCCACAGTGCAGGAAATGCGGGCCAAGGTGGTGGAGGCTGAAGCCGAAGTTCCGAAAGCAATGGCCCAGGCCTTCCGGGAGGGCAATCTGGGGGTGTTTGATTATTATCACATGCAGAACATCCAGGCCGATACCGGAATGCGGCAATCCATTGCAGCACCTGCCAAGGAAGGGGAGGAACCGACGGAAGAGGAAGGACCGGAAGCAGGGACCGGCAAAGCCAAGGGATGATGGATTTCTTTGACAGTCCGCTCTTCTGGATAGTGGTCATCTGGTGGCTGCTATCGACTTTTCTTGGGGCGAAAGCCCGTAAGCGGCGGGCAGCAGCTCGGATTCTCTCCGAACCGGAGACTGAACCAACCTCCTCGCCCGAGCCTGAGGGTCTTCGGTTCGGACGGGAAGATGAGGAGGATGAGGATTTAGTACAGCCAGTTGGGATCGAACCGGAAGAAGAGATCCCGGAACCGGTGACGCAGCCAATTTCCCCCTCCGGAGAATATGCGGATCGGGCAAAAACAGGTCCTCCTCGCAAGCCACCCGTTCCAACACCACCCTTGGAACAGTTGGTTCGCTCGTTAGGGATTCCCAAAGAGTTCATTCCATCGGGGTTCTTGCCAGTTGAGGAAGAGCCCCTGCCGGAGGTGGAAGCGGAAATAGCTGAACCGGAAGGCCAACCAGAAGAGGAAATGAGGAGAGTATCTACCATTATTCCTACAGTGCCGGAAGCCTCATACGGCGCTGAAGAAGCACAGGACACTCTTAAAGCCGCCGGTGGCATTACTCGTCTGTATGAGTCTGTTTTCCCCTCACTGACACCTATTCAACAAGCAATCGTGCTAAAAGAGGTTTTGGATCGTCCCCGGGCTCTCCGCAGGGACATTCGCTAGCTTGGCGTATACCGTCTGGGAAAATCTGGAGCAGGTAGAGCGGTATGCTCGCAAGCGATATCGCCATTGGGATCAGCGCTGGATCAGCAACCGTGAAGCCAGCATCGTCTCCCGAATCTTTCAACACTACCGATTACACGGCCCTATCCTTGATGTACCCGTTGGCTATGGTCGCTTCCAGGAACTCCTTTCGGCACATGGCCCCGTTCAATCTCTCGATTTCAATTATTACGCAGTGCTTTATCAGCAGCAGAGACTTGGGATCTCCCAGGCATCTGTGAATGGTCTAGCTGAAAACCTGCCCTACAAGGATAACAGTTTCGAAATCATGTTCTCCATGCGCCTTTTGCAGCATGTTCATGAACGGGACCGGAGGGTGGCCATCCTGAAAGAATTCAAGCGTGTCAGCCGCCGCTGGATGATTGTTTCCCTGTATTTGCAGGCGCCACTTCATACTTTGCACCGGCGTATTTCCCATCCTCCGTCCAGTATTACAATGTTGACAAAGACTCAGCTA
>JBHPIW010000094.1:0-2902 GCA_042568495.1 Fidelibacterota bacterium | reverse complement strand
TTCGAGACCCTGAAATCCCATTGGGTAGCGATGGAATTGGTGGCAAAGGCGGTGCAGGTGCGGTCATCATCGAAGGTGTCCAGCATGACTATCACCGCGTCATCTTCCTCCAGATCGCTGTCGCGCTTGGTACGAGCAGCTGAAATTCTCTCGGGTTCGGGATCAAGACACACGAAGGCGATGAACAGGGTATCCGGTCGATAACCGATGTAGACCGAGGTGCGCAAGCGGGAAGGCTGTCCGTGTCGAGGCTGAAACTGGATAAAGTCCTCAATCGGCGTGGCAAAAAACCAGGTGGCATCGTTCACAACACCATCCATAACGGGGGGCTGGTCAAACCGGACCGCATTGACAGACCTGTCCAAGTGTTCCTGGGCTGAAAGGGCGGCCACCAGAAAGATGATGAAGCCCAAAGATCGATATATCAATAGTATGCTCCTAGAGATACGGAGAATTAGGTACCGCTTCAATTTCATCATAGACGAGGGGGGAATGCCAGTTGATATATAATATCTCCAGATTAAATGAATGGATCAGACTGGAAGGTGTTACGGAGAGGTGGAACGTGCTATTTGAGCAAAACCATTTTTATGGAACGGGTGTATTCAGGAGTCACCAAGCGGACGATATAGATGCCGGAGGGGACCAGCCGACCGCGATTGTCCAGTCCCTGCCATACGACAGAGCGATAACCCGGTTCCAAGGTTTGATGAACCAAGCGCACGATGTTCCGTCCCAGGATATCATAGACCATAAGCTTCACGTCCGTTGCTACCGGCAGATCGAAGCGGATGGTGGTGAGGGGGTTGAAGGGATTGGGATAATTCTGGTGTAGCGCGAATTCTTTGGGCAGGCCTAGCAGGTCCAGAATGTCGAGGGTGGAGAGATCGATGGTCAGGACGAAGGGGCCGTCTTGGACCCAGTTGGTGTCGAGACCGTCCAAGGCCAGTAAATCCCAAGTACCGGAGATGGACACATCACCCTGGCGCCGAATCCAGATGGCCAGGGAGTCGAACCGGACGCTGACCAGGGTATCATTCAGATTCGGAAAGGCCACGAGAGCGAGGGTATCACCAAGCTCGAAATGGTAGGTTACGGTATCACCCTCAACATCGATGGCAGGGGTCCAGCTGAAGGTCAGGCTATCCGTGAGCATGTCGGTGGTGAGCTGCACAACCGAGTCCCGGGCGATGGAGATCATGTGGAAATCTCCGGGGGGATCGTTCACCGGCCAAATCGTGATGGAAACGGAGGCAGTATCATAGGCTTCGTGGCCATCGGTGACAACGTAGCTAAGGCTGTCCGTGCCATAATAGTTGGCACTCGGTGTATAGGCGACCAGACCGGCCTTGGTCACCGAAGCTGCTCCGAAGGAGGGCTGGCTAAACCGTTCGATCGCCAGATACGCATCATCCACATCCTGATCATTAGCCAGTACATTAATGAGGACGCCGATATCCTCATCGGTAATCACCGTATCCGGCCGGGCCTCGGGCGCGCTGTTGGATGACCGCCCCTGGAGGTGCACAGTCAGCTCGGGATAATCCAAGGCGTTGCTCCGGATCGTGAGATCGCAACCGTAGACTTGTGGAGCAGTAGGTGAGAAGGTTACCATAACCAGGGTGCTATCCCCGGAGATGATGGAGGTTGTATCCGCGTGGGCGGTAAAATCGGAGCAGGACAGCGCCAGTTCCATAATCGTGAGGATGCTGTCGGGCGTGCCCTGATTTCGAACGACGAACGATAAGGTAGTGGTGCTATCGATATTGAGGTAGCTGAAAGGGAGGGTATCAAGAGAGACAGAAATGAACGCGCCGTAGGCCACCAGCACCGAGTGGGCACTTTCCATACTGACCCGGCCCCGTTCATCCCGGGCGGTGATATGGAGCTGGTAGGTACTATCCTGTTCCAGCTCAGACAGATCGGCCCAGATCTCCGCATCGATATTGGAGCTGGGCAGGGGATTGCTGTACGTAGCAACTGAACTGATGAAGTCATTGCCGCCAGTGAAGAAATAGTTGATGGACGAAAGGTTGGGTGCTGAAAGGTCGTCAAAATCGAGATAGAAGGGTTTGGCTTGAGCCAGACTCCAATATCCGGCGGCGTCACGGACTCGCACGAATAGGGTGTGGAAGCCGGTGGCTAGCATATCCAGATCGATCATGAACACCTGATTGATGCTGCTATCGGAGGAAATTGCAATAGGCTCACCCTGCCCATAGCCAGGATCGGTATCCACGAAGTACTCGGCAGCGACGATGTTATTCTCCACGGCCAGCTTGCCGGCGTCCAGGTAGAAGGGCTTGGCGTGGGCGAGGCTCCATAACCCGTTGGCATCCCGAACCCGGACAAACAGGGTATGGAGACCAGTGGATAGGGTATCCAAATCTACCATGAATAATTGGTCGAGGGTGCTGTCTGGTATGATTCCGACAGATGCCCCATTGCCGAAGCCAGGATCACTATCAAGGAAGTATTCGGCAGCGGTAATGTCGTTTTCAACGGCCAGCTTGCCGGCCTCCAAGTAGAAGGGCTTGGCATGGGCGAGGCTCCATAACCCGTTGGCATCCTGAATCCGTACAAAAAGCGTATGGAAGCCGGAGGCCAAACCGGTCAAGTCCACAGTAAACAGATGATCGAGCGTACTGTCCGGGGAAATCCCTACCGGAGTACCACTGCCGTAGCCGGGATCGGTATCAAGGAAGTATTCGGCGGCGGTGATGTTGTTTTCAGCGGCTAACTTGCCGGCCTCCAGGTAGAAGGGCTTGGCGTTGGCGAGGCTCCACATTCCAGAGTTATCGCGAACACGTACAAAAAGTGTATGGAAACCGGATGAAATGCCAGTCAGATCGATGGAGATTACCTGATCGATGGTCGTATCACGTGCTATGGTAATCGATGT
>JBHPIW010000093.1:0-2919 GCA_042568495.1 Fidelibacterota bacterium | reverse complement strand
GATTGGATTTTCCGGATCGGTAATCACATGTATCCGAAGGGGCAAATGTTGGATTGTGTCTTGTACACTCCCCGTAAAGGCATCACACCATGTGGCATCGAGTCCACCGGTAGATGAAGTATCTATGGTTATTCGCCAGTCCTCCACCGTGTAGACGGCTTCCTGGATGAGCATTGCTCCCAATCCCGGATCAATGCTCTGGAAACGCCAGTCGAAAGTGGTTGTATCCCCATTTACCTTGGTCCAACCGTATGATTTCACTCCTGACGGGGCATCCTGCAGGATCAGCCTGAAACCGTCCTTCACTGGCAGATTGTCACCAGATTCATCCGAAAGGGTGTGCATGAAAAACAACGTATCCATCTCGGTTGTGTCCACCAGGGTAAAACCGGTGGTTCCTACTCCCCAGGTTGTGTCACCGTCTTCGACTGAAAGAATGGCATCTTCACTGAACGAGACCTTGTAGCCGTGACCAGTGATCGTCGCCGGGTCGATAATCTCGATCCGGGCCAATCCTTCACAGGGTCCCCCGATAGGATTCAGGTTGCCTCCAGGTACCTCCGCCTCGCTTAGATCGGTTGCGGGACCTCCCGGGATGACCGCCACGGTGTGGGATTCAAGGTCAGAGGCGCCCAGTGGGTACAGATAGGAAGGTTCAAGGCTGTCGGGATGCTGATTGCCTCGGTCATACGCTGTCACGCAATACCAGTATTCCAGGCCGTTTACCAGATTGGAATCTTTGTATGTGTGGACCAATCCGCTGTTGGTACCCAGGTATTGCGGAAAGGCCGGATCCAGTCCTTTCACGGCATTAACCAGGTCAAATGTCGCGATGGGCTCATACCCTACTGGAATTCCGTGAGCATCGGTGACAACCGTACCCCATGTCAGACCCTGATCGGTACTCCGAAAGATCTTGTAGCCCTCGAAATCTCTGGCTTGGGTAAGTACATCGATGGAGCTCTCGGAAGGTTCTGATGTCCAATATAATAAAGCCGAACCATCACCGGGTATCGCGTCAACAGTAGGCGGTGATGGTGGACCGGATCCCTGAAACTTGAGCGAATACATGGTATTTGCCAGTCTGACGTTGTTTAGTAAATCGGTCGTATCAGGTAGATCGGGGACGGTACCTGCATCTCCCATAATCAAACCAAATGAGAACGGCACCGATGCTCCCGCTTCGAGTGTAAATGGACCACATGAAACAATGTAGTTGATGCCATCCCCCTCCAGTTCCACGTGGCTCTCTTCATCCAGCCAGGCGGGGTAGAAGCTTGCCAGCGAATCCGATCCGGTGTAGTCTACGCGCGGATCACCGCCATGAAAGTAGTATGCGGGATCTTTAAGGTGTGGATTATCAGGATCGCTGGTCAGAATCGCCCAGAATTCTTCATCGGTGAGCGGGGAAATCCCGCGCGCGAAATGATGGAAATCTGTGATACCTAAATCCTCTGGTGTATCGTAGATCCTGAGACCAACCATACCCAGGGGTGCGTCCGTGTCCGCCCAAGTCTTGTTGCGTTCATTGTTCAGATCATAGACATAGATTAGATCTGTCTCGCTGTCACCATCCGAATCGATCAGATTAATATAGTCGTGGTTATCGTAATCCGGCCTGAATTTGGCGTAGAGGCCCAGATAAATATCCTCGAGGTCGCTATTACTGGTGTTATGGATCAGAAATTCCCAGTACACGAAATCCTCGGCGTATGGGCGGCCGTAGCTGTAGGCGGATTGTTCAACTTCAATACCCACTCTGCCTCGAGTATTGTAGTCATCATTGAAAATTGAATAAATGTCCCTATCGGATGTGAACTCGTTTACCGCTTCAACCAAGGTATCGGGGAACTCGGGATGATTCACGTCAATGCGGAACCAGCCCGGCCAGGTTCGTTCTTCACTGCTGATCCACCCTCCAGTTTCGTCATAGTAGCCTTTGGGCCAGGTTTCACGGTAGTCGCTGGAAGCCTGGAAAGGGGTTTCATCCGAGACCGCCCGGATATCACCGGAGTACTGACGGCCGGCGGCATCATCTGGGGGTAACCAATCCTGAATCCGCGTCTGCGACTGGGTGACGGTTTCGATCACGTTAGTATCATTGATGCCCACTACCAATCCCAATCCAAACGCATATTGACGATCATCACTTGCGCTACGAGGCCAATGAACGGCGTTGGTGAACCAGACGTGGTAACTGGCCAGTTCTCCGAAGTTGCCGGTATTATTCTGCAGCTGCCCCTTATCCATGACACCTACCGCCTTCTCACTGAGCCCCATGGTTTTGGCCAATTCGAATATCTCATTTTCCGTATGGCATTGTCCGCAGTCAACCTGACCCTTACTTAAAGAGGCCAGCAGTAGAATACAGGCAGCGATGCCATGGATTCTACCAGGATACATTGAGTCCTACCTTGATCATGCGTGGTGGGCCGACATTTTCAGGATCATGATTGGCATCCTCGGAGGTTCCAACACCTGAAAATCCCGGATCGAATGGTTTGCCTGTACGGGGGTAAACATAGAGCACATTCTGATAATTGGTGAGGTTCGTTATTTCCCAGCTGAAAACCTTTCCGCAATCGAACATCCGCACGGAATGTCCATGGCTTGCGCCCTGAATTTTCCGGTATCCGGATCGTAGGATCAACATAGGGGGTGTATGGTAAACCACTACCCACGGTGACCAACATATTGGCGACAACATTGGCAAAGGGGCTCAGGATTCCACGCAAAGCAGGAGGAATGACCACATCCAGGTTCAGCGAAAAATCGTGCCGCTGGTCAAAATCCAGGTAATACTCCTGGTGGGGGATCTCTTCCTTGGTATAGGCGGAAAAGTACCCGCCCAGAGGATCTGAATTGTTCCCCTTTGCAACTGAAAGCGTATAGCCCAGGGAACCACTCACCATGCCCGTC
>JBHPIW010000092.1:0-2937 GCA_042568495.1 Fidelibacterota bacterium | reverse complement strand
ATCGCAGCTTTGAAGTCCCATTGGCCTCATACCGACGCAGTAATGTTAATGACCCTTCCACTACAAGTTCCAGGATAGTGTACACCGGCAGCCGCGGCCGGTTGTGTACCTCGTCCAGCGAAGGCCGGGCCTGCTTCAATTCCAGATCGCTCATCTTGCGGCGGATAGATTTTGCCATGCGGGAATTTACACGCTTCGCCGGGGGGGGAATCGCTTAGTTTAGCTTTACGCCTCCGCAGATTCCTGATCCACCGGCTCGTTTCGCGGCTGTGTGACGTGAAGAATTAACTCGTCTTTCTCCAAGTCCACCATGAGCTGTGCGCCATCAGTCACATCACCTGCTACGATTGCTCGTCCGATGCGTGTTTCCAGCTCCCGCTGAAGGAGACGCTTGAGTGGTCGGGCACCGAACAGAGGATCGTATCCCTTCCTTGCGATGTATTGCCGGGCTGCCGGGGACAGCTCCAATGAAAGCCCTTTGCCGCGACCGGACATGGTCCAGTCGGCCAGCCGCTGACGCAGGTCTTCCACCAGCAGATCCACGATGGCTTCGATCTCGCTCTGGGTAAGAGGCTTGAATACGATGATGTCATCTACCCGGTTGAGGAATTCAGGACGGAAATGCTGGCGCAGTTGCCGCATGACTTCTTCATGCACGCCGGGTCGCAGCTCACCATCCTCGGTAATGCCATCCAGAAGTTGACCGGCTCCGATGTTGGAGGTCATGATGATGACGGTATTTTTAAAATCAACGGTACGGCCTTTGGTATCGGTCACCCTGCCGTCGTCCAGGATTTGTAGCAGCACATTGAAAACGTCCTGGTGCGCTTTCTCGATCTCATCGAACAGGATCACCGAGTAGGGCCGTCGACGAACTGCCTCGGTCAACTGGCCACCTTCCTCATAGCCCACGTAACCGGGGGGTGCACCGATTAGCCGTGAGACCGAGTGACGCTCCATGTATTCGCTCATGTCGATGCGCACCATGTTCTCTTCCGTATCGAAAAGCGTTTCCGCCAATGTACGGGCCAATTCCGTTTTGCCCACGCCAGTCGGACCTAGAAAGATGAACGATCCGATGGGCCGCCGCGGATCCTTGATGCCTGATCGGGCCCGCAGTACCGCGTCAGCAACCAGCTGTACTGCTTCATCCTGGCCGATAACCCGCCGGTGCAGTGCCTGGTCCAGTTTCAACAGCTTCTCCCGCTCACCCTCAACTAGTCGGGATACAGGAATACTGGTCCAGCGGCTCACGATTTCGGCAATCTCCTCCTCAGTGATCTCCTCGCGGATCAATCTTTCCTGGCCCTGTTCACCGGCCAGATGGGCCTCCTCTTCCTCCAGATTCCTCTGGGCTTCCGGCAACTTGCCGTGCCGCAGCGTGGCTGCTTTCTCCAGATCATAATCCCGCTCCGCAGCCTCCATCTCCCGGCGGATATTCTCGATCGCTTCCCGCAGGTGTTGGACTTTAGCAATGGCCTCTTTTTCAGCCTCCCATTTAGCGCGGAGACTATTTGCTTTCTCAGTAAGGTCTGCCAGTTCTTTTCCCAGAACTGCCAGCCGCTCCTTGCTGGCTTTATCCTTTTCTTTCTTCAGTGCCGCCTGCTCGATCTCCAGCTGCATGACTCGTCGGGTCACTTCGTCCAGCTCAGCCGGCATGGAATCGATCTCCGTTCGCACCATGGCCGCTGCTTCATCGACCAAGTCGATGGCCTTGTCCGGTAGAAAGCGGTCCGCGATGTAGCGATGGGACAACATCGCCGCCGATACTAATGCGTTGTCGTGGATCTTTACACCGTGGAACACCTCGTAGCGCTCCTTCAATCCGCGTAGAATGGAAATGGTGTCCTCAACCCCGGGCTGGTCGATGAGAACCGGCTGGAATCGACGCTCCAGTGCGGCATCCTTCTCAACGTGCTCCCGGTATTCATCCAGCGTGGTGGCGCCGATACAATGGAGTTCGCCCCGGGCCAGCATGGGCTTGAGCATGTTCCCGGCATCCACCGCGCCCTCCGCCCGCCCCGCACCCACGATCGATGAATAGCAGGATCCTCCCTTCCGAATCCTTGATTTCATTGAGCACGGCTTTCAGCCGCTCCTCGAACTCACCCCGGTACTTCGCACCGGCCACCAGGGCTCCCATATCCAGGGCAAAGATGGTCTTCTCCTTCAGGCTTTCCGGCACATCCCCCCGCACAATCCGCTGGGCCAACCCTTCTACAATAGCCGTTTTGCCAACCCCGGGCTCACCGATAAGCACCGGATTGTTCTTGGTTTTCCGTGACAGGATTCGTACCACCCGCCGGATTTCGCTATCGCGCCCGATCACCGGATCCATCTTCCCCGAATGTGCTTCCCGCACCAGATCCCGGCCATACCGCTCCAGTACCTCGTAGGTAGCTTCCGGATTGGTGCTCTCCACCCGCTGGTTACCGCGAACACCGGCCATGACCTCCAGGAAGCGATTCCGCGTAATATGATAGCGCTGAAATAACTTGCCGAGAGGGGTGGTCTTGCCTTCGTCCAGCATGGCCATGGCCAGATGCTCGACCGAGACGTAGCTGTCTTTCAATCGCTTGGCCTCATCCTCGGCTTTCACCAGCAGTTGATTCAACTGCTGGGTCACGTAAATCTTGCCCATCTCTCCACCAGAGCCCGTCTGGCGGGGGAGACGGTCGATCTCCTGCTTCAGATCAGCAATGAATTGGTCTGTCGGCACGTCTAGCTTCCGTAGTAAACGGGTGATCAGGCTGTCCTCCTGCTGCAGCAAGGCCGCCAACAGATGCAGTTGATCCACCTCTACATTGCCTTGGCGGGCCGCCAGGCTCTGGGCTTCCATCAGTGCTTCTTGCGATCTCTGTGTTAGACGGTTCAAGTCCATATTCTTCTCAACTCCTCAACAGGTTAATGTCTAAATCTTTATTATTAATGGGCAAA
>JBHPIW010000091.1:0-3021 GCA_042568495.1 Fidelibacterota bacterium | reverse complement strand
TAAGCGCTACCATATTACGGGTCATCCAACGGTGATCTTGCTGCGCCCCGACGGTTCCGAAGTGGATCGGATCATCGGTTTCGCGCCACCGGAAGAATATCTGCCTGAGCTGAATCGCATACTGGCAGGCGACAACACCTTTGAGAGCTTGAGCAAACAGGTTGCTGAACATCCCGATGATCTGGAAGCTACCCTGCTTCTGGCCAACAAGTTTGATGAGCGCGGGATGTATGCTGAAGCCACCGGTAGCTGGCAGAGCGTGGTCCGGCTCGCGCCTGAACAGTCAGAGGAAGACCAGCTGGGCCGGTTCAAAATCGCGGAAGCCGATGCCATGATTGACACTGCCGCAGCGCCGCTGCTGGCTTACCTGAATGAATATCCCGGGAGCGTGCACCGTTCGGGAGTCTATCGAAGCCTTCGCCGGGTCTATTATCATAAACAAGATACCCTGGCCGAGGCCGCCAGTTATAAGAAACTGGTTGAACACGAAATCCGCGAGGGTAGCGTATCCCGCTATCTGCTTAATGGCTATGCCTGGCGGATGACTCAACTGGAACAGAATCTCGAAGATGCGCTGGTCAAGATCCGCAAAGCCGTGCTGCTCGTAGCAGATGAGGAGGCCGAGGATCGGACCCAGATCATGGACACAGAAGCGGAGGTGCTCTGGAAGCTGGATCGAACGGAGGAAGCGGTCTCGGTTATCGATGCGTGCATCGAATTGCAGCCTGAAGATGAGTACCTTAAGGAGCAGAGGGCAAAATTTCTCGGTGAGGTAGCAGCACAGGAATAAGCCGGTCTCATCCGAGCATTCTCGAAGCTGATCCCTTTATTTCAACCCACGGGGATTGTAATCCCCGGGTGAGTAATTATGCTTTCGCGTCTATCAATTCCGGATTCTCCAGATAGCTGGTTACAGCTTTGACCAGCTTACCTGCCTGTTCCCCGTCGACTATCCGGTGATCGAATGTGCCAGTAACAGGGAGGATAGTCCGGATCACAATCTTTCCGTCCCGGACAACCGCCTTTTCTTCCAATCTCCCCATGGCGACAGCCGCCGGAAGTCGCGCAGGTGGAAAGAGTGCAACCATTGCTGTGGATAAGCCGAGTGAGCCCACATTGGTAAGGATGATTGATCCAAAAGGGTGGTGGGCAGCTCTGAAGGGACCGATGGTCAGTCCCAACTCATACACCAACCAGGTAATAATCCGGATAAGAGGGCGGCGAAAGGGCCAGGGGATGCGCTCGAAGAACATCTTGCTGGAACTGACGCGTTCTTCATCGCCTGCCCGGTGGGCGTCGGCTCGCCGGTAAATCTCTTCCGATAGTTCAGGTAGCGACTTTTGCTCCGCCTTACGAATACATACCACCCCCACACCGGTCCCGGAAGTCAATTTCACCGCGACGGCCACATCCGCGTGCTCTCGCGGGACGATCCTGCCACGGCGAACATAGCAGTTGATCTCAGGGACATCATGGGCCAGTGCCCGCGCCAGCGCGGAAGTGATCAGGTGCGTGATCGTCAATTGAACACCGGCAGCCCGCTGCTGCTCGATGAACTTCAGGGCATCGGTGACGTCCAACTCAACCGTGCCGAAAATCTTGCCGTCTCTCGGAGGTCCATAGATCGCAGTCGCGGTTTTGCGCCAAGGTGTATTATATGAATCAGACATCAAAACCTCCCTGCTTTGGATTGCCCGAGAATTGAACAATGATACGCGAAATAGTATCGCGACTGAGCCGCTTGCATATCGTTAATTGAACACTGGCTACTACTGCTCTGTATCTTACCAATATCAGATGCATAATTCTTCGTTTTATTTATAGTCAGCCTAATACCGGCCTGACACTTCAGTGTCTTGATTACATCCAGATTTGGTAAACAATTGATCTAACTCTCAGCCGTGATAGAATCGCGGGTATTGGGCCTACGGATGAAATGGCTTCCCTCGAATACCGTCAGCAGATGACGGTTGTAGATCTTGATTCCCCGGGTGGGATTATGCTGGTTTCATATGGCGCTTGATAAACAGCCCCGCTCCCAGCGCGAAGGTAAGTACTGTAAGAACAGTGATAACCGCCATTTCAAAGGCAACGTCGCTCAAGCTTGCACCTTGGCTTAAAATCTTATTCAGTGCCGAGATAGAGTGGGTTGTCGGGAGAATATCGTTGACGCTGATGGCGTGTTTCCCGATTGTGAACAGGCGCAGTGGAGGGAGCGGGAACATGCCACCCGAAAAGAACATCAGGATAAAAAATGGGAAGCAGCCAATCGTCATAAGATCGAAAATAGTTCTCAAGAAAGCAGCCACAAGGACACTGATAGCGATGATGGAAAGGCAGGATAGCAGGCCTATCACCGAGGCTGCCACCAATGAGCCTGAGGATTGATACCCAAAAAGAACCGCAGTTATGTAAGTCACTACCAGGGCGAGAAATCCGATGATCATCTGCGACAGGCTTACAGCCGTCAGCCATTCCAGATTGGTCATATTCGCAATCCGCAGCCGGATGATAGTCCCTTTGTCCTTCTCCTTGATCAAGGAGGCGGCGGCGGTGAACATGAGCATCATCAGTGCAAGTGCCAATAGACCGGGAACGTACAACTCGAAATCAGTGAGGGAGGAGACACCGCTGACCGACTCTACCTGGATTTCAAGCGGACTTTGGGCATCGGCAAATACGGCGGCATACTGGTAGGTGATCATATCACTCCAGACAGCCGCCATAACATATCTGGTACTGGCCGGATCACCATAGGTTTTTACGACTACCGGGGGCGGTCTATCCCCCTCGCGATAATTCACCAATACTTGTGTAAACCGGTCCGGTATTACTACCACGAGATCTATCGTTTTATTCTTCAGTTGTTCCTTGGCCGACTCCAGGTTATGATCCTGCCGCACCTCAAGTATCTTTACTCCCCCGGAATTCTGTGCATCCATCATGGCGGAGATCAATCCTTGCCCGGCATTGTAATTATCCCTGCCGGCACTAGGGTGACCGCGGTCATTATTGATCACC
>JBHPIW010000090.1:0-3087 GCA_042568495.1 Fidelibacterota bacterium | reverse complement strand
GGGTCTCCCCTTCTTCCAAGACTGTACCGGGTTTGAGCAATTCCCATTTTAGCAATGTATTCATCGTCATCGGGATGGATTTGGCACCGATCATCTGTCTCATAATTTCTACTCGGGCAGGCATGACCGGATGAAGGAGCTGCAATGCAATACGCAAAGCCTCTGCTGCCTGGTAGAGTGAGTCACCCGCATCAGCTTTGTCGGTTTTGATTCGATGCCAAGGGCTTGTTATCTCAAGATATCCATTGATTCGCCGAACCAAGTCCATCACTTGTTCAATGGCATCATGGATGCGCATTGAATCGAGAGAAGTAAGTACTTGGTTAGCCGTCCCTATTGCAGCTGCCTCCAAACCAGCTTTTTCAGGTTGGTCTGTTCGAGTGACCGGTGGAGGCATCTGTCCTTCGAAATGACGGCGGATGAATTTGGATATCCGGAAAACTAGATTGCCCAGGTCGTTGGCTAAGTCGCTGTTGTAGCGTCGCTGGAAAGCCTCAGTGGTGAAACTCGCGTCCTGTCCCAGCACCATGTCACGCATGAGGTAATAGCGCACCGGGTCCACCCCCACCAGATCGATAAGGTCCAGGGGACGCACCACATTGCCCAGGGACTTGGACATCTTCTCCTCGCCAATGAGCCACCAGCCGTGGGCGAAGATGGTTTTCGGGAGGGGAATCTTCGCCGCCATAAGCATGGTGGGCCAGTAAACGGCGTGAGTGGTGAGAATATCCTTGCCGATGAGATGAATATCGGCGGGCCACCAGTGGGTGAAATTGGCCTCATCCTCGGTGTAGCCCACCGCCGAAATGTAGTTGGTGAGGGCGTCAAACCAGACATAGTTCACATAGTCGGGATCGAAGGGCAGCTCCACGCCCCAGGTGAGGCGGGACTTGGGGCGGGAGATGCACAGGTCGCTCAGCGGCTTGCGCAGGAAACCCAGCACCTCGTTGCGCCGGCTGTCGGGCTGGATAAACTCCGGATGGGCCTGGATGTGCTCGACCAGCCGGTCCTGGTATTTCGACATGCGGAAGAACCAGTTCTTTTCCTTGATCTGCTCCACCTGCCGGAACTCACCGGAATCCAGTTCTCTCTTGGTGATGAAGCGCTCCTCGGACACCGAATACCAACCCTCATACTCGTCGAGGTAAATCTCGCCCCAGTCATATAGGTCCTGGAGCAAGCGCTGCACTACCCGGGTGTGGCGTTCCTCGGTGGTGCGGATGAAATCGTCGTGACTGATGTGCAAGCACTGCCACAGCTCCTGGAAGCGCACCACATACTCGTCGCAGTGATCCTTGGGGTCCCGCCCATGGGCCTGGGCGGCCTGCTGCACCTTGAGCCCGTGCTCATCGGTGCCCGTGAGAAAATGCACCTCATCGCCCAGCGTACGGTGAAAGCGGGCCAAGACATCCGCCAGGATGGTGGTGTAGGCATGCCCCAAATGGGGCTGGTCATTCACATAGTAAATAGGTGTGGTTACGTAGAACTTGGGCATTTTCAATCGGTCCGGTTACTGTGCACCAGCGGGGAATTTAGGCATGGAAGGGGGAGGGTGCGAGGGGAAGGAGTGATAGTATAGAACTCAGCCTAGCTCTTTTATACCCATATAGCCTTTTGTTATAGCCTGTGTATTTTCTTCTATCAATCATTAGTAACTATTTACTATAAATAATCGCATAATAAGAAATATAATCGTCATAATCATGTTTCTCACGTATATTGGAATAGTAGTTATCCATATTGGTAAAACAAGCATGGGATATAGTGTAAAAACGGAAAATCTTAGACGGTTCTACACAGTTGCACTCCTTTCCGGCGTGCTGGCGCTCGCGTCCTGTACCAAACCACCCACCAAATCGGATGATGAGATCAACGAGAACATACTGTTGATCAAAACTGAAAAGCCGCTAGCGTATGGTGACTACTTCATCGGAGATTGGTCCGAAGGAGGGATCTACTGCGCCGCACCACTCTACTTTGTGCAGCTCGACCAGGATTTCAACATTACCACCGATTCATTGCTGGAGGATTATAAGACAGAAATCATCTATCGCTACCTGACTATCCATAACTCCGGCAACCAGCTGCTTATGGTCTTCTCCAAATACCTCAGCATCTCCAAGGGGAGCCTGGAGGAGCTGGATACGCGCACCAACCAGCTGGAAGTGTTGCGAGATAGCACTCACAATATTTCCAGTGCCCGATACTATGGCGATGGACCGGACCTGATCTACTATACCTACGGGAATGAAGACATCGAGCTCGTGCCCGGCTATTACCACCTGGACCGGGCAACCGGACGGGACAGCTTGATCCTACAGCACCGTTCCGTAACCGGGACCGATGAAGTGGTTAATGGCTTCGATATACATCCCGATAACAGCCGGATGATCTTCCCGGTATCCTGGTTCGACCAGACCCCGATCCTTGTCGAGTACCATTTCAGTACCGGGCAGCGGGATACCCTACCTGTGGAATTCCTGCGCAGTTTTCTGTGGGTGCGCTATAACAGTACCGGGGAGCAGCTGCTCTATTGCGATTATCCCCCAGGGATAGGTGGATTCAATGTACCGGACAATACCGAAATCGGCATCATCGATCTCAGCACATTCGAGAGAAGGGTGTTGGATGTGAACATTAATCCGTACGGCCGGTCGGTCTGCACCTGCCCCGCCTGGTCGCCGGATGACCAGCATATCCTGTACAGTGGCGCCAAAGGGCCTCTTAGCGAACCGCCTGGGACTAAAAGTACTTCGTCATTATATCTACTGCTTCACGTGAATCCATAAATCAACCTGCATAGGCGGCCTTGTGTCATGCATAAACGCGGGAACGAATCTCTCGTTTGTCTGTGAATCGTGCTGCTCGCTTTTAGTACTTAAATAATAAGACGATAGATGCTGGTCAACCCGGCCGTCAGGTGGCTTTCATCTCCAACCCGGCGCCAATGGCATCCCGGATCTCCAGAATCATATTGGTCAACACCAAAGTGGGATTGATATTGCGCTCCAGGTCAGTGAGGACCGTTTCAATGATGGCGGCCGCATTCCCCCAGTCAGCTTCCGGCCAGGCTTCCATGGTTCGGTC
>JBHPIW010000009.1:0-84023 GCA_042568495.1 Fidelibacterota bacterium | reverse complement strand
CCAATGCTCACTCTTCGACCGGAGTGGCTCATCTACCCGGTATGGAACTGCTTCAGCATCTTCCTCTGGATTGAATTGGCCCTGAGCAGCGGTCTTGTAGAGGTTGTAGACCATGATCAATGCGCCAGATAAATAAAGGGAGCCTCCAACCGCTCTGGCTGCCAGGAGAGGGATGATCCGGCGAACCGTGTCGATAAATACCGGGTACTGCAGAAATCCTTCGGAATTCATGTTTTTCAGCATCAGTGCCTGGGCAATACCTGCGCTGTACAAGGGGATGACATAGATCAGCAGCCCGGCGAACCCGATCCAGAAATGCCACCCCGCCAGTTTCAGCGAGAAGAGCTTTGTATTATACAGACGCGGAACCAGCCAGTACAGCATACCGAAGGTAAGGAAACCGTTCCACCCTAGCGTACCGACGTGTACATGGGCGATGATCCAGTCGGTGTAATGGGAAAGGGCGTTGACACTTTTCAAGGCAAGTAGGGGACCCTCGATGGTGGCAATGCCATAGGCGATGATTCCCACCACGAAAAACCGGAGTGTTGGATCCTGGCGTACTCGATCCCATGCTCCCCTGAAAGTAAAGAGGCCGTTGAGCATCCCCCCCCAGGATGGAGCGATAAGCATGATTGAGAAAACGGTGCCGAGAGATTGAGCCCAATCTGGGATAGCGGTATTCAGCAGGTGATGCGGACCGGCCCAGATATAGATAAAGATCAGTGACCAGAAATGAAGGATCGACAGACGATACGAGAAGATCGGCTGGTTAACGGCTTTGGGAACGAAGTAGTACATTAATCCCAAGTAAGGGGTGGTAAGAATGAACGCAACCGCATTATGTCCGTACCACCACTGGACGAGGGCATCCTGAATACCGGCATAGATTGGGTAGCTTTTAAAGAGGGCGACAGGTATCTCGAAGGAATTCACGACGTGAAGCACAGCGACGGTAATGAAGGTAGAGATATAGAACCAGATTGCCACGTACAGATGTTTTTCCCGCCGCTTGAGAATTGTGCCGAGCATCTGCACACCCCATATGATCCATACCGCGGCCATGAGAATATCGATAGACCACTCCAGTTCGGCGTATTCCTTGCCCGTGGTAAATCCAAGCGGAATTGTGATCACTGCGGCGAGAAAGACCAGCTGCCATCCCCAGAAATTCAGCCGCGAGAGCAGGTCACTGTAGTTCCGGGTTTTCAGGAGACGTTGAGCAGCGTAGTAATACGATAGGAAAATGGCGTTCCCCACGAACACAAATATGGCTGTGTTGGTATGCACCGGCCGGATTCTTCCGAAAGTTGTGGCTGGAAGGGAGAGATTCAGGCCGGGCAAAACAAGCTGGATTGCTAGGATAACTCCAACCAGGAACGCAAATAGACCCCAGATGATGGTGGCATAGAGAAACAACCGCACGATCTGATTGTCGTATCTGTACTTTTCCATCTCCGTCACTTCACAACTCCTTCATTGAATGGTTCATGTCCCGCCCTGGAATCCGCTTTAGGTGGGCTTTTTTCCGTACGGTGATCAAACAGCATTCTGATTGACGGGGTGACCTGATCCTCGAATTGACCATTGCGTACCGCCCACAGGAACAAAGCCAGAAAACCGACTGCAATAAACAGGCTGAAACCAATACATAGCATGATCACCTGCATCGGATTATCTCAACCGGTATCGTCTTGATCTCAATCTTGTCACCATCGTGGAAAAGGTCACCACGGATACTGAGCTGACTGGCATTAGCACGGCTGCTACCAGCGGACTTAACAGTCCCGAGACCGCAAAACTTAGGCCTACAAGATTATAGAGAAAAGATATCCCAAAACCAAGGTAGACGATCTTCAGCGTATCCCGGGCAAATTGGATAAGCTGCGGAAGGTCCCGAAACCGATTGGCGGCTAGAATACCGTCACACGCCGGCGAGAAATTGTTGATATCCTCAGAAATAGAAATGCCTACATCGCTGGCCTTTAGGGCACCGGCGTCGTTCAATCCATCCCCAATCATTAAAACGTGATGTCCTTCAGCCTGCTGTTTCCTGATGAAGTCTAATTTATCCTCAGGTGATTGCTCGAAATGTAATTCCGCCTCTGGTCCGAGCTTTTGCCGCAGCTCATCTCGATCGCGATCATTGTCGCCGGAAAGTACGGTGAGCGGAAATTTGGCACTCAAATCTCGGGCAACGGAATCCAGCCCTTTACGAAATGATCTGGCAACTTGGAATACACCCCGGTACTGTCCATTGATAGAGACAAAAATTTCGGAGGTTGCCGTCTGTGCCTGGGAACCACCGTTCCTCTCAGCCAGCGTCCAATCCGCGGAACCAAGGCGAATAACGGCATTATCTATCCTCGCAGTGAGCCCTGCCCCGGGGACTTCATCAAACTCGTCCACGGCGAGCTCTACATCAGCCGCAAGAGCGGTATGCAATTGTCGGCTGAGGACATGGCTGGAATGCCGGGCAAGCGATCGAATCATCCCTTGTTCCTGGATTGAAAGCGGTTCACCATGGTAGGCTATCTCGCTCTGCCGTGTCTGGGTAAGGGTACCCGTTTTATCAAAAATTATGGTATCGATCCCTGCCAGGGTCTCAACCGCATCAGAGTTCTTCAGATAGAAGTGATGGAATCCAAAAACGCGTTGGGCAGTACCTAGAGCAAAGGGAGCAGCCAGTGCTAGAGCACACGGGCATGCCACAATAAGCACCGCCGTTATAACCCGGGCAGCTGTTCCTGCATCAACGAAGGCCCAATATCCCCCCGCCAGTGCGGCAATACCGAGAACAATCAGTGTGAAGTACCGGCTTACGAGATCGACCTTCGGTGTGAGCCGAGACCGGGAGGGCTTGGTAAAGACATCATGATTCCACAGGCGTGTTAGATAACTCTGGGAAACCTCACGAATAATCTCCATTTGAACAGCGGGACCAATTACGCGGCCGCCGGCGAACAGGGGATCACCCTCGTTCCTGATAGTTACATCCGATTCCCCGGTGACAAAGCTATAGTCGATGGAACCCGGTCCCTGAATCATAACACCATCTGCAGGCAAGAGCTCCTGGTTGCGGACTAGAATCCGGTCCCCCTTCTGTATTTTTTCCAGTGGAACGATCTCCTCGCCAACCGGTTTTATTACCGTGACCGATAACGGAAAGTAGGCGCGGTAATCCAGATCGAAAGACAGGGCGTCATAGGTCTTTCTCTGAAACAGTTTTCCAATCAACAGAAAAAAGACAAGTCCGCTGAATGAATCCAGGTAGCCGGCGCCGGTATGAGAAAAAATCTCGTAAAGACTCTGAATAAAAAGCACCACGATCCCCAGGGTAATGGGCACATCAATATTAAGATACCTGTTTTGAAGGCCTTTCCAGGCTGACCTGAAGTATTCCAGACTACTGTAAAAGAATACGGGCAGTGCAAGGAGAACATTGAGATAGCCGAAGAAAGAACTGAATTGAGGATCAAGGCCCCCCTTTCCCGACAGATACCCGGGAAAACTGAACAGCATGATGTTACCGAACGCGAATCCGGCGATACCGATGCGATAATAGAGTTGGCGATCGGCTTTACGCATCGACTTTCCGTTTTTGCCATCCATGCGCAATACCGGAGGATAGCCTATCCGTGCTAACAGTTCGACCAACTGTCTGAGACTCATTTGTGATGTCTTGAATACTACTGCCAATTCCCGCCGGGGAAAGTTCACCTGTGATCTCACGACACCCTTATCAAGCCGCTGCAGGTTCTCCAGCAGCCAGATGCAGGAGCTGCAGTGAATGGCTGGAATCCGGAATGTTGCCCGGCTGGTACGGTCATCGCCGAAATCAAGGAGGCGCTCGGCGACCGAGGTTTCATCGAGGAAAGCATATTTTCTTTTATTAGCAGCCGCATCAGGGGTGATCCCCGGCGTCTTCTCATTCAGATCATAGTAATTCAAAAGATTGCTATCTCGCAGAATCTCATAGACGGTCTTACACCCATGGCAGCAGAAAACCTTGTCTTCAATGCTTATCCGGTCCGTGGGACAGTTATCACCACAATGGAAACAGGCGGTTTGTTCCCCAATATGATGCTGGGCGAGACTCATGTCCAATTCATCTAATGAATATCAAAGTAAATCGGGCTGAAGAGTTAAGAGGGTAGGCACGATCTCCCTGGATAGAATACGCTGATACCGGCATAGCTTACTTGTGATGAGTTTCGGCAGTCAGTAGCAGGGGATCCCCAACGGGTACAACAGGGTGTCTCAGAAAACGGCGCAGGAACAGTCCGAGTAGTATGCCTCCCATCCCGATGAATGCTGCGATATCGATCCATGACAGGGCAGCCGTACCATGGGCAAGGGTAGGCATTACCAACCAGTACATATTGACATAATGCATGACCAGCAGGACCGATCCAACCAAGGTTAACATCCGCCGGTTCTGCTTGGCAGCATGGAATATCAATGCTGCAAACGGCACTAAAAAGTGGAGGAAAACAATACCCAGGCTCACGACTCGCCAGCCACCGTCCCAGCGATGGAGAAACCAGCTTGTTTCTTCAGGAACATTGGCATACCAGATTAGAAAGTACTGGGAACCTCCGATATACGCCCAGAAAACGGTGAACGCGAACATTAGCCGCCCTAAATCATGGAAGTGTTCCCCGTTGACAAACTGTCTGACGAGACCCCATTTCTGAGCCAAAATGTAAAAAACAGTCAGGAACGCAATAGCGACCAGAAATCCGCTGACGAATAAAAAGACACCGAAAATGGTGGAATACCAATGAGGGTCCAGACTCATAAGCCAATCAAAAGCTGCGAAAGTGACGGAGAAAGCAAACAGAACCAGGCCTGGGGCGCTGACCTTGCGAAGCTTTTCAATATGGGTCCAACCGCCTTCCTGATCCTGAATAATGGAAATCCGGTAAAGCAGCCATGCCAGGGCAATCCAGATCAGGAAGTATGCCACACCTCGAATGGTGAAGAAGCCCGGATTGAGATACGCTGACTTGGATTGCAATACGGCGTCATGGGCCACCGCATCCGCATGAGACCAGTGGTACAGTGTGTGCATTCCCAGGAGAACCGGGACGAAAAATAACAGTAACCACGGGAGATTCATCCCAAGAGCTTCGGCACCCCGTCGTAGGGGCACACTCCACTTGGCACCGGTAACATGATGGAGCATCACGAAGAAAAGGGCTCCCAGTGATAGAGTAGTCCAATAGCTGAAGGCCGTTAACCAGGAAAAGTAGAACCGGTCAGCCGCGACAAAATAGCCCACCAGCGATAGAATCAGCCCCACCGCTCCGACAGCGAATAAATATCCGGGAACTCGGGACAGCCTCTGAAGGGCATCCTCACTTGCGGCATTCATGGAGGATATATGTGCAGGAGCGGTTGTCATGTTCGGGTATCTACTCCCCCGCCTGGGTGGTTGTCTCATCACTGATTCGAGGTCCCATCCGCTGCAATTGCCGCACATAGGCTACGATGCGCCAGCGGTCCGAGACGGGAATCTGTTCCTTGTAGGAAGGCATATTGCGGATACCGTTGCTGATGATATTGAAGATTTCACCATCGGGCATATCCATAACACGCTGTTCGTGTATTGAAGTAGGCGGGATAGGGTAGGCATAGCGCCTGACAGGGCCATTGCCATCACCAACTGCGCCATGACACGGCAGACAATATATAGCGTAGCGCTGTTCTCCCCTGACCAAGGATTCAGGTGATTGAGGAATGGGTGAAGTCCGAATGAAACTGCCATTCTCTCGTCGTCCCAGATAAAAACCATCGTCCTCCATGAGATCCCTACGGGCCACCACTCCTTCAGGTGGTGTACGCATGGTGATACCATCGGAAAAGAAATGACTCTCAGATTGGGGCTTGTATTTCGGTTGATCGTCCATGTCCCGAATCAGGTGAATGGGAGACTTCTCCTTTGGAGTTCCACGGCAGCCTGTCTGTAGCAGGAGGAAGACGAAGCCGGCCATCAGAACACTCCCCCGCAGGAGGACACGCAGCACTGTGACGTGGTGCCTCATGGACTTTCCTCCCCTATCAGCTCCAGGTTTGTGCCGCCCAGGGAGGTCAGTAGTTCCTGGATCTTCTTTTCATCGAATAGCGGGTCGGAAGATTCAACGCTGATAAAGAAGGCATCCCGGCTGAAGCGATGGAAATTCTCCGAGTTGAATAGTGGGTGGTGCAGTTGCGGCAACCGGCTCAAGGAAAGCATACCCAACACAGCACCGAAGGCTCCGAAAAGGACTAGGAGTGCAAACGTAATGATAGTGAATGCCTGCCAGCTGAAGAAAGGTTTTCCCGCGATAATTAACGGATACTCGATCGTATGCACCCAGCTCTGGAGACCGAGGCCGACGACCGCTCCGATCACACAAAGCAAGCCTACAATATAGCCCAGAGGTGATCGCCTAAGCCCCATCGCCCGATCCATGCCATGTACCGGGAAGGGTGAATGGCAATCGAAGTTCTTGAATCCGGCATCGCGGAGTTTCTCCGCAGCGGAAATGAGCCTGGTCGGATCAGGGAACTCAGCCAGTATAGCCCAGGGTTTAGCCATGGCTGACCTTTGATCCTGGTTCACGATGATGGGGATCGGCCTGGGGCATGACTCCTTTTATTTCAGCAATGGCGATCATGGGCAGAAATCGAAGGAAGAGCAGGAAGAGAGTGAAAAATAATCCAAAGCTGCCAAGGAAGGTGAGGATATCCCACAAGGTGGGGGTGTAATAATCCCAGGCCCCAGGGAGGAAGTCCCTGGAAAGTGAAGTCACAGTGATGACAAAACGTTCGAACCACATACCCACGTTCACGAGAATTGAAAGGACAAACATGAGGGGAACACTGCGCCGGGCCTTTTTCGACCAAAGGATCTGCGGCACGAAGACATTGCAGGTGAACATGATCCAGTAGGCCCAGGCATACGGTCCCAAGGCTCGACTGATAAAGGCAAAACTTTCGTAGAAATTCCCGCTGTACCAGGCGATAAAGAACTCCATGATATAGCTGTATCCGACCATGCTCCCGGTCACTAGGATGATCTTATTCATCTTTTCAAGGTGATTCAGGGTGATCAGATTTTCGAGTCCAAAGACTTTGCGGGCGATAATGGCCAGGGTCATGACCATACCGAATCCTGAGTAAATCGCACCTGCTACGAAGTAGGGCGGGAAGATGGTCGTGTGCCAGCCGGGCAGCAGGCTGGTGGCAAAGTCGGTGCTGACGACACTGTGAACCGAAAGGACCAGCGGTGTAGCCAGACCTGCCAGCAGCAGATACGCCAGTTCATAGTGGCGCCACTGGCGATTACCACCACGCCAACCCATGGCGAGAAAGCCGAAAACAAACCGCTTGATCTTCTCCTTCGCCCGATCCCTGTAGGTCGCCAGGTCAGGTATCAGGCCGACGAACCAGAACAGAAAAGAAACGGTGAAATACGTACCAACAGCGAACAGATCCCAGATCAGAGGACTGCGGAAGTTGGGCCACATACTCATCTGGTTCGGGAGGGGAAACATGTAATAGGCCAGCCAGATCCGGCCAATGTGGAGGCCCGGGAACAGGAGAGCACAGATTACGGCGAAGATGGTCATGCCTTCGGCGAAGCGGTTAATGGCTGTGCGCCACTTTTGACGCAGTAAGAACAGGACAGCAGAAATCAAGGTGCCGGCGTGTCCAATCCCAACCCAGAAGACAAAGTTCACGATTGCCCATCCCCAGCCGACGGGATTGTTCAATCCCCAGATACCGGTACCTTCCCATATCAGCCAACCGGCCGAGCCGGCCAGAACCATCGCCAGCGAAACCGCCACACCAAATAGGATCCACCAGAGCCGGGGTGTCTTGGCCTCGGTCAGACTGCTGATCTTGTCTGTTACGGAACCGAAATCGTGTCCACCCGCAACCAGTATTTCCTCCCCTGGGGCGGCTATCTGCACTTCCTCGGGGTGCAGGCTCTTCACACTCATGCTTTATCCGGTTCTGCTATTCGTACCTTGCGGTCCACGTCAGGAATCTTTCTCAAGCTTGGGATTGGGATTGCGCAGCTTCGCGAGGTAGCTGGTTCGAGGCCGCACATTGAGTTCACCCAAGAGATCATAGTTCCGGTTCGAAGATTTGTTGACGGCCACCTCACTGGCGGGATCGTTGATGTTGCCGAACGAAATCGCCTGGGTAGGACACGCTTCCTGGCAGGCGGTTACAATCTCACCATCCATGACCTCCAGACCTTTATTTTTCGCGTTGCGCTTGCCCCGATTAATTCGCTGGATACAGTAGGTGCATTTTTCCATAACACCCCGGGAGCGAACAGTCACATCGGGATTCTGCAACAGGCGAACGATCTCCGGCAAATCCCTCGTATGATTGAAGAAGTTGAAGCGTCGCACCTTGTAGGGACAGTTATTGGAGCAGTAGCGAGTACCCACGCACCGGTTATAGGCCATGGTATTCAGGCCTTCCTGATCATGGGTGGTAGCAGCGACCGGGCATACACTCTCACAGGGTGCCATTTCACAGTGAACACACGCCACGGGCTGGGTGACTACAGCTGGATCCTCAATGGACCCGGAATAATAGCGATCAATCCTCATCCAGTGCATTTCGCGGCCATTTAGAACCTGCTTTTTACCCACCACTGGAATATTGTTTTCGCTCTGGCAGGCAACTGTGCAAGCCCCGCAGCCGATACAGGCGTTCAGGTCTACCACCATACCCCACTGGTAGCCTTCATCGTAGCGATGCTCCTTCCACATGCTTTTCAGCGGCGGGTGTCCAACTCGCTCATGGGCGAACTCTGGGTGCCGCCGGTACTCGTCCAGGCTGGCTTCCCTGACAATTGCGGGAAGACGTTGACGTATACCTTTTGCAGCCAGCTCTTCCGCATCCAGACCATGATGGTCCTGAACACAGGCCAGGGCATATGTTTTTCCCAAGCCGCGGATAGACAGACCTGCACTGAAACCTGTCGTATTCGAATCGCGCAGCAAATAGGCGTTGGATCCGACACCGCTGCCGATACGTCCTGCAGCCTGGCGGCCGTAGCCCAAAGCTACGGCAACTGAATTATCGGCCTGTCCGGGCATAATCCAAACGGGGATGGTCAGATGTCGACCGTTCAGGCTCAGGTATGCCAGTTCCTGATGGTGCAGACCCAGCTTTTCCGCGGTGTGTTTACTGATCAGTGCCGCGTTATCCCAGGTTATCTTGGTCACCGGGTCGGGCAGTTCCTGTAGCCAACCGTTATTCGCAAACCGGCCATCCTGAACTGCGGGAGACAGTTGGAAAACGATCTCAAGTTTGTCAATTTCATCCTGATCCGCGTGGAGAGGATTGGCTGCAAGCCGGAGATCAATTGCCTGATGATTTACTCTTCCTTTTGCCGCCGGCCGTACCCATTCGTAAATCCCGTCGTGAAGGACTTTCCGCCATCGCTTCTCCCCTATTTTCTCGGAGAGAATACCCTCCCAAGTGGTTCTTACCTCGTCGTATCCTTTCTTTTTCTCTCCGCCCGTTATCAGGGGCAACAATTCCACCGAACTCATCCCATCATACAGGGGTGCAATCAGCGGTTGGATGATACCCAGGTGCCCATCCAAATCGGCTACATCGCCCCAGCTTTCGAGGTAATGATGTCTCGGGATGTGCCACGAAACAGCGCGGGAAGTCTCATCAAAATGTGAACTCAAATGGATGGTGTTGCTGATGCTATCCAGGTTGGCCGCAAAATCAAGATCAGCGGGAGCATTGTACACCGGATTGCCACCAAGTATGATCAATGTATCTACTTCCCCATTCCCGATGCTCGTATTCAATTGTCGGAAATCGGACAGGCTTGAAGTCATCTCATGAGGATTAGACTTGAAAACAATAGTTCGGCCAATATTGCCCAACGCATCATTGACCGCCACAGCAAGGGCATGCACTTCGGCAGGCTGGTGCCGTCCTGCAAGAACTAGCGAGTGTCCCCGGTGCTGAACCAGGTCATCCGCCACCGTGCGAAGCCAACGTTGATCAAGGTTGTGCTTTGAATAAGATTCGTTGGCAGCGATGGGCAAGTCCAGACCCTGACGGCGGAGTTCCAGGCATAAGGCTGCCAGAAAGGCACCGACCTGCCCACTCTGCAGCGTGAGACGATGATCAGCCATAACTGTCGTTTGTGAGAGGGTGCTCTCCACAAGGTATAGGCGGTTCATCGATCCTTGCTCGGATGTCATACGACGGGAATCTGCGAATCCGCGGGCGTTGATATGTCGGCGACTCTCGGTTCCAAGGAAGTCAGCATCCAGGGACAGGATCACCTGCGCCTGTCTAAAATCAAAGATCGGAGATAGGGATTCTCCAAGGGCAATCTCGATACCTTGAATGATGTTTTCATCACTTACCGGTTCATAAGTGATCCACTGAGCCCGGGAAAACCGGCGGCGGAATTCCGCAACCAACCGGCTCAGGGTAGGGGATGAATAACTTTCGCTGAGAACAGCCAATCCCTCGCCGTCACTTTCGATGAATCCCTTATAGAGCAGTGTCCAGGCATCTACAAATTCCTGGAGAGTGCTTGGTTCTCCCTGTTTCCGGTATTTTTGCGAGCGATCCGGATCATACAGATTCAATATTGAAGCCATAGCCCAAACATCTGCGGAACCAGCCGTGGTCTTGACCAAGCTGTTCCCACTCACCCGGGTGGGACGCCCCTCGTGACTCTCAGCCAACAAGTGGTACACTTCACTGCCCATTGGCATCGATGTCGCATAGTATTGCGGTTGACCGGGAATGATCTCTTCGGGCTTTATGACATAGGGAATGATTTTCTCAACCGGGCGGCGACAACCGGATAAGCCGGCCAGGGCAAGTGAGGCACCCATAAGTGACAGGAAGTTTCGACGCGGCATTCCACCAGGTTGGGATGAATCACCACGATCCTGCTCGTGGAGTAGTTTCCGGATCTCAGGTGAATCTGTAAGCTCCTTCAGACTGCGCCAGTAGCCACCATGCTCGTTCTCGGGAAGTAGGTTCGACATCTTCTCGGGTATTTCGCTCATCGATGGCATCCGGAACATTCGACCGGTGGATTGATCTGTCTGTCCCTTATCCAACCGCCAGCCAACTGTGGCTGATCGGCCGCTGGAGTCCAGTCCATGTCTGTGATCGCTGTGACCGGTCTGAGATGAGGACCAGGATTACGGTGGCAATCAAGACACCACTTCATACTCAAGGGTTTGCGCAATTCTACCACTTCCATAGCTGCGATGTTGCCGTGACAGGTGGCACAGCCAACACCGGCCCCGATATGAGGGCTGTGAGTGAAGTATGCGAAATCAGGGAGATCATGAACCCGAATCCATTCCAGGGGGATTCCAGTTTCCCAACTTTCCCTCACTTTCGCCAACTTTTCACTCTCCGGTTTCACCAGGATATGGCAATTCATGCAGGTTTTAGTAGGGGGAATCATTGCAATGGAAGATTCTTCGACACCAACGTGACAGTAGCGGCAATCCAGCCCGAGCTCCCCGGCATGAAACTTATGACTATATGCCACGGGCTGGTGCGGCCGGTATCCAACATCGGTGAACCAGGGGGAGAAATAATACCATACCAGGACTACAATCAGGGCTACCGTTGTCAGAAGTCCAACTGTAAATATCAGGGGCAGACGATTGGTCCAGCGTGGAAATATCTGCGGCAAATCAGCGATCTTTCCCGTACACCAGCATTACCGTATCCAGCAGCAGGATACTAAGATTCAATATTCTCCCCCTCTTGAGAGATGTGAATAGCTATGCAAGTAAGGCTTGAATTTATGTTCAACAGCCTTCCACATTACAGTGAAAACTATGTGAAGAAGGCGGGCACTGCATGATCCTTACATGTATTGCGGAGATCAACCGAATTTCATCCCAATAAACTCCGCAATCTGCACCAGCGATCCCACAAATTCTTGCAGACATCAATAGGGCCGGTGTAAACTACTGAAGTTGATCAAATACTCTTTCTCATTTCACTACAGGGAAGACCTGTGCGAACCAGGCGCTGCCCCGCAACTGTGTGTTGGTGCACGTTAAGCAATAGAGGCAAAACGGTACCAACTAGCCAGATACCTGTCTTCACTTTAACCTTCGAGGGCGAGGCTTAAAGTCTATGAAAAGACTGCACTGCCCCCCGAAAACCACTTCGGGGTTTTTTGTTACGGCATAGTCGACATCACCTGGCTGATGCTGATAGACCGGAGGTCTGTACGGACCTCACCGGGAGCGTAACATCCGCACCTCTCCAGGAGCACCCATGAGCATAAAAACGAGCATCCAAATCAATCTGAATTCCCGTCGCATCATCAGGAGCTGGTTCAGCTGTATTCTGGTTGTCACTGGCCTGCTGCAGGGACAGGATGAAGAACCGAAAGAAATCGAATCACACTATTTCCTCCCTGACATCGTCGTAACGGCTACCAGAACCAGCCAGACACTGCAAGAGGTTCCGTTATCGACGACACTGGTGAGTCAGGAACTCATCGATATGATCCCCGCTATGGACGTGGCGGATGTCCTCCAGATCCAGACCGGGACGACGGTCCGGCGCACCAGTCACGGCGGTATGACCACTATCAGCCTGCGAGGAACTCAGGCAGCTCAGGTACTTGTAACACGGGATGGGATTCCAATCAACGATGCTTTCAACGGAACAACAGATCTGAGCCAGTTGAGCCTGAGCGGCATCGAGAAAATCGAAATTGTCCGGGGGCCTACCTCCCACCTTTACGGCGCGAATGCCCTTGGGGGCGTTATCAACCTGATCACGAGGGAAGTAGGAAATGCCCGGGATATCGCTTTTAGTCAGGGCAGTTTCAATACGCAGGCAGTGACCGCCCATGCAGGTATGGGGAACAGCGAAAAAGGTGTCTCTATGTCAGCTAATCTGGACCGGTCCGACGGCTGGCGGGGAAATGATGATTATATGCATCGCGGTTGGACGGGCAATGCTGCGACTATCGTGAGAGATGTAGAATTTGGTTTCACCGCTGGGTACCATGACACTGATCTTGGAGTACCGGGTCCAAAACCGGCAGCGGCACCTGCTTTTGGAAATGCGGAAGTGTCCAGTCTATTCAATCGTCAAACAAGCCGAAACCTGTTCGGGATGTTGACTCTGAACAGCAAGCTTTGGGAACAAGTAGCTGTGGAACTACGCGTACGTCCTGAGTTAAATAAGACGTTGTTCATGGAAAAGTACGGAGATTATTTCACCGGAGAACCTGTCTTGGGGGATTATGAATATCGCTCTCAAAACCTCAGAATAAGTGGGCAGACGGAAGCCGGATTGAGAAGCCATAGATTCTTGGGTGGCTTCGAAATCATCGAAGAGAATGGTTTCGTGACGCAATGGATGCGGAATGAATCCGGTGCCAATCAGGATACCACTGATTGGGAATCAAAAACGGAAGCGTGGGCTTTCTGGACAGAATTTATCGGGCAGTGGAACCCACTCATAGTTGTCGGCGGGATGCGGATGGATGTTCATTCCGTTTACGGCCGTCATGTCAGTCCCAGTCTGGGATTCATTCTTAAGATGCAGCGTCAAGTCCTCAAGCTGTCTCTGGGGAAGGCCTACCGAGCTCCAACACACAATGATCTTTTCTGGCCAAACCTGGGCAATCCCGACTTGAAGCCAGAGGAGGGAATTGCGGGAGAGATCAGCTATGAGTATTACTTCCTCCCCACTTTGTGGACTAAAGCTGCCGCTTTTAGACGGGTAGTCGACGATATGATTGCATGGGTTCCATCGGGCTCAACCGGATTATGGCAGCCCACCAATATCAATCGTTTGCAGCTTAGCGGCATGGAAATAGAACTAACGGCAAGATCCTCCTCGTTCAATCTCACACTCGGGTATATGTTTATGGAAGGTGAACAGGTCAACTATGAACTGACATATTCGGACTGGATGACAGGTACCAACACATTGGATGAAGTTTCCAGACCGTCGGCGTTTGTACCTGGTCACTCAGTTACCGGTTGCATCAGTTGGATTTCTCCCAGGATGAGGATTTCTGTTACCTCTAACTGGCGCAGTGAAATCGTCAATTATTACGAGGACTGGTCGCAGGCACCGGAGATTTCAAGAATTGCGAAGGAACTGCCTGCCAGAACGGTGGTTAACATGAAGGTGGTACTTCCCTTAGGGAATATCCAGCCATACCTGGTTGTGAGAAATCTGTTGGATGAACAATACAGCGATCAGTTTGGCACCGATTTATATGATCTTGACTTTCCGATGCCGGATAGAATTCTGGAAGTTGGCATGCGGCTAAAGTTCTGACACGTCTCCACCCTACCTCTTCTCCAATCACAATTGGGCGAACGGGGTGATTCGGATAGCCCGGATAGCATCGCAGACAACATCAGATTCACGAGTGTTCGTATCTTCAGTGATAATAGATTCTGACGGAATTGACAGAAATTCGGGAAGGAGTGGAGCTGTATCTCTTATTAAGTTTACCCCCAGGCTGGCTTCTTTGATGTCACTGAGAGGAAATGCATGACCGATCGACGGGGAACAATCCTGATAAAACATCCGCTCTATGTGGGAACCATGGATGACCAGCGGCAGGAATTCTCAGGGGGGCATATTTATGTCGAAGGCGGAACGATCACATCAGTCGGTCCTGAGAACTTGGATATACAGGCTGATGAAGTGATCGATGCCACCGGATGCGTTGTTCTCCCGGGATTCATCAATACCCATCATCACCTCTACCAAACCCTTACCCGCAATATTCCATTGATGCAGGATGCACCGCTTACCCGCTGGCTTACACATCATTATGAAGTTTGGCGGGAGCTGACAGAAGAAGGGGTTTACTACGGCGCCCTGATTGGATTACTGGAGCTAATGAAAACAGGGGCCACAACGAGCGCTGACCATCAATACCTGTTCCCCGCCCGAGCCACCGATCGGCTCATTGACGCCGAGATTTCAGCAGCAAATGAGTTGGGAATTCGCTTTCACCCCACGCGGGGCTCGATGTCTCTTGGTAAAAGTCAGGGCGGTCTCCCCCCCGACGATGTTATCCAGTCGGAGCAGGAAATCCAAAAGGATGTAGACCGATTGGTCAAGCAATACCATGATCGTTCGCCGGGCGCGATGATACAGATAGGCCTTGCTCCATGTTCGCCCTTCTCCGTGACCCCCGAATTAATGCGAACAACCGCATCATACGCAGTGGATAACCAGCTTACGATGCATACCCATCTGGCAGAGACACTGGATGAAGAAAATTTCTGTTTGGAGAGGTTCAACCAGCGCCCTGCGGAGTACGTGGAATCTCTGGGATGGAATACGGAGCGCAGCTGGTTTGCTCACGCGATCCATCTGAACGACGATGAGATCCGGAAAATGGGATCAGCGCGAGCCGGGATATCCCATTGCCCTACATCGAATATGCGCTTGGGATCCGGGATTGCGCGCATTAAGGAAATGCGATCCGCTGGTGTAAAAGTGGGACTGGCAGTGGATGGATCCGCATCCAATGATTCCAGCAACATGTTGGCCGAAATACGTAACGCGGTGCTGCTTTCACGGCTGCGGGATGAATCGGTCTGGCTCACCGCCAGGGATGCGTTGGACATGGCGACTGTAGGAGGCGCACAGGTACTGGGGCGGGATGATATCGGGCAACTGGTAGCGGGTAAACGGGCGGACATCGGGATCTATTCACTGGCGGGTATTGAATACGCTGGTGCTCAGTCGGATCCTCTGGCGGCGCTGGTGTTCACTGTCAGGCAGAAACCAGTGGATACCCTCATTATTGATGGGCTTGTCCGCGTCCGGGATGGTGTAAGCGAGGTCAATGAGGAGCAGCTTGCTAAAGAGCATAACCGGATCAGCTTCGACATGCTGGAACGGGCAGAGAAACACACCGGTATTGATTTTGGGATTCGCTACAGAGAATAGGGACAACATCAGGCTGGCTACACGGCGCAACTGGCGGATCTAAGACTGAATACAATCGATCCGGATCCCCATATCCCATTCAACTGGTTAATTTTCTAGATGCACTGATTAATAGAATCAGTTACCTTTGACGCCAGTAGAGAGAGATGTTTCTTGGGAGTAATTCGAATATGGAGGACTACACTGTGAGGCCATCAGGCGCATATCGCAGATTTCATCTTTTATTCTTGGGAGTGGGCTTGTTTCTCGCCTTGATCACCACGGCGGAAGCAAATATTTACTTCTTTACAAAAGTGATGCAGAATTGCCAGCATTACAAGCTGTCAGGCGACCGGATACAAATGAACATGGATGGGGTTGGGACCGATAATCCCACTTTTAATCTCACCTTATCCAGCAGGCGTAATAATTTCGAAGAAGTGCTGGTATATGGATATCTTGCGACCGGCTACGCCATCTCCCGCACCGGCGTGAATGTGAAGACAGTCATCATCACTGTGATCATCCCTTCAGCAGGCGATGAGACGAAAGTGACCCGCGCCGATGCCAACCTGTTGGCAGATCTGGTATCGGAAAAGATCGATCCCTATGATTTTCTCAGAGATATTGAATGGGTGGTGGATTAGCACCTGGCAGTCGGAACATAGCCTACATATAACTAGGACCCTACCTTATCGGTGGGGTTTTTAGTTAATACTCATTTTCAGAAGAGCCAATTGCGCTGATGCATCAAAGCAGGGGATGTATGATCTGATCTCTTGCGAATCAGTGCATTTCTGGATAGGAACTGCTAGGCTAGCTTGCCAAGTACACGGTCAATGGCCCCTAGTAACAGATCAGCATCGGTTATGTCGAATTGTAACGGCGGCTTGATCTTGAGTACGTTATGGAAGGGACCCTCCGCGCTTAGTAGAATCCCGTCTTCCTTGACTCGCTCAATTAATTGATGCGTTTCACGGGTAGCAGGGGTGAGATCATCCCGGTCAAGCACCAGCTCGACACCCATGAATAGTCCCAGTCCCCGGATATCCCCGATCAGGGGCTGCCGCTCACTGAGGGTTCGGAATCCATCGATCAGATATCTGCCTACTTCCAGCGCCCGTTTCTGGAGTTCTTCCTGCTCAATCACATCCAGAACCGCCATGCCCACTGCGCACGATACCGGATTTCCGCCGAAAGTGCTGAAAAACTCCATGCCATTGTCGAAGGAGGCTGCAATCTCGGTAGTGGTGATTACGGCGCCAATCGGATGACCATTGCCAATAGGTTTGCCCAGGGTCACAATGTCGGGAACTACTCCCTGAGTTTCAAAAGCCCACATATGGGTACCCACCCGCCCGAAACCGACCTGCACTTCATCCACGGCGCAGATCCCACCTGCCTCCCTCACAACACGGAAGGCTTCTTCCAGGTAGCCATTGGGAAGAACGATCTGTCCGCCGCAACCCAGGATCGATTCGGAAATAAAAAGAGCAGGGGGTCGATCTGCCGAGACCAATTGATCACAACATTCGCGGACATACTCTGCGTAGGCAATCCCCACGTCTTTCCCATGGCCGCGGTGGGGACCACGGTAGGCATCGGGTTTCGTCACTTTATGCGCCCATGGGGCAAGCCCCCTTCCTCCCGGCCCTTCACATTTATAAGGACTTATATCAACCAGTGTTGTAGTGTTTCCATGATACGCACCATCCAGGACTATCACGTCGTTGCGCTGGGTGTGAGCAAAGGCCAGCCTTAGTGCTAACTCGTTGGCCTCACTCCCGGAATTCACGAAGTAGCAGACCTGCAGAGGATCCGGAAGAGTTGAAGTCAGACGCTCGGCATACTCGATCATGTAGGGATGCAGGTACCGCGTATTGGTGTTCAGGATGGCAGCCTGGTTTGAGAGCGCTGAGACTACCCGTGGATGACAATGGCCTACATGGCAGACATTGTTGACACAATCGAGATAAGCACGTCCGGCCGGATCATACAAGAATTGTCCCTTCCCGGAAGTGATCACCAGGGGAGTCTCATATGCCAGGCTCAACGAGGGCCCGATGTACTCCGCCCTCTTCTCTCGCAGCTGCTCAACTTCGTGTTGGCGCTGCTTCGAATTCCCCTCGCCTTTTTCATTAAAACTACAGGTGGACCGGAAGCGGTCTTCCGCTTCTCCCCAATCAATGCTGGCAAGCTGCTCCAACGCCTCCCACGCCGCTCGGTCACTGATCTGGGCATACTCGTTATCAGGAGCTTCAACGGCAGCGATGGCCGACATGACCACGCTTATACACAAGCGGATGCCGATCAGCGGAAAGAGTACCTGCAACTCTGCTTCCGAAACCGGTCTGGCACGATGGTACCCGCGCAGGACATCTGCAGCGACATCCAATGGCTCCTCCGCTCCCATGACCATATATGCGCAGGCAATCGCCACCTCGTTGATTGTATTCGTCCTCCTCATGTCTCCGAAATCCAGGAGGCCGGACATTTTGTATTCACCGCCTGCATCGGTACGGACCAGAACATTGTTGTCGTTGGCGTCGCTGTGTATAACGCTGGTGGGAAGGTCGGCCAGCCGGGGTGCAATCCGGGCTCTGAATTGAAGTAAAAGTCTTTCGACGATTCCACGCCTGTCGGCATTCTGAATACGGTGCGTGTGGGCACTGATCCACTGCGCTTGACGCAGGTCCCATGGTAGAAACCGTTCCATCTCCGGGTGGCTGAAATCCGACAGGATCACATCCAATTCGCCCAGCGTGAAGCCCAGGTTGTCCAGTAATTCGGCTGATCTCGGAAATATCCCCGATATGGGTTCCCCAGGTAGATAGCTCAATACCCGCATATGGTATTCCTCTTCAGAGGCATCCAAGATCGTGCAGATTGAACTGTCGGAACGGGACTTCACAACTTGGGGGACCATACCGGCGTCCCAGTGCTGGGCAAGAAAATCAAGGGCTGCATTCTGAAATTCCAGTACACCCCGGTCATCCATCGGGTTTTCAATCTTCACTACGAAACGACCGCCTTTTCCATCATCAAGTCTGGTATTCAGGCCCCTTTCGCTCGGCATAGGTTCCAGGGAGCCATCCATACCATAATGATCACGAACATGGATTCGAATCTCCTCAAGCGAAAAGGCTGGCCGCTTTTTAATCATACTTCTGCCGTTATCATTGAAGCCTCGTATTCACCCGCTGAATGAAATGCCGGATATCAAGTGAGTGTCAGCAGCCATGCGTTTATTTGTATTGATGAAGTAGTGTCTCCAGATAGCGCGACTTCACCTGCTGACTCGCCAAAATCTGCTTGATCGGAGGCAGTTTGAGGATCGCTCCAAGCAGAGCAGCCAATGCTCGATGACTCCGGAGTACCTGGTTATCGAAGATCAGATTCTGCAACTTGCCCCGCTCAATAGCCATCGCCACCGCCCGGTGGGCGCTGTTTAAGGGCGTGATAACCCGCTTTTTACGCGACACCATCCGGATATTGCCCTTCGTGCAAGCCTGTATGCAGAGCCCGCAGCCTAAGCAGAAGTCCTCTTTCAAACGAGCCCGCTTGATTTTCGGCCTTTGAGGATCATTGGCGGAAACCAGCGACAATGCCTCCACCGGACAGGTATTGACGCATTTACCGCATCCGTTGCAGTCCTCGTCATCCAATTTGGGCAGGAAATTAGTGGTATGGATAGGATGCAGCACTGCAAATCTACGGGAGGCGATCATTGCCTCGCAGCAGCATCCACAGCAGTTGCAGATGAAATTCACCTTTTCCCTGACATTCTCACTAAACTGAACCAGCATATTATCATGAGCCTGCTGCAATAGATCAAGCCCTTCTGCAACATCCACTTCACGGGCATAGCCGTGTTTGGTAAGCGAAGCTGCCACTGTATTGAAAGTCATACAGATATCCATGGGGCTGTTGCAGGCCTGGCCCAGATGCATCATTTTGTGACGGCAGTAGCAGGTACCTATTCCCCGGTGGGTCGCCGTTCTGATGATTTCCGTGGCTCGTTCATAATCCAGAACGAAGAGAGCGTTTTCGTCTCCGAGAGAACGCTCATTCACCAACGTGCGGCCCAACTGGGTTTTGCCGCGTGTGAACAATTCACGGATGAAATCTTCCTCAACATTCAGGTACTGATAGAATAACTCGCTTAATATTTTCTGATCGACATCACCGATCTCTTGATCGGCATCACCTCTGATCCGCATCATGGAGAATTCAAAAAAGCCTGCCATGGGAGGAGGAAGTGTATATATCGACTCTCCATCGTGGTCGATGTCCACCAGGATCGCCCTGCTAGCTAACTCATCCAGGACCTTTCGCGTGGCAGGCAGATCCATTTTCCAGGCGTGACTGGCCTTCGCCGCCGTGAACGGTTTGATGGGCAGCAGCGAAACCAGTTGGGCTTCCCGTTCGCTAAAGAGCATTTCAAGTATCCTGAACAGGTATTCCGAAGGAGGGGCACCTTGAGGGTGTCGGTTCAGGCGCTCAATTAGAGAGGTGAATCCTTTTCTAACAGTATGATGTGCCAAACTAGGAAATAATCCTCGGTTATCAGCGGCATTTACGCGATGGTAGGTGAGTTTCCTTCACCATTGTTATCATCAGCGTTGATTGATACTCCTACTTCATGGA
Source organism: Fidelibacterota bacterium (assembly GCA_042568495.1). Lineage (GTDB taxonomy): Bacteria > Fidelibacterota > Marinisomatia > SCGC-AAA003-L08 > TS1B11. The sequence goes on along the minus strand of JBHPIW010000009.1, from coordinate 63,428 downwards.
ATTTATTTCAATCAACCGCTAAAATGGATTAATTCAAGACCCGCAGAAATGCGCCCCATTCACCCTACAAATCTATCGAATATCTGAAACTTGTTTCAGAAATCTGAGGGTGAAATTCCCGGATTTCGAATAGTGGTACCAGTACTATAGGTCATACTTCAAGCCGATCTCAATCATGGTCTTGTTGTAATACTGATGGTTCAAAATGGTCTCATTCCGCAGGAAACTTATTTGCAGATAAATAATACCATTGTCGCTTAGCATGTGTTCTAGCCGAAGATGGGTGAGATTCTGATCGTGCTCCTCAGGATCCCGGTACCAGCTCATTCCTTCGAGCTGCGGATACCGGTAGTCTTTGTTGACCAGCCGATAGATGATATGGTAGTAGGTTGACTGGCCTAGATTTCCGGATAGATATACCTGAAACAGCCTGAGATTATAATCACCTATTGCGCTATTTGATCGAATCGTCCTGACACCAATACGACTCCCGATAATAGCCCTCCCCCGATAGCGGAGATGGACTAATCCGCCAAAGCCCCGATCCTTTTGAGGGATCCCCATGCTTATCAGGATCGTATCCTGGTTGACATCCAGTGCGTCAAAATCCGTGTGAGTGAGATCGCTAAGGAGCAGACTGCCTTCCAGCAGCCATCTGGTATTGAAATGGTATTGGTGATTGAGGTCCAGACTTTCTTCAACGAAACGGTACTGGTTGACACCCTCCAATATCTTGCTTCGGTGAAGATAGCTCAGCCAGACGGCATATCCTGAGTGGTGAGAATATTGGAGTGTTGTACTATATAAGGTCCACTCGTATGATCCGGTCGTGTGTAAGAAGGATTTCAGGAAGTACTGGAATTGCCCCCTCAGTTGTAGAGTGTTCGACAGGGAGTAGCGCAGTCCCAGATCCCCGTTAAAGATCACCTTGTTTTCATACATATCATGCGCATCAAAGTAGGTGTGCGCGAATATCTCGCCCCTGAGAGATGCGCGTGAGAGGCGAAGTACTTCGCTCAGTCGTCCACGAACAGTGAGTCCAAACGTTGAATCAGTGCTTGTCGGCGACTCACGAACATTGGAGTCATAATATGTTGAGAACTGGAGCTGGACTTCAGCCGCATTCAGTGAGAATGTTCCGCTCCAGATGATACACCAGATAAGTGAAGAGCGGATAATCTTCCAATTAGTCTGGCAGATCGGTCTCAAGCCGTTGGAGTAGAACCTGGTACTGCTGGCTTATGCTGGTTAGTCGCTGCAGTTCGTCATAGAGCGGATCTGGATTCATGGAAATATCTTCGTCTTCACCCTCTGAAATATTCCGTCTTACATCGCTCAGATAGTCCTGGTCTTCGATAACGGCATACCTAGTAGCCTTAGACTCTACACCACCAAGCATTGCATCATCTATATCATCATCCAGGATTACTTCCGGTCCTGTTGAATAGGCCTGTCCAGACTCGGTATCACCTTGTAAATCACGGTCCGATTCGATCTGGATGCTCAGATCGCGGTGAAATTCATTCAATCGATTCAATAGTGTGATTTCCTGCTGCTTTTCTGCTACGAGGGCATCGATTGACGCAAGCTTAGTGCGTAACACTACCTGCAAATCGTGGAAGACCATATCCTTGATAGCTTCATTCTCATACTCCTCCGTGAGGATTGCCGTATAATCCGGTAGATCGAGATGAGATTCACTGCGGGTAAGCAGCCACTGCCCCAAAGTAACAGCCTGTTCCTTTTGAGACGCGGATAGTGATGCCTGAACATCATCAGAAAGTAACATGTCTGCATAGACCTGTTTGAGAACTTGAAACGCCAACTCTTTCTGTTGTTGCAGGTTGCGGATCCGACCTCGAACCTGAAGTAGGGAATCCGCCAGACCCAGCTGCTGCGCACTTTTCCTGGATAGAAGATATTCAATCATCCAACCGTTGTACCAGGCCCGATTCTGCTGAAGATCACGAATCTCCGCTTGTAACCGGTCCTGCTGGGCCAACCAGGTCTGTTCGGAGCCCACCGCGGTCTTTAAACTGGCATCCGTGCTGAGATAGCCATCCCAGGCTATATTAAGCTCCTGGGCCATTAGTATGGAACATGCTATGAACGGCATTAAAACAACTGCAATCAAGTATTTCACGGATGAATTCATGGTTGATCCATTCCCTCCTGTGAATGATCGTCTGAATTCTCAGAATCCTTCTGGTTTTCAAAGAGACCATACTTTTCCATCTTATAATACAGTGTGCTGGTTTTAATCCCCAACATCCTGGCGGCCTTCTGCTTCACACCGCCTGATTTTGTCAGGGCATTTTTTATCATTCGATATTCGGTATCCTCCAATACTTCAGGTAGGGTGCCTGCGGTATCAGCGATACTCTCTACCGGTTCATCGAACAGGATATCACCAGCTTCGATTGTCCCCCCGTCGGAAAAGATAAGCACTCGCTCCAGGAGATTTTCCAGCTCCCGTATGTTCCCTGGCCACGAGTAGCTCTGTAACTTTTCAATGGCTTGACCGGTTATCTTTGGTTTGGGTATATCCAGGCTCCGGCATTTTATCTCCATGAGATAATTGATCAGCTCAGGGATATCGGTAGCGCGATCTCTCAGTGGTGGTACGGCAACCGGAAGTACGTTAAGCCGGAAATAGAGATCTTCTCTGAATTGTTTATCCCGCACGGCTTGAGCCAGGTTGCGGTTGGTAGCAGCAATGATCCGGACGTCCGTAGAAATGGTCTCTGTTCCGCCCAGTCGTTGGAAGGATTGATGCTGGAGAACACGCAGTAATTTGACCTGGAGTTGGGGGGATATCTCGCCGATCTCATCCAACAGAATCGTACCCTGATCCGCCTGTTCAAAGATGCCCTGGTGCTGCCGGATTGCGCCCGTGAAGGAACCCTTCTCATGGCCGAACAACTCACTTTCCAACACAGTATCTGTGAAAGCACTGCAATTGACCGCTAGAAATATTTTGTCCTTCCGCTTGCTCTCACAATGGATGGCGCGGGCAATCAGTTCTTTCCCCGTACCACTTTCACCCGAGACCAGCACTGCGCTGTCGACCTTTCCGGCCTGCTGTGCCCGTTCCTGAAGTGTTTTCATACCAGGAGAAGACCCCACCATTCCATAAAACGTGGGGACATCTTCAACCTGCACATGTTGTAGGGGCAGATTCTTCAGAATCTCCGAGACTTTGACACGTAGTTCATCAATAGAGAAAGGCTTGGCGATGAAATCCCTGGCACCCGACTTCAAGGCACTGACTGCCAAATCGATGGTTCCGTAGGCGGATATGAGTATCACGGGCAGGGCAGGATCAATCTCAAGGAACTCATGCAATAAATGCATTCCACTCTTACCGGGGAGTTTGAGATCGATAATCGCTAGCTGGGGTGACTCGGATCGAAACAAACTACTGCCCTGAATGCCATCGGCAGCGCTGAAAACCGGGTAACCCTCCTTTTCAAGAACGGTCTGGATACCTTCGCGCATGGTGGGATCATCTTCAACCACCAATATCTTCGTCTTTTTAATCTTGTTCATTGGGCTCTACTGGTGAAAATCTCAAGGTGAATGTAGTTCCATTGTCAACTGTACTTGAGACAATAATCGTGCCATTCATCTCATCAACAATACTTTTCACTATCGCCAATCCCAATCCATGACCCTTATCCTGCGTGGTGAAATATGGCTCAAATATTCTGGAAATATCTTCGTCCGGAATGCCCTTTCCCGTATCCGTTACATCTATATTGACAGCCTTCTGATCGCTATGGATATCCACACTGATCGAGCCGTTTTCAGCAGTGGCATCCAGGCTATTCTTCAACAGGTTCAGGAAAACCCGCCTAAGCTTCGATTCATCACCGGATACCACACCCTTGCCGGTGAGACTGAAGCGCACTTTCTTCTGGCGCATCTCCGGTTGAAGCAGGATATGCACATCCTCAACAGTTTTCTCCACCTCAGTTGGCTTGATATAGCTCTTGGTGGGCCGTGCATAATCTAGATACTCCGAGACGATGTGCTTGAGGTTCCGGAGTTCCTCAGTCACCTTCTCCAGGTATGATAAATATTCCTCCGCTTCTTTCCCTTCCAGCTGCTTCGCCAATCCCTCTTCCAGCAGTCCCGTATAGATTTCTATGCCACCCAGTGGATTCTTGATCTCATGGGCAATACCTGAGAGCAGCTCTTTCATGGATTGTTCGTTCTGTTGAATCTCTCTTTGCATCTCGATGAGTGACCTGCTCAAATCGCCGAATTCATCCCTGCGTTCCAGATCCACTGGATCTGAGTAGATATTCTGCTGGATGGAATTGGCGTATTTCGAGAGTTCCATTACCGGGCGAGCCAATGATCGGGAGAAGACCACGGTCATACTGACAGCGACAATAACCGAGCCAAGTACGATCCAAAATATACCGCCGATCATTTGATCGATTACCGACATGAAAGCCGCCCCACCCCAGACAACCAGAACCGGGGACGTGGGTTCTCCATTCGGGAATACCACTGCCGCAGATTTGAGGTAATCGCCACCAGGTAGTTGGAAAATCTCTGATACTGTTGTCGCGGTAGTTCTACCGGGACCGGATATGGATTGGAGCAGGGCATCGATTTGAGGATACGTACCGGTAGTAGAACTCCACTGGGCGAGCTGGACTCCCTTATACGAGTAAACAGCAAGTCCCTCAATTCCCTCAACAACAAAGGACGATAGTTCCCTCTCCAGGGCTGTTCTGACAGTAGGCAGAGCCGGTTCCCTGGTCAGATAAATCGCCAGCTCTGGATTGATCTGATTCACCGCAATGTTGGCTACCGCTAGCAGACGCTTATCCAACTCATCTTCAAGCGCGCTGCGGGAATACCAATATAATGGTATGGATAAGGCAGCAAAGGAAACCAGGAGGATGCCAACCACTAGAACCAGTATTTTCGGGCGGAGCTTCAAATCTATTCTTGGATAGTAATTTTATAAATTACGTAACTGCCATTCAAATAACATCAAAGAAGATGCCACAGATTCAACAGGACGTCCTAAGGGCATCAAGTAACTATGTTGGTAATCTCTGTATTTATGAGTTGCGGAGTGAAGTACCGTGGCGTCCCCTTCTATACTGGCCGGTTTGATCACTGTCAGCCACCTGATACTTCCCGGAGTCAGACTGGATCCATCTTATATGTTTTCCTGCTATGCACACATAGATTAGATTCCCAATAGACGACTTGCATTGGCAAAGAACCCACAGGCATGTTAATCCACGCCTGTTCCATCCCGCTTGGAATGCATGCACTGGCTACTGCTGGCCGGTTGACCTGAGGAAAAGCACGCCTTGGAGGAAAAGGAGTCAGCATGAACTCGCTGGAGATACAAACCGTGAAAACACGGAGGGAGAGAAGAACCTTCCTCACCTTTCCGTGGAAAATCTATAAACATGATCCCAATTGGGTTCCACCACTCTTGCCCGATAGGAGGAAATTGATTGATCCCCGTCAGGGAGTCTTTTTCAAACGCGGCGAGGCTGAATTCTTCATCGCACGGAAAAATGGTCAGGTGGTAGGAACCATCTGCGCGGCGGAGGATCCGGTAACCAACGAGGTCCGTAAGCAGCAGGAATGCATGTTTGGCTTCTTCGAATACATCGAGGATTATCAGGTCTTTGAAGCTCTTGTTCACCAAGTGCGCCACTGGGCTCAAAACCGGGGTTTACAGGCACTTCTCGGCCCCTTCAACCTGGACTATGAAAATGGGTACGGTGTGCTTATCGAGGGGCGGGAGCGCCCGGCTGCCCTTATGTGCGGACATACACCACCCTATTATCAGGGCTTCATGGAGAAATTCGGCTTTCAACCGGGCCGGGCCGATAATCTGGCGTTCTATATCGATCCCTCCGCCCCTGGAATTGCACGGATCGCACGTCTTGCAGCCAGAATGCGCGAGCGCAGCAAGGTTGTCATTAGGCCAGCCGACTTCAACCGCTGGGACGAGGAAGTCGACATCATCCACAGCCTGCTGCTACGGTCCCTCGCATATCTTCCCGGCAGCATCCCCTGGGACCGGGACGCACTGGAGGCTAGTCTGCGACCTTTCCGCAAGATCGCCGATCCGGAAATGATCCTCTTTGCGGAAGTGGGCGGGGAAGCGGTCGGCTGGTTGCCGGGGATCCCCAACCTGAATGAAATCCTGATCCACGTGAACGGCCTGCGTTATCCATGGGATTATCTGCGACTCCTCTGGCACCAGCGGCGGCAGCCGGAGGGATTATCCCTCAAGAGTGTCGTATTGCTGCCCGACTACTGGAAAACTGGCATCGCCGTGATCATGTTTGACGAGATCATCAAACGGGCACTGGCAAGCGGTTACAAGTGGGGAGACCTCTCCCTCACCTCTGAGGACAATCCCAACGCCCCGGTCGTTTATGACCATATGGGGGGCGAAATATACAAGCGCTATCGGGTATATCGACTGGAGCTTACCTAGCCTGTAGATCGGAACCCAGGTTCACTGCTTGATCTTTCTGGTCTCGGATTTACAGTAAGATCAGATCCAGTGCATCAGATAGGGTGGGATGAGGAGCAGGCACCCAACCAGCAAATAGATGAGTTCGAGGGGGATGATCCAACGTGCCCACTTCTCCCATGGAATCCCCGCGAGAGTTAGTACACCCATGGCGACTGCTGAGGTGGGGATGATCATATTGCTGAATCCATCGCCGAACTGGAAGGCGAGAACTGCCGTCTGCCTGGTAACTCCAACGAGGTCGGCCAGGGGCGCCATGATAGGCATCGTCAAGGCTGCCTGACCACTCCCCGACGGAACGAAGAAATTCAACAGGGTCTGAACCCCGAACATGAGCTGTGAGGACATGATCGGGTGGAAACTTTCAATTGCAGACGACAGGGCATGCAGAATAGTAGCGATGACATAGCCATCTTTGGCGATGACGAGAATAGCCCTGGCCAGAGCAATAATCAGCGCCGTACCCACCAGGTCTTTGGCGCCCTTGAGGAAGGAATCAGTGATATCCCCTATGCTAAGCCTGCCGACTACACCGACTGCGATACCGGTGAACAGGAATAGCGCGGCAATTTCCTCGATGTACCATCCGAACCTGAGCACACCCACCACCAGCATGATCATCCCCGCCGCGAAAGTTAATAGTACCCACTTGTCACGTCCTGCCATCCCCGCGAAGTTCTCCAGTTGTTCGGAATCAAGACTCTTCTTCTTTTCCTGATCCAGCTTGAACATCGGGCTTTTCTCTGGATCAGCTTGCACCTTTGAGGCATATCGCATCACATATACAATTGCTACCGTAGTGACCACCACCCAGCACACAAAGCGATAGGAGATCCCGGAGAATAAAGGAACATCGGCGATTCCCTGGGCAACACCGACGGTGAAGGGATTGAGAAACGCACCCGCAAAACCCGCACCGGCGCCTAGGAACGGTATCGCAACCCCGGTCACCGAATCATATCCCAGGGTCCATGCCAGCGGTACAAATATCAGGATAAAGGGTATGGTCTCTTCGCTCATCCCGAACACGGCGCCCCCCAGCGAAAAGAGTAGCATAAAAATCGGGATGGTAAGCATTTGAACCAGTTTCGACACTTTATGGGCTTTCGCCAACGCAAGAATACCGGAATCGATAGCCTTGGTCCGTTGAAAAATACCGAAAATCCCCCCTACGATAAGCACAAAGCCGATGATCTCCGCCGCATCCACAAATCCCCGAATGGGTGCCATGAACAGAGGACCGATACTCTGCGGTTGCCGGTCTACATAATGAAAGGTATTCGGATCAACGACTTCCCGCTCACCGATAATCATCGTCTCATATTCGGATGCCGGAATGATCCACGTTAGGAGTGCCATCAATACCAGGATCGATGAAAGGATGAAATAGGTGTTAGGCGATTTGAACTTTGATTTAATCATATCGGTCGCTCCCGAATTCTATAGGTTGGTATTACAATATTGATAGGAGGAATTCTGCCAGAATACTATGGAATATTCATTGCGGGAATTCTTGACGAATGGTTTTATGAAGATTTGCACCGGCAGATTACACACGATTGGGATAAAGGTTATCTTCGCAAAGGCAGCGCTGACAAGCTATTCCTGAATGCTGATCATCAAGGATTCTTTCACCGGTGGAAAAATGTAGAGGGTTGATACCGATCGGCTTTAAGATTGGATATAACGCGAGGCAAGCGATGATCATTGAAGGAAAATCATATCGTTCAGTCTGGTTCACCGACGGCGTCATCAACGTTATCGATCAGACCGTGCTGCCGGAAAAATTCCGGATTAGAACCCTGCAGAGCACCAATGATGTAATCGACGCAATCAATACAATGGTTGTGCGTGGCGCCCCTGCCATTGGAGCATTGGGAGCCTACGGGCTGGCACAAGGTATCCAGCAGCTTGATGTTTCTGACCGGCAACAAATTCAGGACCTTGCCCAGATCCTGTTGAATACCCGACCCACGGCGCATGATCTGGCTCATGGCATCGAGTACGTTTTGAGCCGGGTGGCAGTGGAAAATGCTCCGGAAAATATTAAAGCCGTAGCCCTGGCCTCGGCGGAAGAGTACGCCCAGCAAAGCATTGACGCCTGCAGACGCATTGGTGAGCATGGGAGTGTGCTGCTCCATGACGGTGATACTGTTCTCACACATTGCAATGCCGGTGCGCTGGCCACCGTCGATCACGGAACCGCCTTGGCGGTGATCAGAGTGGCTCATCACAATAAGAAGAATATTCACGTATTCGTGGATGAAACTCGGCCCAGACTTCAAGGAGCAAAACTAACGGCCTGGGAACTCGGCCAGGAAGGAATCCCCTTCACAATCATCGCCGATAATGCCGCGGGATATTTCATGAAAACGGGAGCGATCGACTTGGTAATCACCGGCGCGGATCGGATAGCGCGGAATGGCGACGTCGCCAACAAGATCGGGACTTACGAAAAAGCCGTACTGGCAAACGAGAACGGGATCCCTTTTTATGTTGCAGCCCCCTTGTCCACCATCGATTTTAAGTGTACGACGGGAGATAAGATTCCCATTGAGGAGCGGGACAGCGCCGAGGTGCTGTGTATCGAGGGTGTGCAGATTGCCGCGCCCGGCAGTATAGCCAGAAATCCCGCTTTCGATGTGACACCTGCCCGCTATATTAAGGGAATTATTACGGAGAAGGGCATCTACCCTCCTGATAACATTCACACACTAGCTGTGTAGCATGCCCGAGAAGTACGCTGGAGTTCGATTCAAGACAATCCACCGAACTGGAGAGGTACTATCCAATCCTGATATGCAGCGTCTAAAGCAATGGTGTCAACGCTTTGCCGATATGGATCTGGCACCCCGGCGAGATAATTCTTATGCGGGAAACTTGAGTCTCAGAGCTGAGCACGGATTCGTCATTACTGCGGCAGGCGCAGACCTGGGAAATCTTGGCAAGGACGAGTTGGTACAGGTTATCGATATCAACCGGGATCATCATTCTGTCACCGTATACGGAGAAAAAGAGCCCTCGTCGGAATCCTTCCTGCATCATGCAATCTATGCCGCCCGGCCTCAGGTACATGCCGTGTTTCACGGACACGATGAGCTGGTCCTGAGATACTGGCAGAATATGCACCTGCCGGTCACGGAAAGGGAGCAGCCCTACGGGTCCCTGGACCTGGTTGATGAAATGATGCGGGTCTTGGGCAATCATAGCTATATCGTGATCCGAAATCATGGCTTCATCGCTTTGGGCACGGACATGGACCGGGCTGGTGAGGAGGCGCTGGAGCAACACCGCATCGCCCGTCATCACGCAGACTTATCGGTGGGCTAGTTTCTCCGCGACGCTCCCCGCTTGCTGGAGAACTTCTTCCTCCCCCTCAACAACACCGTCACGCATCAGGATCATTCCATCGCAGATGGTCGTATCAATGCAGCTGCCCTGGGCAGAATAGACCAGGTCAGCGATCAGGTGGTGGCGAGGATTCAGGTGGACATCCTGCAGGTTAACCAGTAGCAGATCCGCTGACTGGCCTGGCTTAAGTTCTCCAAGATCATAATTAAAGGTGTGGGCTGAGCTGACCGTTGCCAGATCGAATACTTCCTCCGCCGGTAACACGGAAGGATTCCCCTCACTCATCTTCTGCAGGAGAGTGGCAAATTTCATCTCCTCCAGCATGTCCAGGTTGTTGTTCGACGCGCAACCATCGGTACCCAATACAATGCGCAATCCCGCCTTCTTGAGCTTCAAATAAGGGAAAATGCCTGCACTGAGTTTCATATTGGAAGTGGGATTATAGACAATGGTGACATCATGCTCCCTGAGTAGATCGATCTCCCGGTCATTCACCCAGATCACGTGCGCGGCAATCACATTGGCATCCAGGAATCCAATCTCATGCAGGTATTCCACCGGTCGTTTACCGGTTCGGCGAATACAATCCTCCACCTCCGTCTGGGTTTCCGAAATATGGGTGTGAATCATGATACCGTGCTCCATCGCGAACTTCGTCGCCCAGAGCAGGCTCTTTTCCGACACCGTATACAGGGCATGCGGACCCAGGGCAAAGGAAATTCGGCTACTGTATCGTGTTGTTTCCTCAAACAGGCCCTGGTTCATGGCTATCTGCTCATCCGCCTTCGAATCGTCGAACATATCGATAAACACTGCCGATACCGCGGCCCTGATGCCCGCGTCTTCAACCGCCCGGGCAACACCGTGATAGTACCAGTACATATCATTAAAGAACGTGGTCCCCGTTTTGATCATTTCGAGACAGGCCAACCGCGTTCCCCAGTACACATCATCTTCGGTGAGATTGGCCTCGAAAGGCCACACAGCTTTTTCCAGCCATTCGTGAAGCAGCATATCGTCAGCCAGACCTCTCATCAGGACCATGGCAGCATGGGTATGTCCGTTCATGAAGGACGGGATCGCGGCTTTGCCCCGTCCATCAATGGTTTCAGCGGCATCAACGCTGAGATTTTTATCAATGGCCTTGATCTCACCCCCGGTGATATGAATATCTTTTTCCGTTTCACCAATCAGGATGTTCTTAATGAGGATACTCATATTCCACTCCACGAAAATATTTGAGAAGTAGATATTCGCTCAAAGCTACGGGATGAACCCGATTTCAGCCAGAATCATTGTTACCAGCGATGAGACGGATGAGTAGGTTAGAGAGAGAATCCGGATAAAACAAGAGCCCCAGGTATTTTCCCCGGGGCTCATCAGTTTTGTCTATATCAGACTAGGATCAGTCCTGGCAGGCGGCGATGAGTTCCGCGAATACCCGGTCACTGTCCTCAATGGACGGTTGACACGTTGCCGCTGCACGATGCCCACCTCCGCCGTAGGATTTGCACAGGCTACCGCAGTCGACTTTGGAAGTCCGGTTAAAGATAGAGTATGCCACGGAGATCGTATTGAACTCACCCTGCTTCCCGGAGGCCATCCGAACCGAGATATTGCCTTCTTCAAGGCTTGGTATCGCGTAGATCAAAAAGCGGTTGGCTGGTGGGATTTGTTTATCGCGAACATCAGTCACAATTACATTGCCTTCCAGACGGGAATTGGCCTTATTGAAATCAATTGCGACCTGTTGCATTTCATTGTACCGCTTGATCCGTTCCTGGCTGTCCGGCATCGCCAAAATTTCCTCAACCGTATGTTGGGTCAGCAATTTGGGCAGCTGTAAGCTCCATTGGTAATTGCTTATAGAGAAGTCACGGCTTAATCCCAATCCCGTGCGGGGATCCAGGAGAAATCCGAGGAGGTAGGTACCTTTGGGATTTACAACCTGATCCTTAGTCAAATCGGCACTATCGATCAGGTCCGTTTCCGTCACTAACTGCTCATATTTCTTTAATTCCGGGTGATCAGGAAGAAAATATCTATAAACCAATCCCGCCGCGCTGGGAGCGACTTCCACCAGACCCTTGAAATCGGTTGGGGCATTGCTATTCTCGATCTCAGTGACATGATGGTCGAACCACATATAGCAATTCGGATGATACGGTAGATTGCATAAGATGTCTTCCCCAGTGATGTCCACCTTTCCATCCTGCATATCCTTCGGGTGGGCCTGTGTAATCTCATCACCAAGCCCCACATCAATCAATATTGCGGTACAAAGGGTTCCGTCAAGATCCCCACGATATACAACGCGCATAGCTCCAGCCTCCTGTTTACTCCATTTGTGGAAGTTATACTATATTCAATTTAACATATCTTCCATTTCACTGCCACTGTTGGAATCAGGTCAATTAGGATGTATTATGAATGACTGTAGGTAGTTAAACTTAAATTCAGGAGCGATATTTGAAATGAATGCCCCGTGAATATTAGGTACTGCTTTCATTGATAACCCTACCATCATATTCTTAATATGGACCCGGGTAATTCATGGATAATCTGCACGAACAATCAGTTAAAAACGAGGAATTGGAGATGAGCAGCTCAGAACTAGCCACTATCGCCCAGGCAATGGTTGCAGAAGGAAAAGGAATCCTGGCAGCCGATGAAAGCACCGGCACAATTAGGAAACGCTTTGACTCTATTAATGTTGAATCGACTGAAGCGAACCGCCGGGCTTATCGGGATTTGCTATTCACTACGGAAGATGCCGAGAAATTCATCAGCGGCATTATCATGTACGATGAAACCCTGCGCCAATCCACCAGGGACGGGACACCATTCCCCAAATTGCTCGCCAGCAAGGGTATCGTCCCGGGGATCAAACCGGACAAGGGTGCCAAACCGATGGCCGGTTTTCCCGGCGAGAAAATCACCGAAGGACTCGATGGTCTCCGCGAACAACTGCAGGAATACTATGATCTTGGCGCCCGATTCGGCAAATGGCGCGCAGTAATTACCATCGGGGATGGCATCCCTTCGAAGGCCTGTCTCAAGGCTAACGCGCACGCGCTCGCTCGCTATGCCGCGCTCTGCCAGGAAATAGGTCTCGTGCCTATCGTCGAACCCGAAGTGCTCATGGATGGAGCCCATACCCTCGAACGCTGTGAGGAAGTCACTGAAGCAGCTCTGAGGATTCTGTACAAGGCGCTATTTGAGCAGCGCGTGGTTCTGGAAGGTTCTATCCTCAAGCCCAATATGGTCATCTCGGGGAAAGCATGCCCGAAACAGGCCACTGCGGATGAGATCGCTGCCGCCACGGTGCGCTGCTTTAAGCGAGCGGTCCCGGCTGCCGTTCCGGGTATTGTCTTTCTCTCTGGTGGTCAAAGTCCTGTGGAGGCCACGGTCAACCTCAATGCTATGAACGCCATGTTTGACAACCTTCCCTGGGAATTGAGCTTCAGCTACGGACGTGCATTGCAGGAACCCGTTCTTGAGGCCTGGCAAGGCAAGGAAGAGAATGTTCCCGCAGCAAAGAAAGCCCATTATCATCGTGCCGCGATGAACGGTGCCGCGCGTTACGGGAAGTATTCCCAGGATATGGAGACCACCTAGGGTAATCATCTGGTCGATGATCATGCAGGTAGTTGAATGACCTCCACTTTCCTGGAGATCTGATCCCCGGCGGCCTGATTCAGTGAATATTCAGCGGCTGGCTTCTGCAGCGGATGCGATGCTCGCTCCCTTATCAAACTTGTATCCCTGATCCGCCAGACAATCCTCAAAGACGGTCAGGAAGAGCAGCACGTTCTCATGGGTTGAGGATGAGCCCATCAGACCGATACGCCAGGCATTCCCCTTGAATTTCCCCAAGCCCCCACCGATCTCGATCCGGTACTCTTCCAGCAGCCGCTTGCGTACTGCCGCCTCATCGATCCCGACCGGGACTGTCACCGCATTCAGCATGGGCAGTTCATAGCCCGGTTGTGAGACATACTCAATCCCAATCGCCCCCAGTCCGGCCTTGAGCATGCGATGATGCCTGAGGTGCCGCTCCCACCTGGCTTCCAGGCCTTCCTCTCGAACAATTCGCAATGCTTCCAGGAGCGCGTAGTTCATATTAATGGGAGCGGTATGGTGGTACAGGCGCTCCGCGCCCCAGTACTGGCGAATCATGGATAGATCAAGGTACCAGCTCCGCACCTTGGTTTTCCGCCGGTCCATGGCGGTAGTAGCGGCCGGGCTGAACGTCACCGGAGCCAGACCCGGCGGACACGACAGGCATTTCTGCGTGCCTGAATAGCACGCGTCTATCTGCCAGCCATCCACATCCACGTTCATGCCTCCCAGGCTGGTCACGGCATCCACCAGCAGCAGGGCACCGTTCTCATGGACTATACGCGAGATCTCCTCCAGCGGCTGCCCGGCACCCGTGGAAGTCTCGGCATGGACAATCCCCACCACCTTGGCGGATTTCTCCTGTAATGCCTTCGCGATCTGCTCGGGTGCGAATACCCTCCCCCACTCCACTTCTATCGTGGTCACATCGGCGCCATAGCGCTGCGCCACATCGGCCATGCGCTGCCCGAAGACGCCGTTGATACACACCAGCATGGAATCACCCGGTTCGATGAGGTTGGCCACACAGGTTTCCATACCGGCGCTGCCGGTACCTGACATGGCCAGGGTCAATTCGTTACTGGTCCGAAACGTGTACTGCAGCAGCTCCCGGATCTCGTTCAGGATATCCAGGAAGGCAGGATCCAAATGACCGATAGTCGGTTGCGCCAGGGCTTCCAGGACGCGGCCATCCACATCCGAGGGTCCCGGTCCCATGAGTACGCGCTGCAGGGTGGAGAATCTATCCATATGAGTGCCTGGCTAATTTACGGCACCTCCGGCTCTCTATGAACATGATATCCTGTCCTTGCGCTCTAATCCGTCCCATGGGTGACAATCCCGTACCCGGACAGCGATTCTCCCTGCCGGCTGGCCGCATCATCTGAGGGTGAATTGAACCTTGTTATTACATGATGCTGATTTTACTTTCAAGCCCCTGAACCTTATCCAATATCACAGAAAGAAGTAGGAATTAAATGAATTCAACCAATAAAACCGCCAAAATTGAAAGATACGCCATGAAAAATAAAGTACGGATAGGTCTGATGATAC
Organism: Fidelibacterota bacterium; assembly: GCA_042568495.1. Classification (GTDB taxonomy): domain Bacteria; phylum Fidelibacterota; class Marinisomatia; order SCGC-AAA003-L08; family TS1B11. The sequence continues at coordinate 48,376 of JBHPIW010000009.1, read as the reverse complement.
TGGGTCTGATGTCCCTGAATGCAAATATATTTGCACAGACAAATGTGCATCCATATAGTACTGAAGGATATACGGATACCCTCGGAACATCGGGGGCTGGAACCGAAAAACTTATTGCTTCTATCCAGCCCTTCGCCTCTCCCATGGATTTAAATAGTGAATGGCAGGCAAAAAATGATGTGGTACAATCAAAACTTTCAAACTTGTGGACATATGTAACGCTGAACATGATTACTGCAGATGTTCTTTCATTATATATTCCGGAGAGTATTGATGAATTCACAGAATTGGCAGATGGAAAAGAAGCTGACATTATGATGGCTGCCGCAGTAATGTATCAGATTCCGATTTCTATGGTTTTACTGTCCAAGGTATTGCCCTACAAAGCAAATCGTTTGGCAAATATGATTGCGGCTGGCATGATGACCGCTGCTATTATCGGCGGTGGATCAACAGATGCTCACTATATTGTCTGCGCAGGTGCCGAGGTTGTGGGTCTGTCACTGATTGCCTGGAATGCCTGGAAATGGGCTGATCCTGAAGGCAAATCCAATGATAAGAAGCATGCGTTGAGCTTGAATTTGAACGCTGATAAAAAGGCTTACGGTTTAACATATAATTTCAATTTCTAAACCCGAACGACGATTCCGATTTTGATGGTTTTCTGTCCCTTGCATTGAATGCAAAGGGAAATCGTCGGGCCCAAACCATCCCCGTTTCTCCCACCCAAAACCCCCTCTCCTCAAGCCTGTCCCGACCTTGTGTCGGGAAGGCGGGGGGTCATCTCCACCTTCCATCCCCCACCCACCTTTGTCACGTAAAAAGCCCCGGCCGAATTTCCGGGGCTTCCACTTACTGAGGTTGCGGCCGGTTTATATTTTACTGGGCTGCTCTTGGAGATTCAGAAGATGCTGGCATCCAAATCAATAAGCCCCACACCAAACCTTACCAGCCGGTAGCGACCCCCACGAACCGGCCGTAGCTCCGGCAGAACCCGAACGTTCCAATCGGGTATGACACCTTCCACCACCTCAAGCCGAACGAAAAATTTTTCAACACCCCTGCGGTCTGGCGCGAAACCGAAATCAACACCATAATTGGCAAAGGTCCCATTTCCCCAGGCCTTATCTCCTCCATCGGTAGTCGTGGTGATACGATGGAATGCGAAGCCGCTAGTGACATAAGGCCGGATCCGGAAGTTACCGGAAAACAGACCGAGCCCGTTATTTATGGGATACCACTTCAGACTGCCTGATATCCGGGACAGATCGCAGTAAACCTTATCAACCGCTTCCCGCTCTGTCACGTGACCGTTCGTAGTGGTCACGTACTCGTACTCCTGCATCGCCAACTTCTCTTCCTCATTCAGGCGGAAGACATTCGTGCCTCCCTCCCAGAAGCCAATACCAATACGGAATCCCTTTATCCAGGGGAGTACAGCCAGATGCACCTCCGGAACACCTACCGCCCAGCCATCCTTGAGGGTTTCGGTAGCGCTCCCGGAGATCTCCGTCAATCCAAATGAAAGAATGGACATTTCCCCCCATCTGCGTTCTTGATCGGGCGGTATTGCCATGATTTGCGAATGGAGAAGCAGCAGGAGTATGACGATCAGCGCATGGAAGCAGCGCCTGCAATTGGTGTCCGATACAGTGAAAGAGTGCTCAGTGCTCATAACTGCATCCCGCTTTATATCCTGTGAGTAGTTAATCCCCTATTGGCGGGAACCTAACAGGGAAATGTTGCTGTTCCAAGATTTTGTTTACACTTGCGTTAGGGAGCGATTGCCCGATCTCCCACCACCTCCCGAATCCCCTCCAGCACCCCCGCCAGATCCCCCTCCACGGCCTCACGGGTGCAGCGATAGAACCGGATATCGTATTTCTCGATCAGCTCCTGCCGCTCACGATCCCGTTTCGCCACGTCTTCATCCCGATGCATCAGACCATCAACCTCCAACGCCAGCCGCTTCTCGTGGCAGGTTAAATCCACGATACTGGACCCCACCGGGTGCTGCCGCAGGAATTTCAAACCGCCCAGCTGCCGCTTACGAATGGCTTGCCACAACTTCTTCTCAGAGGGAGTCATATTCCTGCGAAGTATGCCCGCAATCACCTTAATGGTCTTACGGCGATAATGCTCCTGGAATGGGCTTTTGGGGCTATCGGGCAATTGGTTCATGACCAGACTTTAATTTAGCCACCACACCCAAATTCCCAAAATCCCCTCCCTTAAAAGGGAGGGACCCCGGCCGGCGCCGGGTGGTGTGAGTTTATCCCAGGTTCTTTGCGCTGGTAACAGTCCGTCCCGCTTCGTTTTAGAGTCCTTGGTGGGAGTCTCAATATGAATTACATATTCATGGATATCATAAGAAGTTATCACTAATATAATCTATATTATTTCACTTAATTACATGATTTGTAATAATATGGTTTCTTCGTAAATAATAGATATCACCTTTATTACAAAGGAGGTGTAATGGGTCTTACTGCAAGTGGATGGAAGAATAAAGGTGGCACAGCCCCAAGATCATGTAGCTGCGGATCATGGAAACAACACTGGATGAACTACGCAAATAAGCCATGGCCTGCGACTTGTTCAGTTCAGGGATGCACAAATGCTGCAACGCTGGGTGCGCACGTGATTAATCCCCAAGTATCAGGAGAGAGAATTGTTCCTATGTGTGATTCATGCAATGGTCTTACAGGAACATTCACATTAAAAGGGGGCATCACTCTACCAAGTGCCAATACGGCTGAAACCTGCGCGGCATAATCGATACCCCATAGGAAGCAGACCTTTCACTCTGATAATCGCCTGCAAGAGGCATTTTTTATCCTGACTAAGGAATTAAAGAGCGTAGGTTTTACCTGTTACTGACGCACAAGTCCGTCCTAGCCGAATCCTTGACTGCCCGTCGCCGTTTCCTTGGAGGCTGTTCAACGACGGATGAGGAAGAACTAGACGTAGCCTATTTCTCCCTAACATTCAATAGCAATAACTCCTTATTTATCCTAAAGACTTATTATCCCTCTCCAGATTATACTCTTTTTGTTCCTTCTATTATTTGGTCATAGAATTTACTTGCTCTTGTATATACCACTTCCGCCCGCTTTTGATTATCCTTTAATTCATGGATAAACATAACAAGACCCAGTCTCCACGCTTCGTATAGATCTTCCACACGAACTGCCACCAGTCTATCTGACCAGCCTGTCTTCTCGATCAATTTCTGAAGATCACTTGATTTCTTTTCACCCCAAGCGTAGGCTATTCTACGGACTTTTTCACTTTCAACTATTTTTGAATCTGGCGTGAAAGTATGTACAAGTCCACATCTTGCAGAATATAACTCAAGCGATGTACATCCAAGCTCCTTAGCACTTAACAAGTAAGAATCCACCCAATTTGTGAATCTCTTACGCACTTTTGCTTTAGGATTGGTCGACGCCAGCCAACCTGTTATATCAATTGCTGAATAAATAAGAATCAATGCCGATGTATACAACTTCTTATCCAAGCATGCTTGTATGCCTTCTCCAAGCTGCCGCATGTTTTCAATTAATTTTGCTTCACTCAATTCTCTTCTCCTTCTTTAATTGATTCTACCTATCAATTTTTTCATAAAGATTGTAATATATCTATAACTAAAATTCACTTATCAATAAAAAGATAGAATCCATGAAAATAAAATCTGTACGAATTCAAAATTTCCGCTCTATTCTTGATGAAACAATCTATTTCGATAATTATACCTGTCTTGTAGGTCCTAATGGTTCCGGTAAGTCGAATGTATTAAGAGCCCTTAATGTATTTTTCCGAGAGAAAGAACCTGGTCTTCAAGAACCTTCAAAACTTACAGAAGACGATTTTTACCTTAAGGATACAAGCAAGCCAATAACTATAACTGTTACGTTCATTGAACTTAACTCAGAAGCTCAGAATGACTTCTCCCATTACTACCGTCAAGATGCTCTTGTAGTATCCTCAATTGCTACTTATGATCCCAATTCAGGCATCGCTGAAGTCGAACAACATGGCGAAAGACTTGGAATAAAAGGCTTCATTGAATTCTTCGAAGCCGATAAAAGAGGAGACTTAGTTAGAGACCTTAAAGAAATCTATAATAGGGTTAAGAACACCTATACCGATCTTCCCGACCCTGGAACTAAACCTCAGATGATTATATCTCTTCATGATTATGAAGCCAACCATCCTGACAAATTAGAACTCATCCAAAGCAGAGACGATTTCTACGGAGTCTCTAAAGGCACAAACCTTCTTGAAAAGTACATCCAGTGGGTATTTGTTCCAGCAGTTAAGGATGCCACAACTGAGAATGAAGAAAGTAAATACACTGCCATCGGCAAACTTCTTGATCGCACTATCAGATCAAAAATATCATTTGATAAACAACTCTCCGAAATCAAGGCTACAGCCGAAGAAAATTATCGACAGATTATTGAATCACAACAGTCTGCCTTGAGTGAAATATCGAAGTCTCTTAATAAACGAATAAGCATTTGGGCTCATGCAGATGCACACTTGCGCCTAGAGTGGTGGCAAAATCCTCAAAAGGCTATCAGAATTGAAGAACCTATTGCACATTCTATTATTGGTGAGGGACAATTTGAAGGAGATGTTCATAGATTTGGTCATGGCCTTCAACGTTCTTATTTGCTAGCAATCCTTCAAGAACTTGCTAGCACTACCGATCAGCCTGATACCACTCTTATTCTTGCTTGTGAAGAACCTGAATTATACCAGCATCCACCTCAGGCACGTTATATGTCACAAATTCTCACTGAACTAAGTCGCTCTAACTCTCAAATCATGCTCACATCACACAGCCCATATTTTGTTGATGGCAGAAACTTCAACAATGTTAGAATGGTCCGTCAATCTGGAATGAAAACCACCGTTTGCATGACCTCAGCGGATCAAGTTGCCCAAAAAATCTCTAAAGCTAATGATGATGCTAATGTACCGTCAGAAACTGGAATGCTTGCTAAAATCCACCAGACCATGCTATCAAGTATAAATGAGTTATTTTTTACAAATCATCTTATCTTAGTGGAAGGTCTTGAGGACCAAGCATATATTGTTGCTTATCTCCACCTTCTCAATCAGTTTAATGAGTTTCACAAGCAAGGATGCCACATTGTGCCAGCAAATGCTAAGAACAGAATCATACGCCCACTAGCGATTGCTCAACTTCTAGATATTCCAACTTTTGTCATCTTCGACACCGATGGTCATAAATCCGACTCAAATGGAAGCCGTAAAAAACACGAATCGGACAATATCACAATATTTCGATTATTAGGTGTTGAAAATCCTGATCCCTTTCCACAAGATCACCAATGGAACGATAAATTCGTAGCATGGTCATCAGATATCGGGAAAGTCGTACAGGAAGAAATCGGATCAGATTGGAATGTTCTGCAAGAACAGGCTAACGCCCACTATGGACACATCGGAAGTCTACAGAAGAACATGCTACATATTAGTTGGTGTCTAAGTAACGCCTGGGATAAAGGATTAAAATCCCCTAGTCTAATACGAGTATGCGAAAGCATTATACACTTTGGTAGTAGCCAAGATTAATCTACCCTTTTGCTTTGCCCCATGCTTGAGTCAAAACTCAATTATCTTTTTGTCCCTCTTTTTCCTTTTCACGACGGGAGAGCGGCGGACTGAAAATCCATGTGTCGGCGGGGGAAAATCCACTGCTGAAATAGCCACCGATCTCTTCGTAACCTCTCTCCCGTCGCCTGCCATCCCGTTCCGGTGCCCTTAGCGGTCAACTCTTGATCTTATGTCTTCTTCTTGCTGATCGCTCATCGCTGACGGCTGATCGCTTTTTTCGCGCACCTCGCGCACCAGGCGAACGACAAACCGCCGCCGCGGACTTACCTTCCCGCATGATGCGAGCCTTACGGACATACAATCCCACACTTTCCCACACCCGGTTGCATGGGTCCCGTCGGAAAATTCACCGCTGTGGTTTTCTCTCGACGAGCACTTTTTTCAAAATGGGGGGATATGTAGGTGTTATGTTGAATTCCTGTCCGCACTACCAGCGATGCTGCTCGCGCCGCCTCCCCCGGGCGTTTTTCAACACCTCCAAATGGGGCTCCGACGGGACTTATAACTGTGGATTCCCGTTCCCGACGAGAAACTTTCGTATTTCGTTGAATTTTGTAGGGGTTTTGTTGAATTTTTCGCCGCGCTATTCGCGCCTGCTCCGGGCTCGGCTTCACCCCGCCCGCTTGCCCTTGAGCGTAGCGAGGGCCCACCGAAAACTGTTCTGGAATTTCTCCCTCGTCATAGTAAGTTCATCACGTATCGCCCCTCTACTTCGGGCTTGTATCATTATGTCAGTGCGCCGCACGCCCATCATATCACCCGCTCCCTCCCGGGGCGGCTTCACGCCCGGGACTCGGCGCATCATCCCACATCATTACATTAATCAGGAGGTCCCACGGTGACAACCGCTGCAATCACTTCTGACCGGCCCATTCGTACCGCGCCCTACCCCGAGCTCACCTGGCAGGCGGTGGTCGTGGGCTACATCCTGGGGGCCATCATCACCCTCAGTATCGGCTACGCCAGCCTCATCCTCGGCTTCTCCATCGAGGGCTCGGAACTGGCCGCCATCCTCGGTTTCGGTGTGCTCCGCGGCCTCATGGGCCGTACCAGCATCATCGAGAACAATATTAACCAGACCGTCGCCAGCGCCGTCAACAGCGCCTCCGCGGGCATGATGTTCTCCGTTCCCGCCATCTTTATCCTCGGGATCTCGGACTTCAATCCCTACCTGATGGTCTTCGGCTGCATCGCCGGCGGCATCCTGGGGATCGCCTTCATCATCCCCCTCCGCAAGCAGATGATCGACTTCGAGCGCCTGCCCTATCCCGGTGGCATCGCCGTGGCCACCATCCTCAAGTCTCCCGGAGCCGGCATTCGCAAAGCCGTCTACCTGCTCATCGGCGCGGGACTCAGTGCCATTGTCCATTTCGCCAGCCAGCTCACCGGCGTGGCTAATCTTCAACTGGGCGACCTCATCGGCATGCCCAATTACATGAACGGTGTCTGGTACATCTCCCTCATGACCGTGGGGGTGGGCTACCTTTCAGGTAAGGGCGGCGTGTTCTTCATCGTCGGCGGCTACGTCTGCTACTGGATGCTGGCTCCCCTGCTGTCGGCTACAGGCTTTCTGCCCACACCTGAGGCTTTGACCGAACTGGGCATGACCATGCCCAACTACCTGCGCACCCAGCTCTTCCGGCCCGTCGGCATCGGAATGCTCATCGGCGGTGCCCTCACCGGCATTGCCCTGGCCCTGCCACTCATCACCAGCGCCATCAAGAGCATGCAGATGGCTGCCAAGACCAAGACCCCCCTCTCCCGTGATGAAATGCCCATCAAGCTGCTCTACATCGGAGTAGGTCTGGCCACCATCCTGCTGCTGATCATTGCCATCTTCTCCGTGGCCGAGATGGGTTTCTGGCGGGGCGTCGTCATGGCCCTGTTGGGCACCCTCTGGATCTGGGTCGCCGGGGTGGTCCTGTCCGAGTGCATCGGGCGCACCAACTGGTCGCCCCTCAGCGGAATGACCCTCATCGCCGTCACCATCCTCATTATCATCAGCAGTGGGCTGGGTGATCGAGCCGCCATCATCAGTTCCGTCATGGTGGGTGCCGCCGCCTGCGTGGCCATGGCCCAGGCCACCGATCTCATGCTCGATCTGAAAACCGGCTACCTGGTGGGAGCCATCCCCCGCAAGCAGCAGATCGGACAATTCATGGGTACCTGGCTGGGACCGATCCTGGTCATGCTGCTCATTTTCGTGCTCCACAAGGCCTACACTCTTGGCAGTGACCGGCTCCCCGCACCGCAGGGAACCGTCCTGGCTGGATTGATCAGCGGTATCCTGGGCGGTGACGTCCCCATCCAGAAGTACATCTCCGGCGCGGGTCTCGGTGCCCTGCTGAGTACCAGCGGCATCGGCGGTCTGGGCATCCTGGTGGGACTCGGGTTCTACCTGCCGTTCAACATTGTCCTCACCTACACCATCGGCACCATCCTGCGTCTCCTCTCCGATTGGAAACTGGGCAAGCATTGGTCCGAGGGTACCGGAGTTCCCGTCGCTGCTGGCTTGATTGTCGGGGAGGCTCTGGTTGGAGTCGGGTTCGCTATGTATTTCGTAATCGCCGGCGCTGTAGGCTAGGCGGGAGGAGGATTACACATGAAGAATTTTGGATATATCCTTATCGTTGTCGGCTTCCTCGGCGCCGCGTTGACTACCGTCCTGGATACGATTGAGGTCCGCTGGGTTAGCTTCTTCGTTGGCATCGCCGTCGGTATTGCCGGTGTGGCCATGGTCAGGATTATAACCTCTCGGGCTGCCAGGGAGGAAGGCGCACTGGCCGGCAATATCACCAATATTAATGAGAGCCTGGCCAGCATCGTGGAGAAGATCACCAGGCTGAACCAGGAGAAGGAATCCATCAATCCCTATGACCTGCGCCACAAGATCGATGAGCTCTTCCCGGAAGATATCGCCACGTTTGTTGATGCCCGGGAGGCTATCGGCCACGTCTACAGCCTCCAGGCCTACGCGGATGTGATGAGTATCTTTTCCGCCGGTGAGCGCTACCTCAATCGCGTGTGGTCCGCCTCCGCCGATGGCTATATCAACGAGTGCCATACGTATCTGGAAAAGGCCCGGGAGCAGTTTACCTCGACCCTGGACACCCTACAGAAACTGACGGCGGAAAGCGCTTAGCAGCTTCGGCTTCCTTCAGATATCGTACCCGTAAAAGGCCCATCTGCCGGATGGGCTTTCTATATCGATTCCTCCCACTCTTCCATCTGAACGAAATCCCCTGTACATTTTAGGGAATATGGAGTTTTCATCTCTTAATGGGATCAATGGCGGATAAGAAATGACTGCTGCACACCAGGTCCGATCCCCAACAGCACGGGCCCCCGCTGCACGGGGCTTCTATCCCGGTGACTGCCGGGCCCAGCTGACTGCCTTCCAGGCGGACAGTCAACCGCCATCAGACCTGCCGCGGCCTTTGCGCGGTGCCGCCCTGCCCCATGCCGGATGGATGTACTCCGGCCAGGTAGCCGCCCGGACCCTGGATTGTTTCCGGTCTTCACCACAGCCTGAAGTCGTTGTCATCTTTGGGGCCGTGCATGATCCTCGAGTACTGGCGCATGCGCTATATCCCGATGGCAAATGGGAGACGCCTCTCGGCAATATTGATGTGGATCGGGAATGCGGCACCGCCATTCTGGCAGCTGCCGGGGATATCCTCAAGGCTGATCCGGAAGCGCACCGCTACGAGCACTCTATCGAGGTCCTGGCCCCTATGGTGAAGTACTTCTTCACCGACGCAGCGATTGTTCCGGTAATGGTGCTCCCCCAATCCTCCGCATCCCGGATCGGTGCTGCCGCTGCTGAAGGCGTAGCACGTCTTGGGCGGCATGCCATCTACCTTGCCTCCAGCGACCTCACCCACTATGGTTCCCGGTTCGCCATGACCCCCGCCGGTACTGGTCCTGAAGCCCAGGCATGGATGCAACAGAATGACAAGAATCTGATCAACAAGCTCTGTCACGATACGGGCGAGGCGGTGCTGAGCGAGGCTCAGGCAAATCGAAATGCCTGTGGTGCGGGTGCCCTGGCGGCGCTTAAAGGTGCCATGGCGAATACCGGCTTACCCGAGGGTCGCCTGATCCGCTATGCTACCAGTTTCGATGTGGAGCCGGAATCCGTATTTCGTTGGGCAGTTGGGTATGCGGGGGTCGTCTTTTAATTGTAATTTCCACCGGGCCTTGGATACGAACATACTCTACCAATATAATCTGCCATTATCATGTCACTCATAGATTCACGCATCCAGCAGAAGGTATTAATCGCTGAGTTTCAGCGCGGCGTCACCAATCCCATCGATCTGGAATTCATTGATGAATTACAGGGAATACTTCAAGCGGCGAGATCCAACCCGGATATTCACGCACTGGTTCTTACCAGCGCCAACGATAAGTTCTTCTCCATAGGTCTGGACATCCCTCACCTGTATGATCTTTCACCGGTAGATTTCAGCCATTTCTACCACGAGTTCAATCGCGTCTGCATCGAGATGTACTCGCTGCCAATACCGATAGTAGCTGCTATTACGGGGCATGCCGTGGCAGGGGGGTGCATCCTGGCAATCTGCTGCGATCATCGGTTTATTGCCGAGGGACATAAACTCATGGGGTTGAATGAAATCAAGCTCGGGGTGCCCGTCCCCTATCCGGCTCATTGCATTCTCCATCAACTGGTTGGAGACGCCAACGCCCGGGAATTGATGTATCTGGGGGAGTTTATCGAGCCGGAGGATGCGCTCAAGGCCAGCTTGGTGGACCAGGTATTGCCCTTACATGATGTCAGACCAAAGGCGATCGAATTTGCAGCTACGTTGGGGGGATTATCGCGCTCTGCATTTCGTGTGATGAAGCAGAATCACACTCAACCGGTCGTAACTCGCATCCACGAGCAGCTGGAGGAGAAGGAATCCATTTTTGTGGAGCATTGGTATGGCAAGGATACCCGCAAGATATTAAAAGCAGCCATCACAAAATTCTGAGTGGCGAAAGCATTTGTATCAAGACTACTAATCACAATTAATACAAAGGAGAGACGAATGACCAGCCGAGCAGCAGTTGAAGGATTTCTGGCTCAAAGCGATCTGGCAGTAGTGGGCGTATCGCGGAGCGGCAAAAAGTTCGGTAATTCGGTCTACCGGGAATTAAAGGCCAAGGGCTATCATTTATTCCCGATCCATCCCGAGGCTGACGAACTGGAAGGTGATAAGTGCTATGCGACTTTTCAAAGTCTACCGACACCTGTCGGTGGAGTCGTAATCATTGTTCCGCCGGAACAAACTGAACAGGTGGTGCGGGAAGCAGCCGAAGCAAATATCAAGCGGGTATGGATGCAGCAGGGAGCCGAGTCAGCGGAAGCAATCAGTTTCTGCAATGACAACGGCATCGACGTGGTGCACGGCGAGTGTATACTGATGTTTGCTGAACCATCGAAATTCTATCATCGGCTGCATCGCTGGGTATGGAAGATAGCGGGGAAATTGCCCAACTGATCCGTTAACGATCAATCCCAACGGCACCTGGGGGAATTCCACCAGTCATTAGCCCCTTTGACGAAACAAAATGGGCTCAGGATCTGCCCTGAGCCCATTAAACCAACCGGGATCATTTATTCCAGTTTAGAACTTACCGAACTTGAGTATCAGCATCGCACTTAGTCCGCTGAGATCCTCATCCGTCAATCCCTCGGAATCAACACCCAGCACGTAGCGGTAGCTGGCACCCGCACCGATCCGGAAAAACTTCATGACATTCATCTCGACATTCACCGTCGGTTCAAGCACATAAATCAAATCGCTGGCACCATCAATATTTTCAAAATCAAGATCATGATAGCGGTAGCCCACAGTCCCTGTACCGAGCATTGCATGTGCCGTCAGATGGATGAGCCTGTCCGAACCCAAAATACCGCCAAGTACCAGACCACCATAATTGAAACTCAGGAATTGCTCCTCCCCGGATTCGCTCTGTCCAAATGGAATCTCGTTAATTAGCCCGTAGCCTCCGCCACCCAGATAGACAACATGATCGATGATCCACCCGCCGTGGCCACCGGTTAGAATGCCCGTCTCCCCGGTGATTTGGGTAAGCGCAAAGGCTGGACCGCCAAATCCTCCATGATCGACATGACCACTAACGAGTGTCTGCTGCTGAGCGAAGGACAACGTACTGGCAGCCATCAGAATCACTACAAGCATTGATTTCTTCATTTTCGATATCTCCCTTTTACATTCCCGATATACGGTTACAAACCTGAATTTCGAATCCAATTTCTTACATCCATACCTTTGACCTCTTCAAGGAATATCTGGTTGTCCCAAATTTCCAGATTCCATAATGTATGTGATATACGCCACATGCTGTCCGATCAAGATGGGACTTATTCATAGTTGGCAATTAATGTGTTCTGCCATATCCACCATGCCAATTCCGGTTTAAATTAGCACCTTGAAATCCTGCTAAAACAAAATCAAAAAGAGGGATATCATGATTCTCAGGGAATATACACCACTGCTTGTATTAGGCCTGCTACTTATCACCGCTTGCACCCGTTCGAAAACACCAGATACTCAAGGGGGAGCAGTTGGGCAGGAAATCACCACCGAATCCGGTCTGATGTATATAGCACACTCGATGGGAACGGGACCCAAGCCCGAGGCCGGCCAAACTATCGCTGTCCATTACACCGGCCGCCTCACCGATGGAACGGTCTTTGACAGCTCCATTGAGCGAGGTCAGCCCATTGTCTTTCCGGTTGGGGTTGGCAGGGTCATTAAAGGCTGGGATGAGGGTCTGCTGGATATGCGCGTTGGAGGAAAGCGTACCCTGACCATCCCCCCTCATTTGGCCTATGGTGAACGAGGCGCAGGGGACGCAATTCCGCCCAACGCCACGCTGATCTTCGATGTGGAGCTCCTCGAGATCCGAAATTAGCCCGATCCCGATGTTCTAAACTTCACGTTTGAGAGGGAACAATGGAACGCCTGACTTCATCCCTTAAGATCTATCTGGGCCTGGTTATTCTACTGGCGATATTGTCGGCAATCAGTATTTTCCTGCCCGCCTATCAGGGCCTGATGCCGACAGGGGAGCTCCCAGCGTCCAAACCGGTGTTGGCCCTGGCAAATGCAGCAATGGCGCTGTTCCTGTACGGCGGATTGGGATATCTAGGCTACTTCCTTTCCCGGAAACTCGGATTCGCGGATATCTGGGATTCCGACGTTACCCACCGCCAGCGCTTGCTGTTCCCGGCGTTAATCGGGGTGGGTTTGGGAGTGTTCTTCATCGTGGCCGATACCCTTTTCAGCCGGTTTCACACATTGGGAGCTCTACCCCACCCCGCCTTCCCTCTCAGCCTACTGGCATCGGCCACTGCCGGCATCGGCGAGGAGATCCTCTTCCGCCTGTTCTTCGTCTCCTTCTGGTCCTGGCTAATTGTGCGCATTCTACTGAGGAACAAAGGGCAGGAAGTTGTGTTTTGGATTATCGCCGTCCTGTCAGCTCTCGCGTTTGCCTTCGGCCACCTGCCGGCAGTGATGATCCTCTACAAATTCACCTCTATCGGGAACATTCCCGCGGCTCTGCTGGTTGAGATCATCCTGCTCAACGGTGTGCTTTCAGTCTTCGCCGCCAGCTATCTGCGGAAATACGGCTTCCTGGCTGCGGTGGGTATCCACTTCTGGACCGACGTCGTCTGGCATGTAATATGGGGGACCATCTAAAACTCAATATCTGATCTGCCACGATTTTCACCTTAAATAAGTCTCACATCCCTCCCGAGGACCTTTTGTCCACATCACTTATTCCCTTTATCGCTACAATCCGGTAAGCCTGGCAATACTCTCAAGCCACGTCTCAGATCTTGGATATTTACTCCAACAGGGACCATCTGTGAGGTGCATCACGTCTTCAGGATAACAGGTTCAATTTATCTTGTTTAGATTGGATAACCTGAATTAACTTCAGTAGCGACTGTAGATAATATTTAGTATTGAATGGAGTTTATAAAAGGTGAGCACTGAAGATATTCTATCCGATAGCCAATTAAGTGCGATCGATAACACGGCCGCACTGTACACCATTGGTATAGCAGCCAAGCTCACCGGTACGACTGTTTCTACTATTCGCATGTACGAAGAAAAGGGACTCATCATCCCCTATAAAACGGAATCGGGGCACCGTCAGTTTTCGGAAACTGACATTATTCGCTTGCGGTGCATCCGGCAGAATCTTGACATGCAGGGATTGAATATCGCTGGGATTAAGTCCCTCATGGCCCTGGTTCCCTGCTGGTTGCTGAGGCCGTGCTCGCAGGCGGACCAAGAGCAGTGTGACGCCTATACTTCCAATACGGAGCCCTGTTGGGCTGTGGCAACCAAAGGTCCTGAATGTGTTGGTAAGGATTGCCGTGCTTGCCCGGTCTATCATATCCCGGGACGCTGTCATGATATTAAGACGCTATACAAGGAGCTGCTGAAACCAGAGTCGGGTACCGAAGCAACTACGCCGCCATGAAGTCACCCCAATTGAAAGCGAGAGCAAATAAATGAAGAATATCGTCATCCTTGGTGCTGGGACTGCCGGCACGATCATGGTCAACAAGCTGGCACCAGTGCTTGACCGTAGTGAATGGCAGATTACCATCGTTGATCATCACGAAACCCACTATTACCAACCAGGACTCCTATTCATCCCCTTTGGGATTTACACCAAGAAGGATGTGATCAAGCCCAAGCGGGATTTCTTCCCTCCAGGTGTGGAGGTGATCTTCTCGGGGATTGAACTCATCGAGGTGGTAAGTAACCAAGTCAAACTGGAGAATGGCCAGGTTCTGAAGTATGACTTCCTGGTTATCGCCACCGGCTCCCGGATCAATCCAGAAGAGACGGAAGGCTTAAAGGATAGCGGTTGGCACAAGAATATTTTCGATTTCTATACATTGGAAGGAGCCTGCGCGCTGTCCCGCTTCCTGAAATACTGGGAAGGCGGACGGTTGGTCCTGAATATCGTTGAGATGCCCATCAAGTGCCCGGTAGCGCCGCTGGAATTCGTATTTCTGGCAGATTGGTGGTTTACGGAGCAGGGCATCCGTGATAAAGTCGAGATTGAGTTCGTTACACCTCTCCCAGGGGCATTCACAAAGCCTCGGGCGTCAAAACTGTTTGGCGATTTCCTCGATAAGAAAAACATTAAACTTACCCCCGAATTCAGCACCGGACGTGTCGACAGCGAGAACAACAAGATCATTTCCTGGGATGAAAAAGAGATTCCATACGATCTTCTGGTCACTATTCCGACGAATATGGGCAGTGATGTTATTGCCCGGTCCGGGATGGGCGATGAACTTAACTTTATCCCCACCGAGAAGCACACCCTCAGGTCGAAAGCCCATGAGAATATATTCGTAATCGGCGACGCGACGGATTTACCGAGCTCGAAGGCTGGTTCCGTAGCGCACTTCCAAGCGGATATTTTATTCGAAAACCTGCTCAGCGCCATGGAGGGACGACGTCTCAGGGCTGAGTTTGATGGGCATGCCAACTGCTACATTGAATCCGGATTTGGCAAAGGTATCCTAATCGATTTCAATTATGACACGGAACCCCTTCCGGGGAAATTCCCCCTTCCCGGCGTCGGTCCCTTTTCTCTCCTAGAAGAAACCAAAATGAACCATTACGGGAAAATGATGTTCCGCTGGATGTACTGGAATCTCCTGCTGAAGGGGGCGGAACTGCCCATTGAATCTCAAATGATGATGGCTGGGAAGAGGGTGTAAGATGAACGAAACATCACTCGCCGAACAACTGCAGGATATTCAGATGAAGCTGGATGCCATCCAGTCCGAGCTTGCCGTGTCACGGCGCCAGCAGGAGGAGATGCAGGAGCTCAAGGATGACCTCACAATGGTAGCAAAGGATGTATTTCAGTCTGCTGTGGTCGAATTGGAGGATGTCGCACCCTTTGTTCAAACCGGTGATTTTCTGCACCTGATTAAAAGAATTGTCCGAAATACGAATAACATCAGTTCGGCCATCTCGCAGCTGGAGAGCTTCCTTGATTTTCTGGAAGACTGGGGTCCTATCGGCAAGGAATTATTCAGCGATGGCCTGGAGAAGCTGGACGAGATGGACCGTAAAGGCTACTTCGCATTCATCAAGGAAGTCTCTTCCATCATGGATAGCGTTGTGACGCATTTCTCCGTGGAGGATGTTCGACTTCTCTCCGAGAATGTCGTCACGATCCTGGAAACAGTCAAGAGCCTCACCCAGCCGGAGATGCTTCATGCGCTTAATAACGCCTTGACGGTCTATCAGAATATCGACACGGAATCCATCGAAGAGTACTCGGCTATCAGAGCTCTTCGTGAATTAAGGACACCAGAAATGAAGCGAGGTCTTGGATTTATCATCACGTTCCTGAAGAATGTCTCTCGGGAACAGACTAACCTGCAACCTGCCTGAAAAGGAGAAATGTAATGAGTACACGTGAAATAGCCAGCGCCACTATCGAGTTTGATGATGAAGGCTACATGGTCGATCGTACCGCTTGGAACCGGGATATCGCAGCGGAACTAGCCAAAGAGGAAGGCATTGATAGCCTTACCAACCGCCATTTCGAGGTGATTGAATTCATGCGCAAGGAAGTGGAAGAGAAAGGTACCGCCCCCTCCATCCGTAGACTGAACAAGCTGAATGTCGTCCCGACCAAGGAGCTGTATCAGCTCTTCCCGGGAGGACCAGCAAAAAAAGCTGCCCGTATCGCCGGACTTAAAAAACCTGAGGGCTGCATCTAGCTGAACAACCAAGAAATAGGAGTTTTCACAATGTCAGAACCAATTAAGAAAATATCAATCATCGTCTCCCAAGGATCGCTAGAGGGTGTTTACCCAGCCTTGATCATGGCGAACGGCGCTCGGATGGATGGTATTGAAGCTAGCCTTTTCTTCACGTTTTTCGGTCTGGATGCTATTCATGCAAAAAGAATGAAGAAACTGAAAGTTGCCACAGTCGGCAATCCGGCCATGGCTCTACCTGGTGGCCTTCCATTCCCCTCCATCATTGGGGTACTACCCGGCATGTCCGCTATGGCTACAATGATGATGAAGAATGGAATGGAAAAGCTAGATATCCCACCAGTGGACGAGTTCATTGAGATGATCTCTGACGCGGGTGGCAGTATTTACGCGTGCAAAATGGCCATGGATATGTTTAAGTATAAAGAAAAAGATCTCTGTGACCAAGTTGAAGGTGTGATAACCGTAGGTGAATTTTACACAAAATCAGCTGGTGCCCAGATCATCTTCACATGATGTGATAGAGACTACGATATACTCAACGAAAGTATAAAATGATGAACCCATGAGATTGATGAAGATGTGATTGCGTCTGAAAAGATTGGATGAAACTTGTATGGCGATTGGTTTAAAGACCCAGGTATTTGCCTGGGTCTTTACTTTCATGTATTAGGGACAATTGATTCCGCTTCTCCCTCTCCAAATCAGCGATTCAATTATCGATTAGAATCAACAGCTAAATTTGGGTGATACAACATCGCCTGTGATACTCCAGCAGTCATGTTCATGTCAGATAATTTCCGGAACTGGTTTTATCAAGGCAAAAGATCTGCGTGACGCGAATTATGAGCGGCATTTCCTACATACGCCAAACCTATTGCACTTTGATCTATTAGCAATTACTTTTGTTAGGTTGTGAATTGGATCTGATTGGACTGACTGATGCCTGATATGCGTACTGGAATGAGTAGACGTGCTGATTCTTCGAGCCGTCGTTTGGGGGGTGATCGACGGATGATTGATATCCCCATTGCATTTGAACGTAGAATCGAGATCGATCGTCGTTCTGGACTTGATCGTCGAGATGGCTTGGATAGACGTTGGACCGGCGCCGAAAAACTCTCTATTTAGCAATATCCATTTAACAGGAGTATAATCCCCGTTGAGCTGGATTCCAGCCGTGACGTACGTGATGTGTAGTACCACTCTTCACGGCTGAGCATTCATCTGAAGTCTGCCGGAGGAAAATCTAGGGTTTAATTATCCTGGTCTCTGGATAGAAATTATGCCAATCGAATCAGCATGTTGTGGTAGAATGAATATGTTCAACCTGCAGCGAATTATCAGTGACCTGCCTACTATCAAATCGAACATGAGACCGCTAAGAACATTTGCATCGTTTGCATGGAGTATCTTAGCAAATCGTTCGATAAGGGGCAGTTATCATCCCTAAAAATAAAACAGGCAGCTTTTATGCTGCCTGCTACGTTTCCCCGTATCCCCGTGACTGTGTCATCACCCAAGGAGTCTTAGCTCCGTTAGCTAGTCACTATTAGACATCTCCACTAATCCTGTCATACTCGCAAACGCCTCGCCAGCCGAATGAACCGCCGGGCGGTCCCGGTTCCCTTGCGGGTATTGAACCATTTCTTCCACAACCAAGCCTGTGCCGGCAGATTTTTCGCGTCTGGTATGGGGTAAGGCGCCATCATATACCAAATACGCGCCAAAGCAATTCCGAGGACATCATTGTCTCGAAGTTCGGTTTTAAAACGTCCCGGTTCCTCTAGCAACCAGGAGAGATTGTATCCCAGCACCTTTTCCAGATTCTCTTTCCACTGCCGCTTGCGGGAACGCTGGAGGTATCGGAACAGAATATCCTCTGCTGTCCGGGGATGGATTTGCCAGTACCCCAGTTCCGGACCATTATTAATACCCTCGCGATGCTTATAACCGCTCTCAACCGCTCCAGTCCGCAGTAACAATTCCTCAACGTCAGGTGACCACATTTCCAATCCCTGTACTACAAGTCGGGTAATTAACCTTCTATCAGGATAATGAAATCCTACCGGAGTATGGGTGCGTGTCCCACTCCCTAGGAGTACGGGTATAGCTAGTATGATGTATAGGTTGCGCATCTAATATATTTTTATGTATTTAGGGATTATTCTGTGCTGTACAGACAGATTGCAGACAACTTTGATGTATGCTTCAAACAGCCAAAAACGGGTATTTCTTCTGCCGAGAATAATAGTGTATTTCTTATGCACTTGCGAAGGCAAGGGCTGTCTTCCTGGTGTATTGACAAGCTACGTTTCTCTGCTTCTATGTTGTGACCAACCATGGTTGCTGCGTGTTGCTCTATTTCTCTATAACAAGTGCAATATTCATGCCATACTAATAAAGCAATTCGTAATCTTTATGGGTAGGTAATTGAGTTAGGTCAAGTTTTTTGAGAGTATTTCCTCGGTTAGTGGCCTTCACAATGATTCATGATTACATTATAGTAACCAAATTATCTTAGGTCGAGATGTAGCCATTGACATTCTTCTAGTAGCAATCCAAGCAAGTATGACAAATTGGCAAACACAACCTGCACCGAAAAGGAAAAGGCAACCAGATGAGAATCCTCCGTACTTTTCAATTTAGCCTTAGGTTTACCTATGTGTTCTCCATATGGGTATGCATTTTTATTATTGGTGCATGGGGATGCGGCACCTCATCCATCTATATCCCTATTAAACGTCCTGCCGAGATTAACCTGCGGGACTACCGGAAAATTGCGGTAGGCGACGTTGTTAATGAATCCGGCCGTAAAGGCGGACACGCAGAAGACCTGTCTGGTGAAATCACCAATGTTCTATTGGCCAATGAACTCTTTGATGTATTAGATCGCCAACATCTGGCACGAATTCTTGATGAGCATTCCTTGAGTGAAAGCGGCATTATCGACGATGCCTCCGCCACCGCAATCGGAAATTTACCGGTACTGCGGCTCTGGTTTTTGGCCGTATCCAAACCGATCAGTATGCTGAAAGTGTTGAAGAGGGTAAGCCCTACAAAGACAAGGAAGGACGTGATCATCAGATCAATGTCAGAAAAGGAACATATTCGGTCACCATGAACATTCAAGTCATCGACATTGAAACCGCAAAAATTCTGGCTTCGAAGAGTCTCAGCACCAAGCACTCCTCACGTACAACCGCGGATCGTCAAGTCCCCTCGAATATTGACCAGAATACTCTATATATGAAGTGTATCAAAGACATCGCCCGCCAATTCAGTCGTATGGTGACGCCTTATGACGTTCAAGTGCGTGCAGCTTTCATGACCGACAAACTCTTACCTGAGATTGATCATGCGATCAGTCTTTTCCGGATCGGAGACTGGGAAGAAGGTATTATTTTACTGAGAGGAACCATTAGTAAATCCGGACTTCCGGGAGATGTCCAAGCCAAGGCTTATCATAATCTGGGCTTGGCAGAGACATATGCTGGTCAATTTGAAGAGGGGATCGAGCATCTCAAAATCGCCCTAAGCTTGAATCCGACATCGAAGCGAATCCAGAGTTCCATCGCTCGGGCAAGGCTGGAACAGGAGAATGCCATGAAGTTGGAAGAGCAATTGCCTTGATCCATATTTAAGGTAGATTCCAGGTGAAGCCGCTGCGAATGGATTATCTTAAAGCCATGCCTGACATCATCGAAGCAATACCATTTTCCTGCATGCCACCTTGTTTGGGATTTTGATCAGATAGATATATAGTCCGCTGGGCGCCTCCCGTCCATCATTCAACTTGCCATTCCAGATAGCCCGATGCTTCCCGGCAGGTAGTTGGTCATTGACCAACCGTACCAGCTCCTTCCCTCGAAGATTATAGATGATCAACTCCACTTCACTGATTTCTGGAAGATCGAATGGGAATGATGTACTGGCGTTGAAAGGATTGGGGTAGTTCTGGTGAAGGGCGAACTCTTTTGGGACATCGCTACCAGTTAAGACACCTAACGGACCGCCGTCGAGGATCAACCAGAAAGGTCCATCGTCAGCTGCGGTTGTATCCGTGCCATCTGTGGCTATGATAGTCCAGAGCCCACGAACTGGATCATGAATCTCTAACGTTGAGAGGTGTGCGGCCAGTATACCGTACTGAACTGCCACCCGTGTCCCAGGAATGTAGTCAAGATCCAGTATTTGTAATATAGTATCGCTGTTCGTTTTGAATCGGTAGTATACCGAATCACCATCCACATCAGGGGCTCGTTCCCAGAGAAATACGAGACTGTCGGAAAGATTGTCAGGATTTAGAATCACGCAGGTAGAATCACCAAGGGGTTCCAGCACGCTAAATCTTCCCGGAGCATCATTAGCGGGATGGATGACGATTCTTACTTCTCCCGTGTCCATCAGAACGCCGTCTGTAATCACGTAGCAAAAAGAATCCGAGCCGAAATAATCCAAACGGGGTGAGTAGATAAGTGCAATTCCTTTGGTGCTAGTAGAATCGCTGATCCTTACCTCAATTTCACCATGCTCTGCGGTCCAGGTATCGCCAACCAACCTGATTCGTTCTCCATCAAGCTCCCTATCATTCACAAGCACCGAGAGCATACCAGGTTCATCCTCATTTATTACCAGTGTATCATCCCTTGCTACAGGTGGATCGTTGACGGGCATAATTGTGACGAAGACCTGAGCTGTATCTATACCGGAATGGTTGTCTGTTACGATATAATGGAATTCATCACTCCCATAGTAATTCAGAGCCGGCCTGTAGGTTACAACGCTATCAACTTCCAAAATCGCAACACCATAATGGGGGATACCGATCTCGACTATACTAAGTGAATCACCATCCCAATCAATATCGTTAGCCAAAACAGTAATAACGACAAGCACATCCTCCATCGTAGAGACCGTGTCGCTGACGGCCATAACCGGATCATTTTCAGGTAGCACAATGATACCCACCGTGGCCATGTCCAGGCCTCCATGATTATCACTCAGTACATACCCCACAATATCCTCGCCGGTAAAATGGATATCTGGTGTGTACGTTATGCTCTCAGCCCCTTCGCTAATAACGCATGATCCATGGGCCCCATCAGAAACAGCGACGACGATAAGTGAATCTCCATCGATATCAGAATCATTGGACAAAACAGAAATTGTGCCTGGAGTATCCTCCATCACCTCAGCACAATCGTCCTCAGCTATGGGTATATCGTTTACGGGTAAAACCGAAACGACAACCACGGCAGTATCTATGCCGCCCTTACCATCGCTGGCAATGTAGAGAAAACTGTCAGGGCCGAAGTAATTTGCCTCAGGAACGTATTTTACCGCTGTATCACCCTCTAGAATTACCGTCGTGCCATGGTAGGCATCGACCAGACTAAAAAGTCTCAGATCATGGCCATCGGCGTCGGTATCATTCAACAATGGGAACACGGTGGTGGAGGAATCTTCAAGAATTTCAGCGAAATCATTCATGGCAATCGGTGCAGTATTGGGGGGAGCTGGGGATTCCTCCAGAAGGAAATCGAGTATTTTCCTCAACAGATTGGCACGAGTATCAGGAGATGTATCGTCAACCAGACTGGCTAGTGCATAGGAAAATATAAATGTTTTTTGATGATTAATACCGGTGCTCTGAATAGCGACAGTACCTAAATCACTTTCAACAAAGGCAGCCAGGCCTGTGCCCAAGTAGTAAATGTCAGGATATTCATTATTTACTTGTGTGGATGCGGTGAACAGCATGCCGTCCGTAATCGTCCCCGGCTGCCCCTCAAGCCAAACGATGGGATGACGGCTCTTACTATCGGTGTCTATAATTCCTAACAGGGAGAGGAGGGTATCGTTATTTACTTGGTCAACTCCCAGCGCGTCTCCACCTTCCAGGTATAATCTGCCACCACTTTCAAGATAGGAGCGGATAGAATCTGCCTTTTGAATATCAAGAAAAGTCCTTAGTGCCAGCGAACCAGAGGGGCCGAATGAGAGAAACACTGCATCAAAATCAGTAAGGGAGGACGGAAAATCGGAAGTATAGCTGACATCCACAATCCCCGTTCCGGTCAACTCATCCCTGATAAAAATCCCGCTATGGTCTACTGCTGCCGAATCTCCCTCCCACACCAACACCTGTGGTAATGGGTCAAACGAAACACCGGATGTGATCATTGAGAAGGTCTGGGTTCCTCCCAACAGCGACGCTTTGTGGTTGATAGTAATTGAGTATTTGCCAGGGATCGGCATCTCGATGAACACCTGCTCCACATTGTCCCGTGTATTATCACCCGTAACAGCCTGTGACATCGGTGAGGCGACATCCAGTACCCAAGGATAATAAGTCGTGCCGTCTTCAGCAGTGACCCGAAGATCGAGATCGTTCATTAGTATAGGAACCTGAGGGTCCAACTGCGCGATTGATACCGGTCCCGGGGGATCAGTCCAAGCCAGAGTAACCTTAAATGCTGTTACTCCATCACTATACACGCTGGCGACCAAGGATTCACTTTCTACCAGATCCAGCTCCTGAATTATCCATGCATCTCGACTATCCTGAAGTATCAGATCCGCAGCCCCAGCAGAGTTCAGCAGGCCCCATCCATGGGCATAATCCGGTCCTGAATCCTCCCCGGCTGCATGAGCTGTGTGAATGATAACAGCCCGCATAGTACTTCCCAAAGCCGATTGGCTAAAGTGGGTGTCCGCATAATGCTTGTGAAGCAATGCCAGAGTGCCGACAACATTGGGTGCCGCCATCGAGGTGCCACTGAGATAATCATATGAGGCGTTTCCAGTTGCAGCTGAAGAGTAGACTTCCCAACCATTTGCGACAATGTCCGGCTTGATCCGGCCGTCATCTGTGGGTCCCCTGGAGCTGAAGTCTAACAGGATGACATCTGAGTTATCCATGTACCCTTGCGGAAGATCCTCCACAGCTCCTACAACCAACACATTTTTTCCAACCTGTCCTCCGCCCGGTAGACAGTCATAATCACCATCGGGATCCCGAAGTTCCGTTGACTGAATCCACTCGTTGCCGTTAAATACCCAATATGACTGACCGGGAGCTGGACCTTCATCTCCCCTATCGTTTCCAGCGGCAGCGACAATTAATAAATATGGTGCAGCGTGGGCTATTTGGTCCCAATAGAATGCTGTACTATCGTAAAAGCCAAAAAGGTAGTCCTCCTGGGATGCGATGGTTATATCGCCCCACCAATTCCAGCCTGGCTTGGGAATATCCAGCTGCCAACCGACGATATAGCTGTAGGAATGATTCGAGATCACCAGTCCATCTGCGGCAGCTGCGGTCAATTCGGAAGCATCGTTATTCCAGTCGTAGCTTAATACTTCTGCTTGCGATGCCATTCCACGTGCGACCGGGATCATTCCTTCCGCTATTATCGTTCCTGCAACATGGGTAGCATGATTGCTCAGCGAGGTTGTATTATCTGCTGAGAGAACTCGTCCTATCATCTCCTGATGGGTCGGCAGAATACCTGCCTCATCCCACACTCCAATAACGATTCCATACCCAGTTAATTGTAATCCCAAGTCTCCCCCTGGCCAGAGCCTATCTGTCCCAACGGAACGGGCCGCACTGAGATTTGTGGTGATGTAATATAAAGGTCGCATCCCAACAAACTGCTGCAACTGTGCAACCCTTCCATTTGGCAGAGTACGCCTGACTGGCATTCCAATAACGCTGGCCAGGCGTGTTGCAGTTTCGTATTCTAATACTTGGTGATGCTTGAGATTAATCGAAAGATCCCGCAAATCGGAGATTCGTTCTGTGAGTATGGATTGGCTGAAGAGCAGAGTGGAGGCTGGTAAAATGAGCCAGATCAGTTTAATTATGGCAGGCACAGATCCCTCTTGTTTTGCGCCAGCCGCGCTAGTTATAAGCGCATAATCTTTATTAGAGTATGACTTCTAAAATTTAAAATGAATATCTGACAAGTAAAAGCTTTAACCATGTCAGTATTTTACTAGAGTAGGATATAATTATTTAGATGTAAGAGTCCAGCTGCCGTCCCAGTCGCTGCCGGGCGGATTGGCCTTGAAGTGGTCGCAGCGCTGGATATACACTTGACTAGGTGTGTTAGGTCGTTTGGGGAATACTTCTTCGAGCCGCTCGCTTTCCTCAAATTTCGCTCGGGCCTGATCCCATTGTTGTTTTCGATACAGGCTCATTCCCTCTTGGTATATGTCCCTCATCTCTAATAAATCTGCAGGTAGCCCCCCTTTTCGCGCCATGATTTCCACCGTTTCCACAGCTTCGGCCTTGCCCATAACACGGACTTTGTCAATGTCCCGCCACTCGAAATGATCACTACCGGCTAATTCCAGCGACTGGATTGTGCATTGGATATAAATCCCATACTGTTTGGCTGAAGCTTCCAGGCGAGCTGCGGTATTAACAACATCCCCCATCATGGTATAATTCATTCGGCCGCTGGTACCCATATTCCCGGTGACAAACTCTCCAGAATGAATACCTACACGCATGCGCATTTCGTGGACAAGTTGCGGCCATTTATCTCCTTCCGAGCTCCATTTATCGCGGAGATCCGCAAGGTTGGACTGCATACCAAGTGCAGTTGTCATAGCACGGAAAGCATGATCTTCCAGTGGCATGGGCGCACCGAAAAAAGCCACAATCGCATCACCCTCGAACTTATCGAGGGTGCCACCTTCATCCAGTAGTACATCGGTTAGACTCGTAAGATACTCATTGAGCAGAGACACCAACTGCTGGGCGGTAAGGATCTCAGAAAAGCTGGAAAAGGACTGAATGTCAGTAAAGTAGGCGGTGCGGATACCGGAATCTCCCCCAAGCTGAGGCTCATGCTTGTTTTTTACCATATCCTCAATCAGTTCAGGTGAGATGTACGTTCCGAATGTCTTATGCAGGAAACGTTTGTCCTTTTCCAGCACCAGATAATGATAGAGATTAACACTCAGCCAAACACCTCCTAATACCATAACCGGACGCACAATTTCGAACATCTCCAACCCACCTAAAAAGCGTACATATGCAAACAACATCCAAGCGGCAGCAAATACAGCTGTGAAGAGCAACGACATGAAGCCTTTGAACCATATCAGAATTCCCCCTATTACAAATCCCAATACGATTACAATCAGGAACATACTGGTCTTAGAGATCGGTATAACAAACTCATCCTCAAGGATACTCATCATCACATTGGCATGGATTTCCACACCCGGGTAAGCTTCTTGGACAGGTATATTCCGCAGGTCCATCAGGCCGGGGAGGGTGGCGCCAATAAGGACAATTTTTCCTTTAAAAAATTCCGCCGGCAGCATGTCCTCGGTAGCCCATGCATACGGAATGTATCTAAACGTTCGGTAGCTGCCGTGATAGTTCACCCAGAGCCGTCCCTGATGGTCTATGGGTATGGTCCTGACTGTCTCGCCCATTCGATTGATTAGCCGCAGTCGCTGACGCTTGAAATCATAGTCCAAGCCATCCTGGGGGACATCCAGGATATCCATGGCTGCAGCCATAGTAAGACTGGGATAAACCTGACCGGCGCTGGAAAAGTACACTGCCGTGGGTGCACGACGAATGATCCCATCAGGATCGACGGGGAAATTGGCACTGCCTACACCTTTACTCGCGTTCAGTAGATCAATGAGAGTGATGTCAAACCGTTCTCCTGATGGAAATCTGGAGGCGATATCCGGTGGGACATGCAAAACTTTTGAAGCGGCATCAAATAGGGTGGGAATCCGTACAACCTGAGCAGCTTGAACTTGACCATCGGGTGGCAGAAGATCGGAGTTTATCTGTCTTAGATAGTCAGCTGCAGCCGGATCTCCGAAATATAATATTGCGATATCTTCCAGGCTTTCTCCATAACGAACACTGTGCAGGTGAAATCCATCAGGGGGTGCTTCCATGGGATACATGAAATTCAGTGTATCAGCCTGTGATAAGACAATCGCATGATAGACATCACCAGAGCGATGGGTGGCGTTGACAAAGGCAGTATCGTGAGAGAGATCAGGTTCGGGATCAAATAGAATATCAAACAGGATTGCCCTGGCCCCCCCACCGGCAAGATAATCGATCAAATCTCCATGTTGATCATGAAACCAGCGGAAATAATTCCCCAGCTGGTTAATACTCTCCTGATCGATATCAACAATAACAACGCTATCAATTGATTCTTCCTGAAAGTCAGACGACTTCGCACGGAACCGGCTGTCATATGAACGGAATTCATATCCTTCTATTACATCTGTAAGGAAGGACCACTTTGCAGAGGTAATTCCCCATATGAAAAGGGCTGAGAGCAATCCCAGCCCAGATCCCATGATCAGCCGTTTCAGTTTATCCGGCATAGGTCAAGTATTCTGAGGAGCGTCTTCCGTGTACAGCCAGTTTTATTCTCCTTGTTCCGCATCCAGATCCTTGTTCCAACGGACGAACTCCAGCTCATCATCAGTTGCTGAGTCGAATTCGAACATGTTGTACTTACCGTCCCTCCGAACATTTATCTGCATACCTTCAACAAGAGTGATCCAATCTTCCAAGGTAACTTCGTACGGTCCGGGAACCTCTTCGGGTGGGGCTACCTCCTGGGGTGGCCCAATCCTGATAGGAGTTGGTGCACCGCCCTCCCCTGAATCACCTTGACGAGAGTCCTCTACCGCCTGTGCCCAAACAACATCCACTTTTCCTTCATAAACCAACACGGAACTTTCTTCGGTATCCGCAACAGTGCGGTATTTTGTACCACGGATCGCGGCAACTGCCGTTGGTGCACGTACTGCAACACTCTTGCTTTCTCCAAATGCTGCTTTTGCAGCTACCCAGACCTGGCCTTGAGAGACATTGGCAGCAAAATCCTTTTTCAGAGGAGTTACGCTGGCCTGCGTAAGCTCCATCTCTGTCTTCTCTCCGATCCGCATTTTCCCACCACCGTTCAGGGTAATCTCACACCGCGATTTCTCCAAGGTCTTGATCTGATCTCCAACGAATACTTCCCGGTTAAGGGTGACCTTTTCCCAATCCGGATTGGAGGTGATCTTAACCTGAACGGTACCCAGAGGGAACGTAACTCGACCGAAGAGTTGCTTGCCCTGAGCCTGAAGATCACTCATGAGACCAAACAGGAAGGATAGGATTAGGAATCTAAATAGTGCTGTCCTAATCATTGTGATCGTTATACCTTACTTCGAGTGTGTTGAAGTGCAGGTGTCGACAGAATGGCAGAGATCGACGATGAGGCAATGTCACGTTCATCAATCAAGGATGAACATCACTCTGCAATTTCCAATCGCATCCATGAAACCGGGGTAGCTTACTGCCCGCTGTGCATCTGCGGCAGAGATTTGCACATCAGCACCCAGTGTTCCTGAAATCCCGGTGCCTTTAATGGTTAGTGGATTGCCTGCCACCCTAGAATCCTGCTTGGCAGCATCAATGTCCTTGTGATATCCCACCACGCCTTGCGCCACTGCAAAGTCTCTGGGGTATTTCCCTGGACCATAGAGTACCATCCCGTCATCACCGAGAATTTGAGGAGACATGGAGGGCCTGATACCGAGTCCACGAGCATCAATTATTACACCAGTTACGGGTTGTCCTGGAACCTCGGTCGTGATTGCGGTTGTTGCAGATGGAGCAGTTGGAGAAGCCGTTGTCGGGCTGGGACTCCCTGTGGGTTGTGCCGGAACAGCCGGGAGTAGAATATCCATAATGCCGCTCATGGGTACTTCCATAGTGATTTCTACCGACGTGTCGCTCAAATACTTGGCATCACCGACCTGACGAGCACCGCGAACCATTCCGTTTACCTGGGTTGTAATTACATCATTGCCGACCATACTGTTCTGTACGGTGGTTTCAGATGTAACACGCACTCCCATGACCATTTCCAGCAGCCTGCGGTAGGCATCCATTCTCGCGGCGGTGATCGCTCCCGCGCGTGCCGCACCAACACTCGCCGCATTCGGATTTATAGATCCGATACCCGTTGCCTGAACCATTCGCTGGGAATAGTTAACAGCACCAAACTCACCCTCTTCTACTACTGCTCCAGGACCCCACTGAGCCCATAAGGGTAGCAGCATCCCAAACATTATTGCAGCTACAATACTTGATTTATTACGCCACATAGGTTTTCTCCCTGATGTTGAATTTTTCCATTCGACGCTTGAAAACACCTCGCGTATTTACTTTGTCTATCCGTTAAAAGGTAATCCGCAACGAGGATTGGATTTCCCTGATAATCAGGAGCGCATCGGCTCCACTTACCATCCCTGCCGGTTCAAACTGCCCCGTCATCAGGTCAGCCTTCATAATTCCCCTTTCTGCGCAAAGGGCCACGGCATTATACGCAAAATGGCTGCTGGGCACATCGGAGAATCGAGATGGACTCTCGCCAAAATAACGCGTTTCCAGAGATGCATCCCTGGTTGCAGCCACCAGAATACGCTGGACGGCCATGGCATAATCCACTCTCATTACAGTCTGATCGGGAGCAAAGTTGCCTGCCGGATCCAGTTCAAAGACTCCAAGCTTCAGTGATTCCATGATCCAGGGCTCTGCCCACTGACCTTGAACATCTGCTGGCACACGGGCTTCTCCTGCTGAAGTCATCGTCCCCGGAGGTTGAAACGTCGGCTGTCCCGTAGTAGGCGCCAATCGCTGAAAAATCTCCGTGAGTTTAAGCTCTTCAGTAAACAGAACTGCCAGATCAGCCCGGGTGATCTCAGACTTGATCGCGATTTTACGGCCAGCTTCCGTACCAGGTTTGGCCCGGACAATCTTCTGGGTGAGACTCCATCGTGCATCTGCTTTCCCTGCAAATTCACCCTTTATATTCACCACCTTGGAAAACTGAGATTCGGCTTTTGTGAAGTCCATGCCATAGAAATATGCTTCGCCAAGATAGTAATTTGCAGCCTCATTGTCGGGATCAAGACTCAGCGCACGCTCAAAATCGTTCTCTGCTTTCTCCAACCAGTTTCTCTGGCTTTGGTTAACTGTCCAAAATCTGCCGCGAAATATCCATACCATCGCGTCTTTTGAAGCTAAATCGACACCCTTATCAACAGCCTCCTTGCCTTCCTTGATGTTATTCAAATAAGCCTTCGTGAGTCCCAGGCCACTCCAACCCCGTGCAAATTTTCTGTCCAAGTCTACGGACCTCTGGAAAGCTGTCAGGGCGGTTTGATAATCACCATTATCCAGGTTTCTGACACCCAATCGGTAGTGATATTCCGGCGTATCCAGATCAGATTGCGATACCGCTTTTGGAGCACACCCGATCACAACAAATGATAACGCTAAGAAAAGTGCTACTACTGATTTAACTCGCATGGCATAGGCTCCTATGGTGGATGGTTATCGTTTTACCGATAAATAAATCAACGGTGACCCAAGGTAGATAAGGATGCAGTTAACTGCAAGGTTAATGGTTGTCGGCTTGGAAAAAAGTATACCGGTCCGATCCTATAATGAGGGATTGAATGCTCTTGAAAAATACAATTCATCTCGAAGATGGTATCAAATGCAATCCTTACTTTGGCTGGACTGATAGATCGAATCCATTTGGAGTCTCGCCTACAATGAATATTGAATAGGTCCCGAAATCCTTGCCATCAAGTTGCATCCCCAGATCCTCATTACTCCCGGTATATTGTACGGCCAGCGTGACGGTTCCCGCATTATAGCTGCGTTGATCGACATTCTGAATACCCTCAACCTCGGTGGATAATACTTCAACGAGCTGTCGACGGGTCTGGTACGTAACTCCTGAGATTCGGAGCGTCAGAACCCTGGCGTTGGATTGTTCCATGCTCCAACGCTTAACGGTTTCGGACATCAGATATTCACTTAGTCGGCCGGCGGCTTGGAGCAGTGCGTTCACACCAGCCGTGTGGGCATCGATATGAGTGCTCTTCCCATGAAATGTTTGCTGGGCAATGATTTGAGCATTATCAGCGCGGATCACCTGAGCACTGATATTGGCCTGACCGGAGAGACGGTTACTTGGACTAGTAGCGCCGGGCAATGTAATAGGCACGGCTTTAGACGTCGCATTGCCTGTAATGATGTACTCAGCACCAAATTCAGCAGCTACACCCGCAGCTTGTACGGCATCCCCTTGTATAGAGGCGAGGTTAACATTTCGCTGCCGCAAGGCCTCGGTCTGGTTGGGGCTGACGATATCAAATCCCTTCTCACCCATCACTCGTCCGATTTCTGTATCGGCAACAATGGAAGTCGGATCATCAATGTTTTCTTCAGAAATCATAATCATGAAACGCGGGTGTCGTACCCAAGAAAGCAACAGGTCCAGTGCCAACTGATCCTTGACTACTTCATCCAAAATGTCCGTGACCTCGGCCTGGATTACCACAGTGTACAGACCGTCAGGCCCCTGACTTGATGAGAGCTCTTCGTAGGTTTTTACGAATCCATTTGCTTTACTGAGAATGCGGTCTTCAGCCACAGCAAAATTCCGGACGAGCGTTTCGCTTGCGACGATCACACCCACACCTTTCTCCACCGCATTGCGTTTGGCAGCTGATAGGCCGGCATCGTGGGTCATACCCATTCCCTCTCCAGTGACGGTTTGGCTCTGACCAAAGAGTGCCGTACTAGTGCCAAGGAACAATAGAACATAGCACCCAAACATAAGTATAAGCTTGAGCTTGGAGGAATTGTACTCCATGTAACTACTCCCTACCTGATGATATATCTCAACATTGACCATAACATTTTGGCGGTATCTATTATAGAAATGGCTGGTAAATGAGCGGGTGAAGGGAATCGAACCCTCGTATCCAGCTTGGGAAGCTGGTGTTCTACCATTGAACTACACCCGCCTTCGCTTGATCAATTTAGTCGCCAGCATTTGTCAAATCAAGCAACTTGGCCAAGTTTTAGCTGACTTGGAAAGTCAGTACTCCCTCCAGATATGGACCAGCCATAGATTTCAACACAATATCTTGTGGTTATGCTCATGTTTTTGCTTGCACCCTGAAAGTGGCTAAGCCTACATTGGGCCTTAGCTTATCTTAGCTATCCGTAGCCTTAATACTTGCCAGTTATCTGTTTCTGTTAGTTTTCGTAACAAGCGAGAACGCTTTTAGGGAGATTCTGCCGCATGGCTGAAGCGATGGACCTATTTCATACTACCGATTCTGAGACCCCGGCATCGCAGTCAAACGGCCGCAAATCTGAGATCCCTGAGCAGATTGAAGAATCCCTTCCGAATATAGCTCAGGCCTCCTTACCTCCCAAGACACTTGGGGAGGAATGTCCTGCAAAGTATACCCTCGATAATTACTATCAGGAAGATGTCATTGCGAAGGACGTGCTCCGCAATAAATATCTTGCCCCGTCCGAAAATCACCCTTGGGATTTATGGGTTCGTCAGGCCAAAGCAATCGCGGGTATCGAGAACACAGATGAGTTGCGCCAAGAATGGGAAAGGAAATTCCTCCGGGTACTTGAAGATTTCCGGTTCGTGCCCGGGGGTCGCATCATGCACGGAGCCGGACGAGAGGATATTAAGACCACTCTCAATAACTGCTATGTTGTAGCGATCGCGGAAGATTCGATCAAGGCCATATATCAAGCCATTATCGATGAGGCTCTCACCTATAAGTACGGTGGAGGCTGTGGTCACGATCTATCGATTCTAAGACCCGGAGGTTCAGCCATTAACGGAACCGGCGGTGAATCGTGTGGCCCCACCGGTTTCATGGATCTGTTCAGTACCAATACCAACACGATTGCTCAGCATGGCCGCCGCGGCGCCAATATGCAAACCCTGAGGGTTGATCACCCGGACATTGAAAATTTTATCTCCGTAAAACAGAATCTAAATAAAGTAAGATACTCAAATATTTCCGTCTTGTTAACACATGAATTCATGAACGCGGTGGAAGAGGATACGGACTTCGATCTTCACTGGGGTGGAGCGCTTTATAAGACCCTCAAAGCCAGAGATCTATGGCACAATATTATTTCCGCTGCTCACGCCAGTGCCGAACCAGGATTAATATTCTGGGACACCATGCGAGATTACCATAATGGTGAATATTGCAGTCCCTTAGTCTCAACAAATCCATGCGCAGAGCAACCTCTACCTGATGGTGGCTGTTGTAATCTGGGCAGCATAAATCTAGAGCGATTCGTCGATGAAGATGGCCAGTTTATGACCGATGCATTCAAGGAAACGGTACGCATTGCCACCCGTTTTCTTGACAATGTGATCGATTATAATGTTGATCGTCACGCTCTGGAAATCCAGCGCGAGAATGCAATCAAGGACCGTCGTATCGGCTTAGGTATCCTCGGTCTCGGTGATATGTTTGTGCGCATGCGCGTACAATATGACAGCCCGGAGAGTCTCTCGATAGTTGATGAGATCATGCACACAATGAGAGATACAGCTTATGAAACATCGGTTTCACTTGCTGTCGAAAAGGGCGCATACCCGAATTTTGATTATCGCGGGTATTCGAAAAGTAAGTTTGTGACAAATCTTCCCGAAACCCTTCGAGATTCGATCCAGGAAAATGGAATTCGCAATGTAACCGTCTTAACGGTGCCTCCAACCGGCTCAGGAGCTATCGTCGCACAGGTAACTTCAGGGATTGAGCCAATTTTTGCAACCTCCTATGAGAGACGGGTTAAGCAAAATGAGGGCTACGGAGATACATTCAAGGAATACACCGTTTACCATCCCGTGATAAAGAATCTATTCGGTAATGATCAGGACTTGCCAGAATATGTGGTTACTGCCCACAAAATTGACCCCTACTTCCGGGTGAAAATGCAAGGGATGATCCAGAAATATGTAGATAGCTCAATTTCTTCGACTGTCAATCTTCCTGAGGATATTGATGTTGAGACGGTAGCGGATATTTACCTGACTGCGTATCACGAGAGGCTGAAAGGGATCACTGTATACCGTGAAGGCTCGCGTGAGGGGATCCTTATTTCACGCGATAAGGGAGACCAATCTACCAAAACAACGGATTTAAGAGTACCTGAGGATGACCAAAGGTCTGACAACCTGTCCAAAAGCTCACCAGATCTGGAGATAGATTCACCGGAAAGCCACACAGGACAGTCATCCCAAATTAGCGATTCGGAAGCAGCTGCTAAACCTCATCTCCACCCACGGAAGCGTCCCGAAACGACCCACGGTGTAACTCGGCGGGTCCGTACCGGCGAGGGCAATCTCTATATTACCATCAATGAGGACGCGCGTGGTCTGTGCGAAGTATTTACAACCATTGGCAAGGCGGGGGGTGTTGCCTCCACCCAGGCAGAAGCAATCAGCCGACTTATTTCCCTTGCGCTCAGATCGGGTGTTGATGCCCACGAAATTGTAAAACAGTTGAAAGGGATAAGTGGGCCCAGTCCTACATGGGAGAACGGGCGGTTGATCCTTTCAACTCCTGATGCTATCGGGCAAGCACTTTCCGACTATCTAGATCAGCGGCCTCAACACAAGTGGGAAATTGTAGACAATAATGCTACCTTGTTACCGCCACCGGTCACTCTTGCATACCCTGATTCAGACCTTGAGGAGAATTCTCTAAATATCGCAGCCGCAAGTGAAGAAGGTACCTCCAGAACCATGACCACCTGCCCAGACTGTGGCTGTACAGTGACGCATGAAAGCGGATGTGTAACCTGCCACTTCTGTGGTTACTCTCGCTGCTAATCTACAGTTCATAATTTCTCCCCAAACAAAAAAGAGACGGATTCTATTGTCCGTCTCTTTTAGAATTGTACCACCAGTTCTGCGATCTGATCGCAAACTATTCGTGCAAAATCTCGTTCTCTTTTATGGTAAAAATCTCATCAAGAATCTTGATATGCTCATCAGTGAGTTCCTGGAAATTATCCATTGCACGATGAAGGTTGTCCTCAGAGATATCATGCTGTTTAGCTAGTTGTTTAAGCTCTGTATTTGCATCTCTACGTACATTACGGATAGCAACTTTCCCTTCCTCAACAACCTGATGCGCTACCTTAGCAAATTCTCTTCGTCTCTCCTCGGTAAGCTCAGGCACAGGCAAGCGAATCACATTTCCATCACTGGCAGGATTCAATCCCAGATCAGCGAGTTGGATTGCTTTCACGATATTATTGATCTGGGACTTATCGAAGGGCTCAACTACCAGCAAGCGTGGTTCAGGAGCTGATATATTGGCAAGCGTTTTCAGTGGTTGATGACTACCATAATAGTCCACTTTTACGTGGTCAACCATTCTTGGATTCGCCCTTCCGGTTCTCAGCGTGGCTAGTTCCTGGCTCACGTGTTCCACAGCGTGATCCATACGTTCCTTGGCATTAGAATGAAGCTGATTTAGCATGACACCTCCGCCATAATAATTGTACCCACAGGGCTACCTAGTGCAGCATCTAGCATATTCCCTTCTTTCTGGATATTAAAGACTACAATGGGCAAACCATTCTCCATACATAAGGTAATAGCTGTAAGGTCCATCACCCTTAATTTTTTCTCGATCACTTTTTCGTATGTAAGACGTTCGTATTTCTTAGCTTGGGGATTGACCATGGGATCTGTCTCATACACACCATCAACTTTTGTACCCTTCATAATTAGATCGGCGCCAATCTCGATCCCACGCAGTACAGAAGCAGTGTCAGTGGTGAAGTATGGATTTCCGGTACCGCCAGCGCAAATAACTACCCGATTCTTTTCAAGGTGCCGGATAGCACGTCGACGTATGTACGGCTCAGCTAATTGTGTTACGGCAATAGCAGATAAAACGCGAGTCGCTAAGCCCATTCTCTCCAGGGCATTTTGGAAAGCAACCGAATTCATAACGGTGCCAAGCATTCCCAAGTAGTCCCCAGATACACGATCAAGCCCTGCGGATTCTACGGATACACCGCGGAAGAAATTCCCCCCGCCAATGACAATTCCAACCTGGATTCCAGCGTCAACGACGGATTTTACCTGGCCAGCAAGGTTATTGATAATCGAGGGATCAACACCGAAATGTCGTTTTCCCGCCAGGACTTCGCCGCTCATTTTCAGAAGGATGCGACGATACGGCAGTTTATCCATGTTTCAGAAAATATAGATCAGGGGGAATTAACAGGACCTGAGATGGTATCTTCTCCCAATTGGTACCTGGTGAAGCGGGCAATAGTGATGTTTTCGCCGAGTTTGGCAATGGTTTCCTGCAGATAGGCCCCTATCGTCTTTTCTGGGTCCTTTACGAAAGCCTGTTCCAGTAAAACATTCTCAGCAAGGAACTTGTCGAGGCGGCCAACTACTATCTTTTCAAGGATATTGTCAGGTTTCCCCGATTGGCGGGCTTGCTCCAAATAAATTTCTTTCTCATGATCCATGGTAGACTGGGGCATATCTTCACGTCGAACAACTATTGGTGATGTTGCGGCGACATGCATAGCTACGTCTTTGACGAATCGTGTAAATTCTTCAGTTCCGGCCACAAAATCCGTTTCACAGTTTACTTCCAGGATAACTCCTAATTTGGAGCCAGGATGTATGTAGGATGCAATAACACCATCTGTCGTATCACGTCCAGAACGCTTCTCGGCTTTGGCTATTCCTGTTTTACGTAGAAAATCTACTGCTTTAGAAATATCTCCGTCTGTTTCTTCCAGCGCTTTTTTGCAATCCATCATGCCAGCGCCTGTCATCTGCCGGAGTTCCTTAATAAGACTAGCGGAGATCTCGCTCACTCTTATCCCTTCTGTTCATCAGATTTGGTCTCTTCAATCACCTCGGGAGCAGTCGATTCCTCACTTGACGCTTGAGATTTTGTTTCCTTCCGTGAATCCTTATCCTGTGCCTTGGTATCTGATTCCGTCGGGGGCATATCCGTACCAGATTCTATCTTCTTCTCTTGAGTATCTGGAGCACTTGACACGTCAGCAACAGCCGATTCAGATGCACTTCCTTCAACATCCTCAATCTCGAAAGATTGGCCACCTCGAGATTCAATTATCGCATCTGCAATGGCAGTAGTGATCAGTTGAATCGCTCGGAGGGAATCATCATTGGCCGGGATGGGATAATCCACAAGTGAAGGATCAGTATTACTATCGACAAGTGCAATGATCGGAATCTCCAATCGCTTTGCTTCCTTGACTGCAGTAGCTTCATGTTGAGCATCAACGATATAGACGATATCTGGCAGCTGTTTCATATCCTTGATGCCACGATGTTGATCCGACAGACGGATGCGTTCTCGTTCGAGTCGCAGGATTTCCTTTTTTGTAAGAGTCTGATATAAGGTATCCGCATCTTTCTCCAACTGCTGAAGGCGCTTGATACTCCGTTTTATCGTGGAAAAATTTGTAAGGGTGCCTCCCAACCAACGTTCCACGACATAATACATCCCTGAGCGGTCAGCCTCACGCTGCAATACATCCTTGGCCTGTTTCTTGGTGCCGATAAATAGTACTGTCCCACCTTCTCGGACAATCTTAGTAACCACCTCGACTGCACGTTGTAGACAGTTAATTGTCTGTTGAATGTCAATGATGTGGATGCCATTCTTTTCCATAAAAATATATGGAGCATACTTGGGGTGCCAGCGTCTTGTAAGATGGCCGAAATGAGCACCAGTACTGATCAGGTTCTCAACCGTTACCTGAGATGATAATACCATACGATCCTTTTTTTATTGAATGTGTTAACGTTTTGAGAATTGGAATCGCTTACGGGCACCGGGCCGACCATATTTCTTCCGTTCCACTTCTCGCGCGTCCCGAGTTAGAAAGCCTCCCTGCTTGAGAGCTGCCCTAAAATCCTCATTTACCTGCTCCAAAGCACGAGCGATGGCCAATCGTATTGCACCGGCCTGGCCAGTAGAACCTCCACCACGGACGGTGATGTTTATATCATACTGATCGATTCCCGCTACCTTGAGTAAAGGCGCCAATAAATGTTCTCTGTGAGTTACACGGGGAAAGTATTCATCAAGGGTACGCTTATTAATGGAAATAGTGCCTTTCCCATTATCAAGCCGCACCCTGGCAACAGCAGACTTACGTCTTCCAATTGTCCGCGCAAGGACTTTTGTCATGAATCGCCTATATATCCAGAGGTTGTGGTTGTTGTGCCTGATGAGGATGGTCGGTACCGGTATATACCTTTAAATGTCGGAGCATCTGTCTCCCCAACCGGTTGTGGGGCAACATGCCGCGTACAGCGCCCTCAATGATCCTCTCCGGATGCTTCTTTCGAACAGAGTCGAGGTTTCTCATTTTCTGACCACCCGGAAATCCACTGTGGTGCCAGTAGATTTTCTGGTTTTCTTTATCACCGGTCACTTTGATTTTCTCTGCATTGGTAATAATTACAAAATCACCCATATCCAGGTGCGGTGAAAAACTTGGCTTGTGTTTTCCGCGAAGCACGGTAGCAACGCGACTGGCGAGTCGACCAAGCACCTGTCCCTCGGCATCCGCTACGTACCAGGTTTTATTAATGTCTTTAGCTTTTAGAGAGTAAGTCTTCATAAATTAAAACTTCCTAAGCAGGAAAATTTAGCGGTATTCACGAGATTACGTCAAGTACTTTCCTAAACCGTAAACCAAGTATTCCGGTTTATGGCAGTTTTGACACGTCCCTTGAAAACCATACCTATCATCGGCGTATTCCGCGAGCGTGAAAAAATGTCTTCCCGGCGGAAAGTCCATTCTTCATCCGGCTGCACCACTGCCAATTCTGCCAATTGACCGGGTTCGAATGAGGACAGGCTCAAATTCATAATCTCAGCAGGTCTGGTAGTAAAGAGGTCTATCACTTCTTCGGTCGTCATCCCCTCCTCACGTAAGACGGTGTGAGCCATACCAAAAGCAGATTCCAATCCGATCATACCGGACGGGGCACGGACAATATCCTGTTCCTTTTCCTCGACAGTATGAGGGGCGTGATCAGTAGCAATACAATCTATGGTTCCATCCTTCAATCCGTCGACCACCGCTTGCCGGTCTTGCTCAGTTCTTAGTGGGGGGGCAACTTTCGCATGAGTATTGAACGGACGTATAGCCTCTTCTGTCAAACCCAGATGGTGTGGTGTGGCCTCCGCAGTAATTCTTACAGCACGTGCTTTAAACTGTCGCAGCAGTTCCACACCTGAAGCTGTACTAACATGTGGAATATGCATACGACCATCGGTGTCCTCAGCCAATAGGAGATCTCTGTAGATCATCACAGCTTCGGCCATGGCTGGATTGCCGGGCAGTCCCATTCTGGTGGAGAGTGCACCCTCGTTCATAATCCCATCAGCGCGTAGGCGGATATCTTCAGCGTGGTTTATAATAGGAACACCAAGATCGCGGGAATAATGGAGTGCCCTGCGGAGAACTTGCCCATCCTGGATGGGATTTCCATCATCTGAAAATGCCACCGCCCCTGCTGATTTCATCTCCAGTATCTCAGCCAGTTCCTCACCTTTCTGGTCCCATGTTATTGCCCCAATTGGATAAATCTGCACCGGTAAATCTTGAGCACGTTCAAGAATAAAAAGAACTCCCTCAGGATTATCGATTGGTGGATCTGTATTTGGCATCACACATACCCTGGTGAATCCCCCCGCTAAAGCGGCACGCGAGCCGGTCGTGAGTGTTTCCTTATCCTCACGTCCAGGTTCACGAAAATGAGCGTGAATATCAATGAATCCGTGGCTAATAATACACCCTTCGGCTTCGATCACTTCAGCCTTGGACGTATCAATCTCCTTCACTTCGATAATTTTGCCGTTTCTAATCCCTAGATCCGCCTTTTTACTCTTACGGGTGGCAGGATCATAGAGTTGGCCACCCCGAATCAGAACATCCCGGGGAAGGGTTTCAATCCTACTCATCAGATATCTCCACAGTCGGATGGGGTGCTAGTAAATGATATAATACACTCATTCGTACCGCTACTCCATTCAGGACCTGATCCAGTATTATGGCTTGATCACCATCAGCGACATCACTATCGATCTCAACGCCACGATTCATTGGTCCTGGATGCAAAATAATGATTTCTTTCTTGTGCCGTTCCAATCTTTCGCTGGTTATGCCGAAGCGACTGCGATATTCCCGTACCGAAGGGATGATTCCTTGCCCCATTCTTTCACGCTGGATTCGGAGTACATTGATTGCATCCGCCCATTGCAGCACCTCATCCACATCAAGATTTACAGCTATTCCCAGATCCTTAACATGAGGTGGGATTAGATGGCCAGGACCGCACACAGTTACCGAGGCACCCATTGCCG
The DNA here is from genome assembly GCA_042568495.1 of Fidelibacterota bacterium. GTDB lineage: Bacteria > Fidelibacterota > Marinisomatia > SCGC-AAA003-L08 > TS1B11. The sequence continues at coordinate 8,622 of JBHPIW010000009.1, read as the reverse complement.
TTAAGCCAAAAATATTGGACAGAGCTACTCTACTATGGGCGATATCCCCAAGGATAGCTATCTTCAGTCCTTCCAACTTACCGAATTGCTCGTGGAGAGACATTATATCCAACAGTCCCTGGGTAGGATGTTCATGAGTACCATCCCCGGCATTGATTACTACTGCGTCCACAAACTTGCTCAGTTGCACGGTAGAGCCTGGCACTGGATGACGCATGACTACAGCATCCATTTTCATGGCATGGATATTCTGGATGGTATCCTTCAAACCTTCACCCTTGCTTAGGCTGGAGGTGCTGGCGGAAAAATTGATTACATCTGCACTCAGACGCTTCTCCGCCAACTCAAACGACATTCGGGTACGAGTTGAGCTCTCAAAAAAGAGGTTTACAATATTAATACCCGTTAAGGTGGGGACCTTTTTGATAGGACGATCCAGGATTTCTCGAAAACGAAAGCCGGTATCCAAGAATATTTGGATATCGTTTCGCGATACGCCCTCCAGCCCCAAAAGATGCTTCAATGAAATAGTGGTTTCGCTCACTCGCTATACTCCACGAGAAGAACTTCATCCTTCTCATCGGTTTCTGCAACATGGACATGGATATGCTCGTTGACTGATGTAGCCCGGCCAAGTCCCACATAATCGGCCTGTATCGGCAGCTCACGACCGCCGCGATCTACCAACACTGCAAGTTCAACCGCAGCCGGTCGGCCAAAATCCATCAGACTGTTCATAGCCGCTCGCACGGTTCTTCCAGTATAGAGGACGTCATCAACGAGCACAATACGAAGATCATCAACACCGAATGGAATTCTGGTGGGACCTATCTCGGGCGATGAGAGACGTGTTCGGAAGTCGTCCCGGTGAAAGGTTACGTCAACAGTACCGAACATCAACTCAGTCTTACAGTGATTTTCGATTAGCGACGCCAAACGCTTTGCCAAAAATTCACCACGATGCTGGATACCGACTAGAGCCAATCTGCTCAAATCCTGGTGGTGTTCAATGATCTCATGGGCCAGCCTTGCTATTGTTCGCTCAATCGCTGCGGCATCCATGAGCGTAGCTTTTATTTTTTTCACTAGAACCTTCTCCTGAATAAAAGAAAACCTCCTTGCGGAGGCTCTAGGCAGTTCGGGAATTGACTCGTTCCCTTACACGTGATTTGGTATGGGACCTCATTTTCAGGGCCAAAGTTAGGCAATATCGACGGGATTGCAACAGGACAATGTGCTTCCTTCTCGATTCTTTATTAAATTTTATCTAATAATCATCTTTTTGGGCGCTGATGGATTCTCCAGTCGTCGCCTTTGAAGCGTCCTCTGAAAGAGGCACGGTTAACTAGTGATACAAGTCCTGCTGATTGGCAAACCGGGATAGTACAGTGCAAAACAATACTGGTATCGTAGAATGGAAATAGTAATCAGGAGTGCTCTTTCACTCATTATCGGCTACACCCTAGGTAGTCTATTGCCGGCCTATTTTCTGGCACGAGCAAGGGGCTATGATATCCGCGAAAAGGGTACCGGCAATCCGGGCATCACGAACGTTATCAATATCATGGGCTATCCGGCTGCAGTTGGCGTGGCGCTCTATGATCTACTAAAAGCCCCGTTAGCCATCTTCCTCGCACTCACGTTGGGTGTGTCCGAGCCCGTAGCGTATGCTGCAGGTTTTGCTGCATTTATTGGCCATCTGTTCCCATTCTACCTGGGTTTCCGGGGAGGCGAAGGACTGGCGACTCTCGTTTCACTTGGATTCTATGCCCTGGGACGTTTAACTGCTCTTGATAACCGCTTCGCCTATATATTTGTGCCAACCCTAATTCTTATGTTTATTATCTTTTTTTCTCTATATAATACCAACCGATCGGCGGTACCTCTTGCACTGTTAATTGTTCCCTTGCTCATGAACGAGGTATTATTGTTTTTCGGTATTACTCTCCATAGCATAATGTTCTTTATCATCGGTCTGTCCAATATCGGCCATAGAATTTATAAGTTGTTACAAGCAACTATTCAGAACATGAGTGACGATGAACGCAAATTATTATTAAGAAAGTGGTTACGACCATTTGCCGCGGTGTTCCCCATTGGCATTTTCTTCTCCAAGCCGATTACAATTGGCGTGCTGGCAATAGTGCTCATCTTTTTCTCCGTAATCGAGGTCATCCGCTTCTTTCATAGATTCAATCGATTTCCACTGCCATATAAGAAAACCGAGGAATCCCGGATATCATCCATGGTTGTATTCCTGTTCTCATCGTTGCTGATATTGCTATTCTTCCCACCGAATATTGCGGCGCTTGCTATCCTGTTCGTCATCTTCGGTGATCTGCTGGCTTGGTGCATTGGAAAAACTGTTGGGGGAAAGGGATTCTTGGATAAGACCTGGAGTGGTGTCATTAGCTGCCTGATTACATGTACTACAATAGCCGTTCTGTATAATACATTAGGGCTCATTACTCTGCCCATTGGGTTACTGGGTGCTTTCACGGCTACGGCTATGGAAGCTGCACCTGTCGTTGAGGATAACTTTGTAATGCCCACTGTTAGTGCTATTGTGATGACAATAGTTTAGCCCCCCCGTTAGCCAGGTTGATGAACCGTCCAGCCATTATAGGAGTTATGGGTGGCGGGAGCGTTTCTCCCGAAACATCAGATTTGGCTTATCGACTGGGAGGAGCACTTGCGGGGGAAGGATGGATCGTACTGAATGGGGGACGAAACGAAGGGATCATGGACGCAGTGTCACATGGGGCAAAGGATTCGGGAGGGCTGGTTGTAGGAGTCTTACCTGATAGCAGCCTGGAGCGAGCCTCTTCTTATTTAACCATACCCATTCGAACCGGTTTAGGTGATGGCCGAAATGTCATCAATATACTGTCCTCCGATGTGGTGGTTGCCCTACCTGGAGGAGCAGGTACGATATCCGAGATAGCGCTATCATTAAAGAATCACAAACCTCTCTTTCTATTGGGATGGGACACTCCTCCGGCAATCCCTGGACATGAAGGGGCACTAATTCTTCTCTCATCGATACCTGATCTACTCAGCATGATAAAAGAAACACTGGCGAATATCTGCTGAATTTCATTCCCCCCCGATACCAGCACCAAAGCTGAATGCGTAGGTTGGTGTGATTCCAGGAGTGTGGTGCTCTGATTAGTGGTAAATTCCATCTGATCAACAATTCCACGAGGTAGGCATGGAAATTCTTGGATATATACTCATTGGTAGTGTAGCAATCCTATGGATCATCGGAATATTTGCAGGACTTATTGTGGCTTTCCCATATGGCATAATAGGACTGGTTGTTCTTTTTGGATTTGGCCTCCTTTTTATAAAGGTGCTAAAAGAAAGGTTGGCAAATAAGGAAGACGACTACTACTCAAAGAACATTGACAAGTGAGGTATCTATGTTGTTGACGACTCAAGACCGTTATGAGGATCATGCAATCGGAGAGACACTAGGCCTTGTACGTGGTAATACAATCCGAGCGCGCCACCTCGGCAAAGATATTATGGCAGCATTCCGGAATGTTGTTGGTGGTGAGGTGGCAGAATACACCAAAATGATGGCCGAGGCCCGTGAGCAGGCATTGGACCGTATGGTCGCAAATGCCGAGACTCTGAATGCGGATGGTATTGTGGGGATCCGGTTCACTAGCGCAACAGTGATGAGTAATGCAGCAGAGATCGTAGTGTACGGTACGGCGGTGAAATTCAAATAGGTTCCCGCCCATCCTCTGGATACTCACATTTTGCTGTCTCTGAAGACTAAAACCTGATATAGTGCAAAAGGACAACCAACAGGATTCTCCTTTTCTAGAAATACTCCAGAATCGCACTGACGGGGCTTCAGCCCTCTTTTATCAATTTGTAGAATTATCTGAAGACCAGACTGAAGAAGTCGTGCTGGCTGGTTTAAAAGCTTGCCGGAGTGCATTTCCAATTATGGCGGTATGGAGACATGTGCTTGCCCAGTTCGAACAAAGTGAATGCACACTAAGTGATATTGCCACTCAATTCCGGAAGCAGACTCAAGACACGATTAATACGGGATCAGTTACTCTGAGGCAGTACCAAGTGATTCTCACCCTCAGTAACAGCTCCGTTATCCGTCATGCAGTTACATCTGCACACACCACGCTAAAGGTATTATGTGCGGAATCCTTACCGGGAGGTGAAGGAGCGAATCAGGCAAAAGCGCTTCATGAATCTGGGATTCGGGCAACGCTGGTAAAGGACAGCGATTTGCCCGGAAGAATGCAAAAAGTGCAGGCCATAGCATTGGGAGCAGACCAATGGGACCTAAACGAATTCATCAATAAGGTTGGATCAAAGAATTTTGTTGATTATGCTGAACTTGAGGGAATCCCGGTCTTAGTTCTCGCAGAAGGATTCAAGCGGGTAGATCAGCTCCCCAGACCTAGCTCCCCGCCCACTCAACTTGAACTGATGTCCAATGGAAAGACTAAACAGGAAACGGTTTTCGAAATAGTCGCTTGGAGACCAAACGTGCGGCTGATCTCCAATACTGAGGTTTTGATTCCGTTCACACTTTAATCACACCTTGTGAAACTTCTCCGCCCGGATACAGAGTTATCGTCTTCACGTCGAATCACGACGTCTATGCAGAATGAACCTGCTGGACTTTCAAAAGGTTCGTTGTCCCTGGCTGCCCGATCGGCACTCCAGCAGTGAGTATGAAATAGTCCCCTGGTTGCACGAACTTCTTCTTTAATAATAGCTGCTCCGCTGTGGTAATCATTTCATCGGTTGTGGCGTATTCTCTCACATGCAGTGATGTAACACCCCAACTAAGCTGTAATTGCCGGCATGTAGAAATAAATGGAGATAGGGCTACGATACGGGATTTGGGGCGGAACCGGGAAATATTCCTGGCGGTGCTGCCAGTATGGGTCATCGTGACGATCACCGGAATGTCACGTTCAGCCGCAATACTGCATGCAGCATGACTGATCGAGGCACCTATACCTTGAATTTGGTAGTCCGCTCTACGTCGAACACCAGTACCTCTTGCAGCCTCTTCCGTGGCAGCTGCTACAGCGCGAAGCATTTCCACAGATTTAACGGGATATTTGCCGATGGCCGTCTCGCTGGATAGCATAACAGCGTCAGTACCATCATAGATAGCATTTGCGACATCATTTACTTCTGCTCTGGTTGGTGACGGTGCTGTGACCATACTTTCCAGTAACTGGGTAGCCGTTATCACCGGTTTTCCCGCAACATTGCATACTCCAATAATCTGCTTTTGGATAAGCGGCACTTCCTCTAAAGGCATCTCCACACCAAGATCCCCCCTGGCAACCATTATCCCATCAAACGTTTGGACAATCTCGTTCAGTTTATTGATAGCCTCCGGCTTTTCCACCTTGGCCATCACAGGAACAGATCGTTCTTCCTCCTTAAAGATCCGATCAATCGCCTTGCGATCTTCAGGCGACCGGACGAAAGACAGAGCTACCCAATCGACTCCCTCCTTTAACCCCACACGTAAATTATCTTCATCACGTTCGGTCAGCGTCGGCACCCCGAGGGTGACTCCGGGAAAATTCACTCCTTTGTTGGTTGTCAAATGCCCACCATAGACCACCCGTAATCTGAGAACAGATGGTGGTTCATGAGCAACTACCTTCAACTCTATTCGTCCATCATCCAGCATGACCTTGGCATCATTGGCAACAGCTTCGAAAGTCACGTCTGGTCGTATCTTGATATCAGGAATAGAACCTGTACCCAATGTCAATTCGTCCCCTTCCATCAATTCAAGACCTTTATCCGGCAATTCGCTGACTCGAATCTTGGGACCAGCCAGATCCAGGAGGATACCTGGTACGACGTCCTCTTCTTCCGTCGAGCGACGCAATAACTGGATCAAAGCAACAATCTCATCTCGAGTTGTATGAGATGTATTTATACGAAATACATCCACTCCAGCCCTGAGCAAATCTCGTATGGTCTCCTGCCCGATAGATGCTGGTCCAACAGTCGCAACAATTCTGGTCTTTCGGTACACCTGTACTCCCCCGTTATGGAATACCTATTAGAAATCTAGCATACATCGCAATAGTGCTCCAGTCTTCCTGAAGAGCTGCTGGAAGCAATAGTTGCGCTGGAATGGACGTTACGTAGAAGGGATATTTGGTGCAAGAGCAACCTCCCGGTTTCGCCTATGGATTCCCCGAAATCAATACTTCTAAATAATATGCCAACTGAAATAATCCTAAAGTCTGCCATAAATCATCCGATAACGAATGTGGAGGAGTTTTTTTGGATACAAATGCCAAACTCTCGAGAACATGAAAGTCTCACTGTTGAATATTAAGAACCTGGATTGACGTGATGGAATTATTGCCAGTTAATCCCTTCACTTCACTCATTCCCGACTCCACCCCGGCAGCAAGTTGGACTGGGGATGATTCCCAGCCGGGCAATGTCAGGAAAACCGATCAAGGCGATGATGGATTACCGGATAGCACTTCAAAGTGGGAGCGAGACAAGGAGATAGCCAGTACACGGGGCGCTGCGGTAATCAATGAAATAGTTCCTGGTAGAACCGATGAAACCACGGAACGCGGCAAACCAGACTCAGCATCATCAGATACCGCGGCATCAGAGCCAGACAGCACAACGAAGAATCCAGGTTCAACTGATCTTACTCCTGAAGAGAAGGAGCAGGTGAGGGAGCTTAAGGAGCAGGATACCAGGGTGCGGCGTCATGAACAAGCCCATGTTACGGCGGGAGGTCGCTACATAAAAAGTCGTGCACAATTTCAATTTGAACTTGGACCTGATGGCAAGCTATATGCCGTCAGTGGCGAGGTACAGATCGATACCTCCAAAGTACCGGATGATCCGGAGGCAACCATCCAGAAAGCTCAAACTGTACGTCGTGCTGCACTGGCACCCAGTGATCCCTCAGCCCAGGATCGTAGCGTAGCCTCGGACGCCAATCGCCTGGAATTTGAAGCTCGGATGGAGATTACTCAGCAAAGAGTGGAAGAATCACGACCAACTGATGAATCTAGCGAAGAAAAGCAAACAAATCAGTCCCCCTCCGAACTAAACCTCTTGGACCTTTTCGTTTAGGCAAAAATCCGGCTGGACTATTCACATCAGTCAACCAATAGACAGCCATCAAAGCCCGGATTCTACAATGGATATTTTATATTGGTCAATTCACGAGTGTAGATAAGGTCTGGATCAGTTCCTGCTGCAATTTCTTCAACTGACGAAATGATTTCCGGTCCAGGTCTGGAAAACTCAATGGCAGGCGATACCTGGGTGATAGCATGAGTACCCGTTTACCCTCCACAAGTATTTCAAGTGGAAGGCTTGCCGTGCGCTTGAGTTTATCGCTGTCCAGCTGTTCCAATATTCGCTGTTCCAAGGGAGGATTCTTCAGGGCGATTCCGATAAGCTTGAACTCCTGTTTGGGAAATTCCAGTTCAAACACTTTTTCCATCGATTTCGATGTTTCCATTCTCTGCTCCAGGTTCGCAACGGCCTGTAGATAAGAGTCGAATTGTATCAGCGTAATCGCGTCTTCCAGACTTTCAGTCCGACGATTATACTGATACTGACGAACCTCTTCGAGGGTGAGTCCATCCGCCTGATTTCCGCCAAACGTGCGTCTAAATCGACCCCGCATTTTGGGCATTGCATCAAGCAAGTACCCATTCATACGTATAAAATTGTCTGCATACTCCACATATGTTTCCTGTAGTAAGGCATTCGCCCAATATTCGGGATTCTGGCACGACACGTAGGTCATTTGGCCCTCAGTTGTAATCCCAATCCGAATAACGGCAGTGAAGGCAGATGCCGGATGATCGGAGCGTACCGCTTTTTGCAGCTCAGGATGTGTAACCACTAATACATAACGATCCGGATCGTTGGCAGGCGAATATTTACCCAAAACCTCTATGTTCCGCATAAAGAACCGGCCAATTATCTTCTTCGCCGTAATATCAATGCTTTTTCCACTTTCCCCCAGTAGTATATACGGCTCGATAAATGGCGTATTCGGTCTGGGTGCTCCACCAGGTAGATCGCCGCTAGAGAGTGTGGAGCAGAGAATTAGACCAAGAAGGGCGTAAAATTTATTCATATTGACTTCTGTACCCGTATTGCATGGCAACCTACGAACGTGTAGGATTCATCCATTGTCCCCGCACCTGTATTGTGGCCACCTTCCCAATGGGCATATGGGGCCTGACCGTTCTGAAGCAGACCACTGTATTAACTACTCACCACGGAGTAGACGTTCGGCAGTCTCTCGATCCCCCAATTTACCGTAAAGTCCGGCGAGTCTTCGGCGAAGCTGCTCATTCTCGGGCATATCTGCCAGCCAAGCCTCATAGTGAGTGATCGCCTCTGCATACCGTTGCTCCTTCATCAATGCCATACCCTTTAATTCGCGGAGGTGATCGGGGTAAGGTTGCCGGATCTCAAGGAGTACCTCCAACAGTTCTTCCCACTGAGTTTGTTTTGCCAGAGCCAAAGCCAGCAATTCCCTCGCTTCTCGACTTTTTGGCTCAACGGCCAAGCACTCACGTAACATCTTTGCAGCCTCTGAGAATTCACCAG
>JBHPIW010000089.1:0-3148 GCA_042568495.1 Fidelibacterota bacterium | reverse complement strand
TCAGTTCAATTCTTTTTTAGCTAACATGCTATTGAAAGCAAAAAGGCATAGCTTCGATGATGAGCAATGCATGGATAGCTTGATTGGACTCTCTCCCCAAGGTGAAAATAAGCACGTGAATTATACAAAAATGTGATCTCCATTACATTTCTTTAATATTATGGGATTGAATTCATGGATGAAAACATCTTGGATCATCAAAGTCAAGGGGTGGGGAGCAGGTACCCCCCACAGATACCGATTATTATACCGCGCGACTCTCAGCTTGTCTTTTGGAATTATTATCCAAATATAATTATCTATCATTTAAATGTCAATTGACTAGCAAAGAATGGCTAACAAGGAGGATAGAGATATCACGGATAAAGTGCTGGGAAATTCACTGTATTTCTTTGGTTATTCAGGAGAAAAGCAGCAGTTTTGCCAGGATATTCAGGAGATTTCGCACGTTATATGGTGAATATCTCGGCCGGGTGTCTATAGGTATGGCCGCAGATGGACGCTGCGGGATATATGCTGCAGGCGGCGGATGGCCTTTTCCTTGATTTGCCGAACCCGCTCACGGGTGAGATTGAACCTTTCCCCAACCTCATTCAGCGTCAGGGCATAATCCTGGTCGATTCCAAAGTACATTTTAAGAACAGCTCGCTCTCGATCCTTGAGGGTAGCGAGGACTAACCGGATATCCTCTTTAAGAGAATCATCGAAGAGGTTATCGTCCAGCTCCTGCAACTCTGGATCAGGTATAATATCAATGAGGGAGTTGGAATCAAAGTCGGAGAAAGGCGTATCCAGCGACTGGTGGTGCCAGCTGATTTGCATGGTATTCGCCACTTCGTGGGGCTCCTTGTCTACATGCTTGGCGATTTCCTCCACAAGGGCCCGGCGTTCGTATTGATGCCCAAGTTCTTCAGCCGCTTTCACGATCTTAGTGATATCGCTCTGCCGGTTGAGAGGGACTCGTATCATGCGGGAATGTTCGGACAGAGACAGGTGGATGGACTGACGGATCCACCATACAGCATAGGAAATGAACTTGAATCCCCGTGTCTCATCGAATCTCTCCGCAGCCTTGATAAGACCCAGATTCCCCTCGCAAATCAGGTCTTCTAACGGGCGGCCCCGGCTCTGGAACTTTTTAGCGACACTCACCACAAAGCGCAAATTGGACACGATTAACTCGTGCTGCGCCCGCTTGTCCCCTTTCTTGATCCGCCGAGTAAGCTCAACTTCTTTCTCCGGCTTCAGCGGTTCATACTTGCAGATCTCTGCCAGATAATTGCCTAATACTCGATTGGACTTACTTCCCATGGGCGTAACAACGCCTTTCCTTTTCTATCAAGCCAGATAAAGGCTTTCCAGGTTCGATATACGTCTTCAGAGCAACATGAATTCGTTAGACTATAAGTTAGTAGAGACATTAGGCCTCACCTATGGATTGCTATCGCAAAAAGGCCCGGAATGGCCGGGGCTTCATCAGAATTGCATTTATGCCTTTCACCCTACTTAAGCAGCACCATCTTGATGGACCTGGCAGATTCCGGTGTAACCAGTCGGGCGATGTAGATGCCAGTGGAAGCTTCACATCCATCCGTGGTTCCCCCGTCCCAAAGGACCTGATGATCCCCATTTGCATAATGACTATCTGCCAATCGAGCCACCTCTATGCCCTGGATGTTGAAAATCCCTAATCTGATATGGTTGGCTGCAGATAATTCAAATCGGATGGTTGTCCTTGTGTTAAAAGGATTCGGGTAATTGGAATGAAGGTAGAATTGTTGTGGCGGAGAAATATCGCCACTCGTGCCAATAGGAGTATCACCCACCCAAATCCTTCTCGCTAACGTCGAATCCAGCACAAACGGGTTTGGGAAATCCTGATAGTTGGCTATTGCATTGGTTCGATTATACTCCCACTCATCAACAGGATCATAGTAGTGCCATTGGAGGAGAATATCCTTCTGTACGTTCCAGAAGGCTTGATCCGCGGCATCTTGATACATTAAATAGAAGTAGAACACAGCCCTGGCAGCATCCCCCTTGTGAATTTCCCTAGGCTCAAACTTATCTGGATCGTCGTTCTCTTTTTCTGCGTATTCGTCGATGTTCGCTGTTGGGATTGATTCCAGAACTTCAGTATACCGGTACCATTTGTCGGTGTTCGCATCGGGGATTTCACCAAATGGATCGTTACTTCTTGATGAGTTGACGTTGTCCTTGGCTGGGAACAAGTGGTGCAGATCGCTCTTTTGAGGCTCAACATCGGCCCCCATGCTTTGAGGCCAGGTGTGTTCGGCGTTAATGCCCTTGTTGTAGGCATCAGTGCTCGGGTCCAGAGATAAGTCAAGGGTGATAGCGAATCCTGAATACACCCCCGCCAATTGGTTTGCCTGCCGCAAATCAATAATGGCATACATAGTGTCCCTGGCATCTGTGTAGCCCAGCGTTGTTGATGGCTTGTAATTAGTCACGACGTAACTGGCCAAATCTTGACCGGTTAAGCCCTCGCCGATTGTGGTCTGGACTTGGGAATAAGCACAAGATAAAAGCAGTAGAAAGATCAGGTAGTGTCGTCTCATGAATCTATTCTCTTCGTTAAGTCTTGTGATTCTCACGAAACGGCCGCCTGGGGATGTGCTTGTCCCATGGTCTGCTCACTATTCACAGCTTTCACCTCTTCCATAAATTCCTCTTTTGTTATAATGCCCTTGGCCACCAGCAATCGGACTATTGCTTCGCTTTGGATCATTTCCGCATAAACAAGATCTTCCAGGGTGACGGTTTCTTTGTCTTCAGCCATTGAACTCTCCCTTGGCTAGATAATCTCTGCCTGAGCGACAAGTTACCATTTTACTTGCATATGTGTCGTCTCATTATTATCATTCCTCAGCCTGGGGCTTTTTGCGATTCGAGTGGACTATGGACTATGCCTCTTGTCCTCACATCCTTGGTCCCAGGCAACTATTATGAGTGCCTTCAAACGCTACAAAGAAAGAGCATGGGGACAATACGTCATAGTTATTAGCATTATAGCGGTATATGCCCTCGTTTTGCTGGTGAAATGGTCGATAGGACAATAAAGGAATCTCTCACCGTAAATGAAGGGCTCATATCCAGTAGCCTGGAAGACCAATTACGGGGTATCGAG
>JBHPIW010000088.1:0-3206 GCA_042568495.1 Fidelibacterota bacterium | reverse complement strand
CGTGGTGATCCAGTCTGAGCCGCCCTGGAACGAGTTCCATGCGTTGCAGGCAGTGATCAGGCACTCATCTACGCTATCGCAGATGACACCGTCAAAATCGAGGGCTAATACAGTTGCCATTGTAGGCAGTTTAGGGTAGGATCGGGGATGAATCAACCTAGAGATATAAATATCCGTGGTCAGTCTTAACTTGGTGATGATGGGGCTGAGATTCTAATATCGGATTCGTTATTTTGGCCCCCATCGCATATGAAGTACCAATGGTTTTACATCGGTTACGGTCTGAATTGGCTGAGACAGAGTCTTCGCAGAAGGCCTCGCAGATCAGTTGCCCCGAAGGAGGTCGTTATGATCAAACAGGCACTGGACTGGATCTTCGCCCGCCGAAGTATCCGCAGATTTCATTCCAATCCTGTGGAGAATGAGAAGGTTCGGATGATACTTGAAGCAGCCATGGCGGCTCCCTCCGCCAACAATGCCCAGCCCTGGCATTTCATCGTCGTTATGGAACGGGAGACTTTGAATCGGATCGCGGAGGTCCATCCGTATGCCAAGATGTGCTATGAAGCACCACTTGTGATCGCGGTCTGCGGCGATCCAGCCATTTCCCCCCACTATTGGCCGCAGGATTGCTCCGCCGCCACTCAGAACATCCTGCTGGCCGGCACTGCCCTGGGGCTGGGTACGGTCTGGTTGGGAGTGCATCCAAGGGAAGAGCGGAAGCAGCCGCTGAAACAATTGCTGGGAGTGCCCAATGACAAGGAGATTTTGTCGCTGGTTGCCCTTGGATATCCCGCAGAGAAAAAACAGCCGCGAACGCAGTTTGATCCCAAACGGGTACACGAAGGGCATTGGTAAAAGGGGGACTGGTAATAGGAAGTCACAAGTCGTACAACAAAAGATATATTCCCAGCCGTCAACAGACCAGTAGGACCCGTATTCCATCATTCCAGTGATTTGGATCACATACCCTTCAGTATGGCTCTCTACATCTTGCACCCTTCCGGTGATACAAGTACATTTAACCGATGTTTCGGGCTAACCACCACGCATCAAATCACTGATGGTTTCGCAGAGTAAATTGTGGGTGATATGTACGCATCCACTTTATGCTGTACCCATGCTGCGTTGCTGGATAGCCAACCCTAATTCGTTAGGAATTGATAGGCAGGACTAATGAAAACACGCCACGGAATTTTCTTTCTACTACTAACCTTTATTATGGGCATTAGCCTTCATGGTTCCATTCCCCCTCATCCGAGAGTGCGGGAAATGATAGCCAGGGGTGAGATCTCACAACCGTATTTTTTAAGGCAGTTTGATGAAATTCGTGCCCGAGGAGTCAATGCGCCCTGGTCGGCACCTTCGTTGTCCAACCAACTCAGGGTTGAGGGTATCAGTCCTGCCAGAACCCTTGGTGCGGCAATTCCTCCCACCAATGACTACAAGGCGCTGCTCATCCTAGTTGATTTTTCGGATAAGACCGGGCAGACGAACGCCGTCTACTTCGATACACTGGCATTCCACCAGGGTGCCGGTACTCTTTGGGACTATTACCAGGATGCCAGCTACGGCACGCTGGATATTGTTACAGTTAACGCACCCAGCACCCTCGGTTGGATTCGGGCTCCCCAGACGTACAGCTACTATGAGAATGGCCAGAACGGAATGGGTAGCTATCCCCGAAACAGCCAGGGATTGGTCATGGATGTAATAAGAGCTGTTGATGGGTCTGTTGATTTTTCCCAATACGATAATGATGGTGATGATGTTGTAGATGCCCTATTCATCGTGCATGCTGGTACGGGAGCAGAATATGCGGGAGGCAATAATATCTGGTCCCATGCCTGGGCCGTGTCAGATACGGTAATGGATGATGGCGGGATTGTATCCAGATACTCCATAGAGCCTGAATACTGGGCCAGTCCCGGTGATATGACCATTGGGGTCTACGCTCATGAGATGGGGCATGCCGTATTCGGATTGCCGGATCTGTACGATTATGGCATAGGTGGGACCGGTACCGATTCCCGTGGTCTGGGTAGCTGGAGCCTCATGGCGGGCGGCAGTTGGAATGGAAATGACGGCGATTCTCCTGCCCTGCCCGATGCATGGTCACATTTTCAGATGGGCTATGTCAATCCCATGGATAAGCTGACCAACGAGATCGGCTACGTTGTTGCCCCGGTAGCTGACAGCGCCGAAGTACACCGGGTCTGGATCAATGGCATACCTGGTGATGAGTATTTCCTCGTAGAGAACCGTCAGCAGCTGGGATATGATACTGCACTGCCCAGCGAGGGCTTGTTGATCTATCATATTGATGAGGCGCTCCAGGGCGCAGCCTATGCCAATGACAACGAATGGTATCCCGGCTATGAGGACAACGGCCATTATCTGGTGGCTCTTGAGCAGGCGGACGGATTGTGGAATCTTGAGCGTGATGAGAGTTCCGGTGACACCGGTGATCCCTACCCCGGCTCGACGTCCAGCACGAGTTTTAGCTATTCCAGTTTTCCAAATAGTCGGACCTATACAGGTGCAAATACTGAAGTATTGATCGACAATATCGCTCCAAGTGGGAACTTCATGGTGGCCGATTTTATCGTTGATCCTGCCCAGATTGCGGTTACTCCTGACTCCCTATATACCGATCTGGTCATAGGCGATTCGTCCGTCCAGACTCTCACCGTTGATAACACCAATGGAGGTGGGGATCTATATTATGAGATAGTCCTGGATAATATTGGATTGGGCGCGGTTACGTTCACCAAGGAGGATTATGCGGATCCAACCGATCCCGCCAGCCAGGACCGGATCACGAACAATGTTTGGATCACAAGAGATACTACTCAGGGCATCTACAACGCCGCCACCGAAACCTATTATGATTACTCTATATCGCCTGAAGGCACTGAATGGTCATTCGGGAGTACCGTTGACCTTGTACCTGATGATTATCAAGTCTGGGGGCCAGCAGTGGAATGGGTACCACCGAATATGGTCGGCGCGCCAATGTCGGTACACCTGACAACGGATGATCTGTATTTCGACATTTTATTACATAGCTGGACCAGTGGCGGTTCCGGTGGTGGCTTTTCGTATACCCGAACAGATATGCGACCGGCATGGTTGAAAGTATCTGCCGTCTACGGCACAGTACTAGCCGGGCAGACCGTGGATATCCCTGTCACCTTTATCACAGG
>JBHPIW010000087.1:0-3248 GCA_042568495.1 Fidelibacterota bacterium | reverse complement strand
TCCAGAATGCGGGTTGTCTGAGCTGCCATGGCTCCAGTGGGGGCTTCACCATTGGCGGTGACGCTGAAACAGCTTATGAGAATATCGTCAATGGTTCTCTCGGTAATTGCGGATTGACTTACGTTGTGCCTGGCGATCCCTTATCGTCCTTCCTCTACGAGAAAATCTCCCAGACTCCCAGCTGTGGTAATCGAATGCCAGCAGGCAATCCTACCTACTTCGATACAAATACCAGTGAGTTGGAGATTATCCAAGTATGGATTTCGGAAGGTGCAAGCAGAGACACTTCTGGTCTAGTGGCCCATTACCCCTTCAATAGCAACGCCAATGATGAGAGTGGAAACGGGAATGATGGGATAGTATACGGGGCCACCTTGTCGACAGACAGGTTTGGGAATGCCAACAGTGCCTATAGTCTTGATGGAATCAATGACTACATCACTTTCCCCGAAACCGACGATCACAGACTTGGCAGTGGTTCCTTCTCCATTTCGTTCTTTATTAAACCGGAGTCTATTTTATCTGAGAGTATCGTTCTTTCAAAGCGACAAGCAAATGCCCAGTGGGACTATGGGTTTCGCATTATTGACGGGAAGATGGTGTACAACGTTTGGGAGGGGGACGTGAATGGTGCTAACTGCGTCGAAGGTGGTACGATTAGAAGCATGACACTGGTCCCAGGCGAATGGTATCACATTGTAGGTAGATTCGATAGCCCTAATCAAACGATCGACCTGGTTGTTAACGATGTCTCTCAGGGCTCCTATGCTGGGGCTAGCTCGTACACCTGCTATAATTGGCCGGCTGCGGGTGGACCGGTACCCCTCAGGATCAGCTCTGATCACTTTGGCAATAATCTTTATTACCATGGCTCCATTGACGATATTCTACTTTGGAAGCGAAGAATTACAGACGCTGAGATAGCCTCTTTGTATTCAGCGGGATCATGGGATGCAGGCCTTATTGCCTACTACCCCTTCAACGGAAACGCCAATGATGCGAGCGGGAATGGGTATCATGGGTCCGTTAATGGAGCTGCATTAACTGCGGACAGGTTCGGGAATGCCAATGGCGCCTTCAGTTTTGATGGAGTGGATGATTATATTTACGTACCGGCAAACGGCGAACTCTCTTTTGATGCTGCCACTGAATCTTATAGCGTAGCTGTTTGGTTCAGGATCAATGCTTTCACAAATAACTTTGGTGATTTGCATATAATAAAGGATCGGGAAGTAGGAACAAACTCATGGCAATCATATAGCCTGGCTGTTAACAACGAATCCAATCCTGAAGCATCGAGAAAAAGGCTGCAAAATGGTATTTGGAACGGAGCGTACGATTCCTACTTAGTTCGCACTGCGGACACTCTGCAAGCAAACAGATGGTATTATGGAGTGTCCGCAGTAAAAGCGGGGGAAGTGAGTCAGCTTTATCTCGATGGCCTACTAAAAGACGCATTATCTATTGTTGATATAACCGATACAAAGGGCAACACTGGTGGAATTACGATCGGTGCCGGAGCTTATCCAAGTGGATTACAGCACTTTAATGGAGACATTTCTGAAGTTCGGATTTATAACCGAGCTCTAAGTGCTACCGAAATCAACTCCCTCTACCATGAAGGTGGCTGGGATTTAGAAGACACTACTTCCCCCGCTACTCCCACCAACCTCACCGCCACACCCGGTGACCAGCAAATCACCCTCACTTGGACACCCAACAGTGAAGCCGACTTCCTCCGCTATAGGATTTATATGAGCACTCCACCGTTTCCTATTTCCCTCATTGACTCTACCATTGATATACTGGATACAACATATACGATTAATGGGCTGGCAAATGGGACGACGTACACCTCTTACCTGTCTGCAGTGGATATAAATCTGAATGAGAGCGAACTGACTACCGGTATTAACGCTACACCTGGAGCTGTCTCGACTACTTCCAACGAGGCTATGCCAAGCGAATATGCCTTGCATGCGGCCTACCCTAATCCCTTCAATCCGGTATCCACGATCCGATATGATCTACCTCAAGGGAGCGCCGTCTCTCTGGTAGTGTATGACATTATGGGGCGAGAAGTAGCAAGATTGGTGGATGGCTACATGGAGCTAGGCAACCAGCAAGTTATCTGGGATAGCCGGGATAAAAATGGACGTGAGATCCCCTCTGGCATCTACATTGCTCGACTGGTGACACCCGAGTATACCAAGTCCATCAAGATGGTGCTGCTGAAGTAGAACATTTCCTTTTGAAAACGCAGAGGAACTGCAGTTTGCTGGTAGCTGATTGATCATACACAAAGGAGGAAACAACTTGGCCACCTATATCACACTGATCCAATATACGCAAAAGGGCATCGAGAATATCAAGGAGAGCCCCAGTCGGCTTGATGCGGCTAAGAAAGCGTTTAATGCTTTTGGGGCAGAATTAAAAGCGTTTTACCTGGTGAATGGCCAGTATGATGCGGTTATTGTCGCAGAGGCGCCAGACGATGAAACGGCAACAAAGGTAGCACTTGCTCTTTCAACCCTTGGCAATGTGCGTACGGAGACACTTCGAGCATATGCGGAAAGTGAGTATCGGGAAATCATCGCCTCTCTTACGTGAATAGCAGATAACCGATCGCTAAATTGAGATTAGCTAATAGCCCAGACTACGAAAGCCATAATCATTGAGTGGCTATTGGCTTAAAAAAGCATTTACCTCGCCCAGCTGGTTACGCCGGAGTACAGCAAGTCCATCAAGATGGTGCTCCTGAAGTAGGGCTCTCCGTCGAGAAGCAAGTCAGGTAGCATACCATTTGTAGCATACGGCTGCTGACACTCTCCCCCCTTCCCGTCTAATTAAGGTGGATAGAGACCCTGCTTACCAAGCAGGGGGGCAGGTTGCATTTTCAGGGATAGGTACTCCAGGTGCAGGGGGTGGTATCAGTATATGGATTAGTTACAGCAAGTGCCGCAGATTACTTATAAGATTGTGCTGGAGCATCCATTTGATCCCATATTAGCCACTCGCTTCAACAAGATTCTTTACACAATCCGCCATCTTGTCGCTGCCCACCCTAAATACCTCCATGAGCTTTTTATGCTCACCGATTTCCTTAGCAATCTCGTCATAATCAAAGGTAATGGTGTTTGACTCCATGGTACCGGGATTTGAACTGGCATATGTGCTTAACCACAATAATCCAGTTCTAGCCCGGACTTCTCGCTGAAATCCTTCAAAACGAGGCGGAAGTGTACAAA
>JBHPIW010000086.1:0-3481 GCA_042568495.1 Fidelibacterota bacterium | reverse complement strand
TTACTATAGTCATTTAAATCGATTGTTATGTACCATATCTCCAGTCCTTCTAGCGAAATCTCTCCTCAAAAAACATACAGGAAATCACCGCATTTTCTAGTGGTCCCCTTACTAATGGCTCACCATTTAGAATGAATCAAACAATCTTCAATTAATGGAGGTCAAAATCATGACCAAGACCAAGAAAGGAAAGAAAGTCGTACCTGTGAAGCCTCACAAACGATCCAAACCTGATGGTGACGGCAAGGGTCGAAAAACAGTCCCAGTCCGTCGTCACAAACGTTCAACACCTGAATAGGTATTGGTTTGAGCGTACCCCACACCCTCTAACACATCATCGTGGAGATCAATATAGCACATCAAGGATCAATTAACTGGACTGGCGCTTCTGGCAAAAGCTACACCTACTATATCTATCCTATTGGAACCTCGTTCGATGCCGGTCCTGGTAACTACATTTTTGCCAAAGAGAGTAAGCCAAATCATTGGCTCCCCATTTATATAGGTGAAACTGGCGACCTTAGCGAAAGGTTTGATAACCACCATAAAATGCCATGCATACGCCAGAACGGCGCAACACATATCCATGTTCACCAGAGTGTCGACGACGAGAAAATCCGAAAGGCTGAAGAGACAGATCTTGTCAACAAGTGGAATCCTGTCTGCAATGGTTAAGAGCTAGCGCTCTCTATTGTCCCTGTTTTTTGTCCCTCTTTTTCTTTTTCACAACGGGAGAGCGACGGACTGAAAATCCACTGCGCATGCAAACCAGATCATTTTCATTTCATCAACGCAGGGGGTAGATATGGCGAGATTTCTATCCGTAATCACCTTGTTGGTCTTGTTCTCCAATTGTGCCCTGACTTACAAGAAAAACTATGAGCCTGACCAACAGTTCGTCATGATATTCCTGGGAGCGCAAGCAGGAAACCGGATACTGTATTGGAATTTGCCCCGATTCCCGCATCTGGATATCCAGCGGAAGCTCAATACGGATTCCAGTTTCGTCCGCGTGACGATACTGAAAAGAAACCTGCTGCCACTACGCTATAAGGTCGGCTACAACGGGCCAAATTTCGCTTATGACTGGAATGATTCCTTTAGTGCCTCGATTTCGGCACGCTACAGGATCATTGCACTTGATGATTCCCTGCATGCCTTGGTCGAGTTGAAGAATATGTACGCCATCCCCGACCAGCAGCAAAAGAAATGGGTGTACGCCAAAGAGGATGAGAACGGCGTGCTGCGACCGGTAGAGGAATAAGCACAGCGCACAAGTTACTCTTGTCCCTCTTTTTCTTTCTCACGACGATAGAGCGACGGACTGAAAATCCACTGCTGAATTAGCCACCGATCTCTTCGCAACCTCTCCTCCTGTCGCCTGCCATCCCGTTCCGGTGCCCTTGGCGGTCAACTCTTGATCTTATGTCTTCTTCTTGCTAGTCGCTTTTTTCGCGCACCAGGCGCACCAGGCGAACGACAAACCGCCGCCCCAGCATCTAGCCAGGGCGCATCTCGTCTCTTCAGCGCATTCTGAATTAGGGTGAGGTCCAGGACCTGAGAGCAATCGTGCCCTCGGTTATTGGTCATTTACCAGGGTATTACACGGCAGATGAATGGAGAGCTTCGGCAATGTCGCAGACCAGCTGGAAGGCATCATCCAGGTCAAACTTTTCGAAATCGTCCGGCCGGAGCACCGGCCGCAGCTGGCCCTCCAATTGCCTCGCCAGCTCCCGCTTGTGTTCGGGCGAGACATCGACCTGTTCGTTCCCGGGGACCTTGAGTTTTTCTTTCACCATACTTATGAATTCTGGCGTCAAAAGGTCAAGACCCAACTCCCTCGAAGCATGGAACAGGTCAAAAAAGTCTCGTATGGCCGGTTCACGCCTGGTTAGAGCGGCCCGGACCTTTTCGGTGTAGGCCTCCTCCTTTGCTATGGCTTTCACCGATACTGGGGGATAGTATGTAGCGGGACTGGTAAAAGGATATGTCAGCAGAGTCCGTGCAGTGCCCTGTAGAGGGGCTTGCAAGAGGGGTTCCCGGAGACTGACCTCCAACTTTATGGTACTTTTCGTCTCCATAACGACGGACTCATACTCAAGGGTACCAATGTATTGCCTTGAGTTGTTATGTCCGCTGAATTCCTGGGCGATGGTGATGCCCGGTAGCTTGGACGGTAGCTCGTTGAATAATTCCTTAATCAGCCCGATCTTGGTACGCCGCTCAGATAGCTTGCTGTCGAT
This sequence comes from Fidelibacterota bacterium, assembly GCA_042568495.1. Lineage (GTDB taxonomy): Bacteria > Fidelibacterota > Marinisomatia > SCGC-AAA003-L08 > TS1B11. The sequence continues at coordinate 1,238 of JBHPIW010000086.1, read as the reverse complement.
AGCCATGGGGATTACGAAGTCCAGGTCTTCACTCAGCCTATAGAAATCTGAGTAGACTTTTCCCAGACAGGTGCCTCCTTTGAACACCAGTGGCGTTGCATCCTGAAATAGGTATTGAAGGATTACGGAACAATAGAAATCCTTTTCGATCAGGCCCGCCGTGAATCCCGTATCCGCCTCGGAATAAGACAATGCTTCCCGTAAAATATCCGGGTCATCAAAAGGGTAGTATGGCGACTTGACATCAACCATTGGCGATCACGCCCCACTTCCTGTTCGTCGCTCCTTTCGCCGGCTTGTCCGGAATCCATGGTATCAGTGACTTGGAAGAGCGGAGTTTGCCTTGGAGTTTGTCCTCATATTCAGTGGTGTCAAGTATACGCTCGAGCAAATAACCAATCCTTCGTATCGTAGCCTGGTTTCCATACTCGGCCGTGGTCTCTGCCAAATCACGTGCAATCTTCGGATCCTTAAGGATCTCCTGTTTGATCCAGGTATACCCTCTTGGCAGACTGTTGAACCTCGACCAGTCATACACCGAGTCCATCAGTGTTCTTGATTTTGAAGCATAGATGATCTCCGTGCCCTCCCTTGTCGGTACTCTTTTCACGGCCCCTAATCGCCCATCACCCGTTTTTATGAACTGAAATCCCGGTTTCCCGATTCTACGCCTCCCGGAAATCCTGTTATTATAAACATACGTAATACTGGGAATCTGGTCATCGAAGCCATAATAGTTGAATGCGGTCGGTCCACCGAGCTGGTATCTGCCCTTGAGTTCGTCCATAAGCTTCTCAAGGATAATGCCAACGCCTGGACGATACTTGCCGCCCGCGGGTATACGCTGCGGTACCAGGTAGAGTCCCCGCTGGAGTCTCACGATCCAACCCCTTCTCGATAAACGGCGAAGCAGGTCCCGTTCTTGCGGAGTGGTAATCCCCAGCACCGGGGCTAGCTCTCCGGTGCGGACGACTTCTTTCCCCTTAAGCTGTGCGTACGCAAGGACGTTCGCTGCCAGATTTCCTAGTTCTGTACCCGCTCTTTTCATGTTATTTCTCGTAAATGGGTTATTAACCCATTATCCCGAAATGGAATGTAAGAAATCTATTGTTGGAATACCACCTCTGCGAGCTATTATTATGTTGCTCGCTAGCTGTTAATCAAATAGTGTATTCCTGTCCTGATCTTCTCCTGGTCCCTTTGTGTCGCTCTGTCTGGTATTTATTCTTTCGCGCACC
>JBHPIW010000085.1:0-3513 GCA_042568495.1 Fidelibacterota bacterium | reverse complement strand
CCTATAACCTGCTGCGTTCCAAAGCTGATGCTGAGCAGCGCTCAAACGCCGAACGGGTGGCCGCACTGCAAACAAACTACGAACAGCTGGTGAATGCGCTGGAAACCGACATCGCTCTTGGTCAGATCACGATCGACAGTCTGGAGGGCAAACTCACATTGTGGATCGGGTCTTGTTTCGCTCCGGAGAATCCCTTATCCGGAAGGAAGGTCAGCAGGTACTGGACCGGGTCGCGGATGCATTCAATAGTTCGACGGGTCAACGGCTCCTGGTGGAAGGTCATACGGATAACGTACCCATCGGCGAAAAACTCCGCGTGGTTTATCCCACCAACTGGGAACTGTCCACTGCCCGGGCTACCAACGTTGCCCGTTACATGATTGAACAGCGCAATCTCGATCCCAAACTTATGACTGTAGCCGGTTATGGTGAAAATAAGCCCGTGGATACGAATACCACGGAGGAAGGTAGAGCCCGGAACCGGAGGATTGAAATCCTGTTCTTGCCCTCGGAATGAACCTCCCGGCGCCGCACTGAGCTACCTCAACCGATTGGCCGGAAGGTTGCGACCGGCATTGTATGCTGCTCGCTAGCTTGGTCTGAGAGAAACAACCGTCGTACGGCATCGAACATGCATCCATCCTCGGCTTCAGGTAGTAAGCCGCAAACAGCCGGTTTATACACGCCGGATTGTACTGGCACTGCTTCTGGCCTCCAGCGGCTTGATTGGCAGTGCTGTAAATCTCGATTCAGCGGTGACGGCTTCCCTGCAGGGAAATAATCGGTGCCGATTCCTTGACATCACCCTGGAAAGTATCAGCCTCTTAACCCCTTTCGTGGAGGCTGGCTGGGCGCTTTATCAAGGCTACTCCCCTCGCAAAAGCAGCGACACCTACGCTGTTGATACCGGCCGCTTGGCAGCCTGCAGCTACATGATCACATCTGCTGTCAGCATGGCAATGAAATACGCCATCAGGCGGGAGCGTCCCCAGCGTGATTATCAGCCACGCCTTTGGAATACTCGTATTACCCCCTCATTCCCTTCCGGTCACACTGCGCTCTCGGCAGCCGTGGCGACCATAGCCGCATCACGATACCCGCAATATGCCGGCGTGGCATTCTTGTATGCGGCAGGTTCCGCATACAGTCAGGTTTATACGGGAAATCACTACTTGGGAGATGTCCTCGCGGGGGCAGTTGTGGGCTATCTCACCAGCAAGTTGATTCTCCGTGTTGAGCAGGATCGTGATACGCACTCAACCGCCGGGGAAAATGCATTACTGCCGGCATTCAGCCTGGAACTGACGTTCTAAGCACTGATCGTACTGATCAAGCTAGCTCTCCGCAAGTTATCAGAAGGTCAGCAATTTCCAATCGTCACTTTTGAGAACGTCGGTAAGGGGTACACCCATCGGTTTAACCTCAAATCCCAGCTCGCGCAACTGCTCGGTCAATCCGTAGGATTCCGCACAATAGAAACAAACCTGGACCTGTATTCCATCGGCTTCCATGGCCTTGACTTTGTCCCGCACATCATTGTCGCCTGCCAACAACTTTTGAGAGGGGCCCCAGACGATCAGGAGTACTTCATCGAACCACTCGGCGGTCTTGGCTACGTGGGTGTACATCAAACAGACCTTGTGGGCTACATCGGGATCGCCGCTGGTCCAGAGGACAGCCAGGCGGTCGGGATCTTCACTGGCAGCTGGCTTACCCCACAGTATGCCGGACGCAAGTGTTAGGGTAGCCAGGATGATGAATGTCACGGTTGAACGACGCATTGGATCACCTCGTTTGTTTTAGGGAGCATGTAGAGCACACGGCATATTGGCGATTACCATCAATACTACATCACGATGCCGGTTCGGGGTAACGTTTTCCGAATCCTGTAACGTTATCACTGTGGGATTAGACCGAAAAGACACTTCCGGCGAGTGGCGTAATTCTCCGCCATGTGGGTGTATACTGCCGTGGACGCTACTGGATTCGAACCAGTGACCTCTGCCTTGTAAGGGCAGCGCTCTAAACCAGCTGAGCTAAGCGTCCGGTATGGGACACAGGATTATTCGACTACTACGCCTTCCTGAAATACATCTTCCACTGCTTCCTGTCCGGCTTCGGGTGCTACGTCTCCCGGCGCTCCATCCGGTGGACCGGTAACTGGCGCTATCACCGCTTCTTGCTCCAGTGCAAAATTAAGTACCTGCGACATCTCCTTGACAAAGCTGATCTTCAAGTCTTTCATGACTTTCTCCGGTACATCCTCCAGGTCTTTCTTGTTCTCGAAGGGCAGAATAACGTGTTTCAGTCCCGCGCGATGTGCGGCGGTTACTTTCTCCTTGATACCGCCAATGGGCAGCACGTTCCCTCGGAGAGTGATCTCCCCAGTCATGGCTATCCCGCTCTTCACTCGGCGGCCGCTCAGCAGTGAAACGATGGCTGTAAGCATGCCTACACCGGCGGAAGGACCGTCCTTGGGGATCGAGCCCGCCGGGACGTGCACGTGGGCATCCCAGGCCTTATAGAAATTGGGATCTATATCGAAATCCTTGGCATGGGCTCGCACGTAGCTCCAGGCGGCACGCACCGACTCTTTCATCACATCACCCAATTGGCCCGTGAGAGTCAGGTGACCGCGACCGGGCATCCGCGACGCTTCGATAAACAGGATATCCCCGCCAGCTGCTGTCCAGGCCAGACCTATCACGATACCGGGTTCGTTAACCCGCTCGGCTACCTCCCAATGGAAGGTCTCGGGGCCCAGGTAGCCCAACACTTTACGTCTGGTAACCTTCACCAGTTCAGGTCCCTTGCCCTCCACGACCTCACGAGCGCGCTTCCGGCAGATATTCGCAATTTCCCTTTCCAGGTTACGCACGCCGGATTCGCGGGTATAGGAGTGGATAATTTCCTTCAAACCGCTCTCGTGGAAGGTAATCCTGGAGTCATCCAAAGCATTCTCCGTGACCTGCTTGGGTACCAGGAAATTCTTGGCAATATTGATTTTCTCGTCATCAATATAGCCGGAGAAGTCCAGAATCTCCATGCGGTCTCTCAACGGTCCGGGAATCTGATCCTTCCGGTTCGCTGTGGCGATGAACATCACGTTGGACAGATCGAAATCCACTTCCAGGTAATGGTCGTTGAAGGTATGGTTCTGCTCAGGATCCAGCACCTCCAGCAGCGCTGAACTGGGATCGCCACGGAAGTCCATGCCTAACTTGTCGATCTCATCAAGCATGAAGATGGGATTGTTGGTACCGGACTTCTTCAAGCCTTGAATGATCCGTCCGGGCAGAGCGCCGATATAGGTCCGGCGGTGTCCACGGATTTCAGCTTCATCGCGTACCCCACCCAGCGACATGCGCACGAATTTCCGTCCCATGGCTCGGGCAATGGACCTACCGATGGAAGTCTTACCGGTTCCGGGCGGACCTGCAAAGCACAGGATCGGGCCTTTCAGACGGCCATCTTTCGTTTGCTGAGCTTTCAGGTTACGCACCGCCAGGTACT
>JBHPIW010000084.1:0-3963 GCA_042568495.1 Fidelibacterota bacterium | reverse complement strand
GTACCTCAGTCTGGGAAGCTCGTACTGGCTTACACTGGCGTTGGCGGTACCGGCGGCGGGTTTCCTGGTGCGGATCTTCATCATCTTTCACGATTGCTGTCACGGGTCCTTTTTCAGGTCGCGCAGGGCGAATGCGATCATGGGCTATATCACAGGTATCCTGACGTTCACGCCCTACTATTTCTGGAAGCATGAGCATGCGGTGCATCATGCCACGGCGGGCGACCTGAACCGGCGCGGCAGGGGGGATGTGTGGACGCTGACCACCAAGGAATACCAGGAAGCCAGCCGAGGGAAGCGGATCATGTACCGGGTGTACCGAAATCCGCTGGTGATGTGCATACCGGGCGCGCTGTTCGTGTTCCTGATCCGGAACCGATTTGTGGGGCGAGTCGACGGAAAAGTGGGCGAGCGGGAGCGCCGGAGTGTGACGTGGACCACCCTGGCGGTGGTGATCATCATCCTGGGGATTAGCGTTGTGATGGGACTGAAGGGCTACGTGCTGATCCAGCTGCCTATTATATTGATCGGTGGTGCTGCGGGAGTGTGGCTGTTTTACGTGCAGCACCAGTTCGAGGGAGTATACTGGGAGCGGACGGAGAACTGGGATTATGCCTCGGTGGGGCTGAAGGGGAGCTCCTACTACAAGCTGCCGAGGGTCCTGCAGTGGTTTTCAGGCAACATCGGTTTTCACCATATCCATCATCTGAGTCCCAAGATACCGAATTACAGGCTGGAGCGGTGTCACCGGGACAATGCGTTATTCCAAAATGTACAGCCAGTGACGCTTCGGTCGAGCCTCAGATCAATGCGGCTACGCCTCTGGGACGAAGATCAGCACCAACTGGTGGGCTTCCCGGCCAGCCGGTAACGAAATCCAATCCAAATTCGATGAGACATACTAACCCCTGATGTTAGGGGAGGTGTCCAGTATCCGGGGGTGTTATTCGGGGAGGATGCGGACGTACAGGGAGGCGTCGGCGGCGGAACCGGCAATGCCCAGGACGACGTTGCCGTCCTGATCGCGGAAGTTGGAGACCTGCTCGTCGCGGAGGGGAAGCTGGGAGTAGACGTAGGTGCCGTAAGACCGGCTGGGTACGCTGACAGTCCAGCGGTAGAGGCCGGGGAAGTAGAGGCTGAGGATGTCGCGGCCCACCCGAGTGCCGTCCGGGCGCTGCTCCAGAGGTGCTGCGGGATGGCTGGTGATGATCTGGATAGAATCGGGTCCGAGGATCTGTTCCACGAGCACCCAGAAGACAGTGGCTTCGGGGACGATGGTCCAGTCGAACCACTGAAGGCCGCCGACAACGATCCGGAGGGTGTCGTCCGGTATAAGCTGACCTTCCCGTTCAAACACAGGAGGGGGCAAGGGTTGGACGTTACCGGTGATGGTGCGGTCGCCATCGGTGAGGACGAACTGATACTCATGATCGAAGGCGATGGTGTCATGGAAGGCCACGGGCTTGTAGGCGCCGTAGGTGATCATTTCGATGAGCATACCATCTTCGCCAACCTCCACCAAGTCTTCCTGAACGTCGTGTTCAACGGTGAAGGAGTCGGCCTGGGTGACCCAGGTGAAATCGTAGCTGCGGCCAGTGGTGAGGTCGTGAAGGACCACGGTGAGGGTGGAGTCGTGGATCTGGGGGAGGATTTCGTCGATCTCGTCCACGTGGGGCTCGCCAGGATCGGCGCGGCCATTGCCCTCGCCTTCGTCGGGATCAAGAAATTCATCATCGGCGAGCATGCCGTCCTCACCAACATCATCGTAGCGGACGTCCCAGTCGCCGTCATCGTCGCGGCCGTTGAATATGGAGGTGTCGGTGACCAGGATGGAGCGATCCACACGGACGATACTGCTCATGGGATCCACCACATCGATGACGGCTTCGATGCGCAGTTCGGACTGGTACTCCCCGTACTCATTGGCGAACTCGGCGATGTCCAGATCTTCCTGGCAGCCGATAAAGAGGGCGGCCGCCGAAAGAGCGAGGAGCGAAAAGAGGGTATGGGGCCTGAGTTTCAGCATAGCGCTACAACTTGAATTCCACGCCGAAGGTGGGGAGGATAGGGAACATGCTAATGGCGGTTACGCCAGAGGGGGATTCGGAATGGTTCCAGGCGTAAAGTAGCACATTGAAATGGTTGGTGAAGTTGAGCACCTGAAACTTGAACTTGCCATCCATGCGGAAGAAGCGGATGTCGCGAGTCCAGCTGATATCGCTGCGGAAATAAGTGGGCAAACGGGCGGAGTTCTTGCGTCCCGGCAGGGTGATCAGGTTGTCGTAGGGATGGGTATAGCTGCCGAACGAACTCTGGGAGTAGACCTTGCCCCAGACGGGGGTGTAGGGCTGACCGCTGCTGAGGGAGACGGTGAGGCCCAGGGCACGTTTTTTTCCCACGGGGTAGCTGAACACAGCGTTGAGGGTGTGGGGGCGGTCGTACTTGGGGTAGTAGACCTCACCGACGTCCGGGTCGATGGTGCCGTCGCTGTTGAAATCGACTCGTTTCTCAAGCCGGGCATAGGTGTAACCCAGCCAGCCGGTGAGTTTTCCCAGGGATTTCTTGGCCAGGAACTCGATGCCCCAGGCGGTGCCGGTACCCTCAACGAAGTCATCCTCCTCGATGCTGGGATCACCATGGGGATTGACGTCCAGGAGGTTGCCGTAGGGCTTGACATAGGCCACGAGGCTGGTGAAGAAGCGCTCACCAATCCACTGCTCAAAGCCGAGGATAAAGTGCTGGGCTGACTGGGCGTGGTTCTCCTTTGGTACGGGGAGCCAGAAATCGACGAAATTGAGGAACTCGTCGTCACTGGAACTGGTAAACAGGAACTGCTTGAAGATGCCCCAACTGCCCTTGAGTACCAGGTTATCGGTGACAAAGTATTTGAAGCCCAGGCGAGGTTCGAGATAGAGCTCGGGATGGAGTTCAAAGCGAGTCAGGCGAAGACCGGCCTGGAGACTGAAACGGGGGCCCGGTTTCCAGCGGTCCTGGGCGTAGAGGGCGAAGATATAGGGATTCTGCTCGCGGCCGAAGAGAGTCAGGTCGCCGATGGATTGGCTCAGATGCATTCCCAGAGTCTTGATCTCGAACCCGGTGGTGACGGTGTGCTCGGTATCGACGAACCACTCCAGCCGTTCCTTCACGGTCCAGTCGTTGAGACCGACGGACTGCTTGATATCAGTGCCAATGGTGCCGACGCCGGAATCGGTCTGGGTGATGCCGACGAAGAAGTCCCAGTCGTAGCGGGTGTTGGCCACGGATAGAAGCGAAATGAAGCGCGAGTTGGGAACGTGGCGCCACTGGGCGCTATGGGTCCGGTTACCCCAGTTAAGATTGAGCTTGACGGCGTCGCCGCCCTGTTCAATGTCAACCCGGGCGAAATCGCGCCCGTTGTAGGTGGCGAGAACGAGGCGATCCGTAGGCGAGAGGTTATAAATCACCTTGCCGTGGAGATCGCGGAAATAATAGCCGCCGAGGGGTTCATCATCCCTATACAGGAAATAATACAGATCAATCAGCTGATCGTAGTAGGTGCGGCGCCAGGCGAACATCCAGGAGCCGTTGTGGATGGGCCCTTCGGCCAGAAACTTGCTGCTTAACAGGCTGATCTCGCCCTGGAGCTGGCTCAGGTTCCAGTACTCTCCGATGGTGCGATCCTTGAACAGGCGCGCTCCCTTGGAATTGCCTTCCTTGGAGGTGATCTCCAGGACGGACGAGTTGCGGTTGCCGAATTGGCTGGGGAAGCCGCCGGGCATGAATTCGGCGTTGGCCAGGGCGTCAGCGTTGAAGGTGGAGAAAATACCGCCGAGGTGGTAGGGATTGTAGACCTCGATACCGTCCAGAAGGATGAGGTTTTCGTCGGGGCTGCCGCCGCGGACGACCAGGGCGGAGCTGAAATCGCTGGTGGACTGGACACCGGGCATCATCTGAAGGGTGCGAAAGAGGTCGGCTTCCACGAAG
>JBHPIW010000083.1:0-4052 GCA_042568495.1 Fidelibacterota bacterium | reverse complement strand
GAATCATGCTGGGGGCGGTACTGCTGGGGCTAATCCACCGGTTTTTGCCCCACGAGCATTTCATCGCGGGGGCGGAGGGTCCTGCGGCACCGGCGCTACGGCGCATCTGGCTGTTCATCATCGCGATCACGCTGCACAATTTCCCTGAAGGCATGGCGGTGGGTGTGGGCTTCGCCGGGGGTGACATGGCTAACGGAATCTCGCTGGCGACGGGAATCGGGCTGCAGAACATACCCGAGGGACTGGCGGTGGCGGCCGCGCTACGGACAGTGGACACCCCGAAGGGGAAGGCGTTCCTGATAGCGCTGCTGACGGGGCTGGTGGAGCCGGTGGGCGGCCTGTTGGGGAGCGCGGCGGTGGGTCTGGCGGCCCCCCTCATGCCGTGGACCCTGGGCTTCGCGGCGGGGGCGATGCTGTTCATCATCAGTGACGAGATCATTCCCGAAACGCACCGGGGGGGATACGAGCAGCAGGCAACCTTCGCCCTGCTGGCGGGCTTCATCATCATGATGTTCCTGGACGTGGCGCTGGGGTAGGGGAAGCGGTCAGCATTCAGCGGTTGGCAATCAGAAGAGACAGCCCCGGTGGACGGGGCTTTATGATATCGATCCCGCACCCTGGAGTAACTCACCCCCCTCACTTTCGCGAGGCCCCCTCTCTTGAAAATAGAGGGGGAGAAAATCCCAAGAATTGATAAACCGATGACGCCACCCATCACCCCTTGGACTGCGCTCCCCGCTTTCAGCGGGACTGATGGCAGGGCGGGCTCTATACCTCGCCCCTCCCGACGGTAAGAGCAGGCCCGGGAGAGGGAATTCAACAGCCATTTGGGAAGGTGTTGGTGCAAGGGGGGCGTTTCCGAGAGGCGGCGGGGTGTTCCAGAATTCAACAAAACCCATACAAAATTCAACGATTTCAAACAAACCACCGTCGACAGGGCCGCAAAACGGGGCAGACAGAAATGTCCAGGGAGCCCTACAGCAAAGCGCGGAAGGCCATGGACCAAGAGAAAACGTACCCGCGGGAGAAGATGGGATAGGGAATTCAACAGCCATTTTGGGGGGTGCTGGCGCAGAGTGGGAGTTTCCGAGAGGCGGCGGGGTGCTCCGGAATTCAACATATGACCTACATATCCCCCCAATTTCAAAAAAGCTCCCGTCGGGAGAAATTCACCACTGTGGATTTCCCGTCGGAGGCTGGGCCGCCGGGTGGGAAAGAGTGGGGGATTGTATGTCCGTGCGTCGCTACTCATGGGGGAAGGTAGGGAAGAAAAAGAGGTTTGTCGTTCGCCTGGTGCGCGACATGCGCGAGGTGCGCGAAAATGAATGATTATTGATGAATGTCTAATGCTGATTGAAGAAGATTATGGAAAGTGCAGGGGAAGAAAAAACCGCCAAGGACGCCAAGGGGGATAAGGAAGAGAACCACAGAGGACACTGTGAATCGCCTAGACAGTTGACAAATGAAATCCCCTTTCAGTAAAAGTTTTCGCACCTGTCAATTCTTCACAGTCTGATTTGACGAATATATCGCACATATACAAATAGCAAGTTGTATATTTGGCGCCATAAGTAAGCAGCACCATTCCTTGCTATACTTATACTAGCTTGACAGTATAAAGGAATCTTGTATATGCGACGCATTCTTATTGTGCTGATCACGGTTGTTTTCATAGTTGTGTATTGCACTCCAAGTCTCAACTCACAGAAGCAGTTTATAGAAAAAACCCTCCCGGCAAATCATTATGCTGAGTTCAGATATTATGATGGAATGGTTCAGCTGTATACGAAAGGAATGGAGGATGTATCGGAAGGGTTGCGTGGACTACACATCGGAAACCTTCAAATCGGTGATAGCCTTCATCACATAGAAAAAGAACTGGGCGAGATGTTCGATGTTAGAAGCAATGAAAATGGCAGTGAGAGCCGCGTTTATCATCTAAGAACCAGTTTCAAGAAGTACCCATCCTACTTGGTTCTTACGCATTTAGAAGGCATCGTTAAAGCGATACAGATAAGCGGATTCCAAACAGATGAGCCATATTCATTTTCGACTATTCGGCTGGGACTCTCAAAGAGGTACTTAAAAAAGGTCCTTGGACCTCCCGCGAGCGTAGCACCAGTTGAGGAAATTACTGCTGATCTGTGGTCATATGAGCCGTATCCATTTGACTTTGAAATTATTAAGGGAGTTGTGTTCTCCATCAGGGTACGTGAGCCTGATCAGGACGAATCCTATCAGAAGAAAATTACGTTTTTTGAAGAGATGAGAAATCTTTACCAACAAGAGCTGTTCCATCGCGTAGAATCTGTGTGTCAGGCAAAGATCAAGGAAGACGAAAAATCTCTTGAAGCACTTTATTTCCTTGCTAGTGTTCGTCTGTACGAAGGGTTATATGAGGATGCAATACCGTTTATGGAGTTGTTTGAGAAGTATCATCAGGAACGGGACAGTCTCACGAGTTCCAAGACGGGAAAACAGGTGGAAGGTGTGGACGCAAGGTTCATTGGACTGTACTACCAGTTGGGGCAATATCATGTTTCCAACAAGCGTTATGACAAAGCTATTACTTGGCTGGAGAAGTCAAAATCGTCTACCGCTATTAACCAGGATCCTTGGCTCTACTTCTTTCTTGCCCACAGCTACTACCATCTTGGTGACTACCAGAAAGCGATTAAGTATTATAAGCGAAAGATCGACCTTGAACCGGAAGAGCCGAGCTCATACTACAACCTTGCGTGCTGTTATGCGGCAGTAAATAACGTCACTGAGGCAAACAGCTGGCTGTTTCATGCAGTTGAGATGCACAATGCCTACAAAGACTCTGCACTGGTTGATCCTGATCTAGACAGCATCAGGCCATCTGAGGAATTCCAGGAGATCATCCGAAAGTAGAACATTGATGCCCCCCCTCTATCATTTCTTATTGTTTTGCGTGTGGCTCAGCAAAAGTCAAACAATACCATCCCCCTCAGACAACGGGTGTGGCGAGATGATAAGGGGGAATCGAGAGAGATTATGGCCTTCATCAAGAAATGATCCCGATTGACGATTAAAGCTAATCCAATTTTAGCTTGACCGTATGCACTAATGTACATACATTATGAGCGATGAGACGAAAACTGAGAATCGATCAGATTCTTATGAATGGGATCCGGCCAAATCAAGGTCAAATTATAGGAAGCATGGTGTGTACTTTGCCGATGCAGTGTTTGTGTTTGGAGATGATTTCGCCATTGACATTCCAGATGATTATCCGGAAGAAGAACGTCGTGTAATCATAGGCAGGGATGCTTTTGGCAGGATATTAGTGGTGGTTTATACTTGGCGCGAAAATAATATCAGAATTATTTCAGCAAGGAAAGCAACGCCTACGGAACACAAACAGTACGAGGAAAAGAGATGAAAAAGGAGTATGATTTTAGCACGGGGAAAAGAGGCGCTATTATGCCGGCCCCTGCGGGTAAAACGCGCATAACTATACGGCTGGATAGTGATATTATTGACTGGTTCCGAAGCCAAGTGGAAAAAAGGGGTGGCGGGAATTACCAAACCATGATAAACAATGCGCTACGAGAATGCATGAGCAATCGCGGGGAAGTCTTCGAAGAAGTGATTCGGCGGGTTGTCCAGCAAGAGGTTCGGAAGGCAGAGCTTCAAATAGAGCCTATTTTTCGATCCCATCAAACGGCTGTAAACGAGATTCGTAGGAATCTTGATCTCGATTTGGAGTCTGTTGCAGCAACCTCAGGAGATGACATTCAAAATTGTTTTTTAACAAGCGCCCATTCCTGGAGATATCTTGATGCCTGAAACAACCAATATCGAGTTCGACTACAAAGAAGTTGCTGAAGCCTTAGTCCGTTACAACAACATACACGAGGGCTTGTGGGGCATCTCAATCAAGTTTGGTCTTCAGGGAGCTAATATTGGTATGGGTGAGGGCAGTGATGTAACGCCAGCTGCTATTGTCCCAATACTCAGGCTTGGCTTGCGAAGATTTGACGAGCCAAACAACTTAACTGTTGACGCTTCCAAGATTAATCCGGTAT
>JBHPIW010000082.1:0-4224 GCA_042568495.1 Fidelibacterota bacterium | reverse complement strand
AGCTGCTTGATGCCAATTGCGATGGGTATCTGGATCTATTCGTCCTTTCCGATCGATCTCCAAATCTATTATATCTTAACACCGATTCAGGCTTTGTTGAGCATGGACTCTATGCGGGTCTGGCAGTCACACCAAGTGGGGAAGACCCGGCTTGGATACATGCCCTCCCCTTTGACAATGCTATGGATGGGTGCACCGATCTGATTTTCCTGGATCGAGATGCAAACATCACCGTAATGCTTAATGATGGTAGAGGATTATTCTACGCAGGGCATTTTCAAACCGGAATATTTCGGCCACGCTTCCCGTTTAGGGCAACAACAGCCATCGAAGCAGATGTTGATTTCGATGGTAGCCCTGACCTCATTCTCTCCGATGGGCGAGATACACCGGTGAGGATCGCAGCACCCGATACTATTGCTGCTGATTCATCAGCCACCCAGGAGAAGCGGCACGAGGAGGTCTTGACCGAATCCGTCATGCGAATTTTGCGAAGCGAAAAGGATGACCCTTACAGACCAGTTGAGATCAGTCACAACATGGTATTGGATACAGTATTGCTTGTTCCACGGAGGGCGGCGACTGCTATAACCGATACTGCAATCGATTTTATAACCGGTGAACTGTTAGGACCGGAGGACTTGTCCCCATCCTCTTATGAGGATCTATTGAGGGATCCCCTTTTCGATCTGCAGGTTGGACGGGACTTGACCACAGATCTGCAATCCAATGCAATGCTTCCAGACGATTCTGTTCTTTCCATCGATTCCTTGGAATTTATACGACCCGAAAGGGAAGAATATATCGAGATGGATACGCTCCGGGTCCGTCAGGGTCCGAAGAGTATGGTGGCCGTTGATCTCGACCAGGACGGGATCGAAGAAATCATTGCCGGGTATTCAGCAGGACTGTTTCGAATCTGGAAGAGGAAGTTAGTAAGGGCGCCACGGTTCATAGGCCTATGGCCTCAGACAAGAGATCCGAGCGTGCCGGTTATTGGAACCGAGATACGGATAATGGCAGATCGGTATAATCGACAACTCCTGATCTCCGATCCGAATCCCGTTTTACTTTATCTACCTCGCAAGGTGCGTTCAGTAGAAGTATTGGTGACGTGGCCAGACGGCAATGAGAATCGTTACCGCACTCCGATCACTAATCGTATCTATACTCTGACCCGTATGGTTCAGGAGCCCTGAGATGCATCTCTCCATAGTATCAGAGTTGGCGAGGGCGAGGTCTCACCATCTAAGCATCGGCCTGGCGTTGATCATTGGTGTACTTGCAATCCGACCAGCACCACTGGGAGGCCAAATCAGTGATCCCTATGCGGATGCATTAAGGTATTTTGAGCTGGGACGATATGAACGTGCCGATAAAATTCTGCAGGATGTTCTTGGCACAGAGCCGGAATGTGTTGAATGCTATGATCTGTTGGCCCGAATTGCTACGACCCAACAACATGATAGCCTCGCAGCGGTCTGGTACCGGAAAGCTTTGGAAGTTGAGCCGGATAATGCCATCCTGTATCAGAAACTGGGTTATGCCGAACACCGTTCCGGTGAGTTGGACCAAGCCATAGTAGACTTGGAGCGGAGCCGGGAGTTACACCCGGCTAGCGCTGAAACCCATTTTGCCCTTGGCAATGTGTGGTATGATATGGAGATGTATGACCAGGCAAAAGACTCATATCTCCAAGCCCTTGCCTTTGACAGCACCACAGCTCGGTATCATTTCCAGCTGGGTATGGTGTATTTCAATCAGGAAAATCCTGACACAGCGCTCATGGCGTTCAAGAAGACTTATCACTGGTATCCGAAATATGCACTGGCGTATGAGTTCGCTGCGAATATCCTTATTTCCCAGCAAAAGTGGGCGGAAGCTGTAGCGGTCCTGGAGCAGGGATTGGCTTCGGCGCCAGAAACCAATGTTACCAGATACTGGTTGGGGAGGGCCCATGTTGAGGAGGGGAACTACAAACGAGCTGCGGAGCTTTTGCGGGGCTATGTCAAGTTGTATGGAGATCATATCGGGGCGCGTTACAATTATGGCCTGGCACTTTTTGAGATCGGTGAATACGAAGAGGCAGTCGCACAACTCTGTTCGGTGACGGTACATCTACCAGATCTATTGAAAGCGCGGCTTTACCTGGGGCGTTCGTTGGGAGTCCTGGATCAGGACTCCTCGGCTTTCGCCGAGTTTGACACACTACTTAGCAAGGATCCATTATACTACGGTGCCTGGATCAGCCGCGGCGATCTTGATCTGAAGCGAGATCGGTATGTGCAGGCAATGATGCAATATGAACGGGCAGCCCGGATTGATCCCGCTCAATGGGAAGCCTATCACCGGCAGGCGCTGGCTCATTATCTGCAAGGAGAATATACTGAAGCAGAACTGCTGCTGTTGGAATCTCTGATTCGTCAGGATAGCGCCGTGGTGGTATATGAATTGTTGGGAGATGTGGCTTCTGCGATGCGCGAGGACGATTTTTCGGTCTATTACTACGGGATGGTTTTACGATTTGAACCGGAGAATATGGCGGTACGAACCAAGCTGGTCGATGCCTTCATTAGGCGTCAATTATGGCGTGCGGCACGGGATCAATTGCTATGGCGCTATGAGAGAGAGCCTGAAAACGAGAAGATACTGTATCAGCTCACCCGCGTGAGCCATGCAGACGGTGATACCTCAGCAGCAGAGAAGTATAAAGAGCAATACCTGCAACGTCATTCTCAGCGAAGAGAACGGGAGATTCTAGCACTGCGAATTCGACTGGATCGTTTCAATTCCGCACGATATCGGGACATGGGATGGTATTATCTGAAGCTGGGTGATAATTCCTCGGCGCGGGCCTATTTCCGCAGGGCTGTGACACTGGGGGATAATACGCTGCCGGCCAGCCTATATCTTGATGAGGGTGAGGGACCCTGACGCCCTCTCACCGCTGTCTCTTTTTCAGTAAGACACCCAGTACAATCACAATCAACGCCATAGCCCCGATCAGCCTGAACCAGGTCAGGTTTACCAGATCGGTAGTGGCTACTGTGGCAGTTATGAATCCGACAATCCCTTCGCCACCCATAATTCCGGCAGCCAGGACCACACCTGCCCGCACAGAAGCAGGATAAGAACGGTCTATCCAGGCACGGATTGCGCCACCGAGAGCGATAACGAAACTGAGTGGCCAACCAAGGAAGATTCCAATTCCAAAGGGAATGAAAAGGATTGGCACAGCACTGTCAGCCCGACTGCGGTGGTGATTGATCCGACGCATCAAGCCCTCGAGGATCACGGCGGCTCCCATGGCTCCGAAGAAAGTGGGCAGATGGATCAATCCGGCGAAGGTATTGTACACCAGTTTGGCCTGTGGGGCGGGAAGGTCAGGAGTGAAGAGTGCCGGAGCCAGTGTATTCTTGATGATCCCGATCAGAATGGGCATGACCGGAATAATCATGACTACCGCGAACAGGTCATTATGTACGATGTTCCTGGCTGGTGTACCTACGATCTGGGCTGACTTGAAGTCATGGCCGATGTCGCCAGCCACAGCCGTGGTAATCGCGACGAAGAAGGCGATGATGTACTTGCCAGTTGTGGGCATGGGCAGCTGCATCAGGGCATACGCACCGGCGACAGCAAAAGCAGCCAGAACACCAAACTGTTCCAAAGGATCAAGATTGGTGGCGCCGGTAAGCTGGGCGGCAACCGGGACCAGAATCCAGGCCAGAACCACAGCAATAACACTGCCCCACCAGGTCACTCCGGCGGCTATCAAGAGGATCAGCGCGGCGATGGATAGTGCGAGTACCGGAAAGGGCGAGTTGCGGCGACTAATCAAATCCGTAATACCCTGCAGGCGGCCGTGGAGGAGCAGATGGGCGAGTCCCGAGCCGAGTACCAGTCCCATGCCTATGTTCTGAGCCCATAATTCCGGGGTGAATCCGGTGCTTATATTTATATGGCTGATGATCAGTTTCCCAATCGGGATCAGAATTAAAATTCCAACCAGGGCTCCGGCAAACCAGTTCAGCGGCAGCAGCGTGAACTTTCCCGTTCCATTGTGTCGATAGTACACATTCACGTACCGCCGTGTAGCCCGTACCCGCAGGCTATCCGCGATCAATTCCATCGCCGCCGACCACTCTCCATCCTTGAACCGGAATTGCCGCAGCGTCAGTATCGACCGCACGTTGATCCGCCCCTTGCTGTCTACCTGGAAGG
>JBHPIW010000081.1:0-4243 GCA_042568495.1 Fidelibacterota bacterium | reverse complement strand
CCTTTGCTGAGTATCTAGGATGATGCACAACCTCATTGATCCGATTAAATACTCGCTGTTTGTTCCATCCGCCTTGAGGTTCGGTAAAACACATATTCACCGAAAATTAACCCTGGTCGGCCTCACGAGGCATGGCCTTCATCGGCCAGCCTGGCCTCGTTGATTATATTATAGTCGCTACTTGACTCAATGTTTCAACCTCGTGTAATTTGGCCCCTCGATATGCATGACTCAGATCGCGCATAACTGAATGATATGAATCTATCTACAACCGCGTGGATACTCACGCTACCCAGAGAACTGACATTGATGTTGAAATCGCGCCTCCACCAGATTCAGGTATCCCTACCCCTCCTGCTCATGTTGGTGCCCTGTGTCGTAATTGCGCAACCGGATTCATCCCCGGCAGCCGACGACCTGTTGCTGGCTGTTTCTCAGCGGTTGTGGGGGGTCGACCAGGTTTCCACAATTACCGTGACCGAGAGAGATCACAGCGACTCCACCCGGACCCGCCGATTCCGGCTCCACGTACATTATCCGCAGCCGGCCGATTCTATCCTGAAGCAAACCTGCATGGAAGTTGTAGCACCCGATAAACTGACCGGCCAGAAATATTGGTTGTGGGTAATGAGTGACCGGCGTGAACGTACCTGGATTTACATGCCCCGCATCGATAAGCTGCGGGAGATCCAGCGTAGGCCGGGAAATCGGCATCGCAGTCAGGAGATTGACCTCGGTGAATTGAACATCACCGCCGAACAGATCAAGTCACACACTCATCAGATTCTCGATTCACCCCTGCTGAATGATCATCAGGTCATCCAGGTTAAAAGTATCGAAAAAGATGCCGGGCCTCGTCGTCAGGAACGGCATCCCGATTACAAGCTGCTCTGGATTGATCCGGAGGCTCTGCTGGTCAGGCAGGCGGAGATCTACTCCGGTCGGGATAAATTGATGAAACGCTATACGGTTGAGACGACGAAATCAGTCGGCGGC
Source organism: Fidelibacterota bacterium (assembly GCA_042568495.1). GTDB lineage: Bacteria > Fidelibacterota > Marinisomatia > SCGC-AAA003-L08 > TS1B11. The sequence goes on along the minus strand of JBHPIW010000081.1, from coordinate 3,247 downwards.
TACACTGTCGCGACCGGCATTCTCATCTGGGATGCTCAAAGGAAGAAGGAAACTACGATTACCGTTGACGACTTGAACCTGGAGCCCATCCACGAGCCCCTCCTGTTCCAGCCCACATCGGATTAGATTGTCTTACACTTATCCCGGCGGCCAGTGCATGGGGCGGCCGCCCAGGACATGAAAATGCAGGTGAAACACCGATTGCCCCGCGCTCACTCCCGAATTGACTACCACCCGGTAGCCGTCCGCGATCCCCTCTTTATCTGCTAGTTCGGTAATCACTCGATGCAAATGGCCGATGAGGCCTTCGTCTTCAGCGGTCATGTTCTGCAGCTTGTCGATCGCCTTCCGCGGTACCACGAGAAAGTGTACCGGCGCCTGTGGATTGACATCCCGGAACGCCATACACTGCTCGTCCTCATAGATGATGTCCGAGGGGATCTCCTTGTTGATGATCTTGGTAAAAATGGTTTCGCTCATTCCGTTTCCTCACTATCCTCCCCCTTCGAATGGAGCAGTTTCCACCCTTGGGGGAACAGTAGCGCTGCCGCTGCTATTTTGATCACGGCACCCGGGATGAAGGGATACAATCCCAGCGCAAACACATTCTCCGCCTTCAGATAGACTGCCAGCCACATCAGTCCGCACACGAAAATCGTCACGGTTCCCACCAGCAGTGCCAGGAGCGTAGTGGTGATCCTCCGGTCCCAGCCTCTCTCGGCTAGCAGGCCCGTCAGAAATGCCGCCAGTACGAATCCGATCAGGTACCCTCCCGTCGGGCCCAGGAAATAAGCCAGACCCGCACCACCGAAAGCAAAAACGGGCAGCCCCGCCAGCCCTTGCGTCAGGTACACCAGTACAGTCATACTGCCTCGGACACTCCCCAGCAGGAGTCCCACCAGCAGCACCATCAGGGTCTGCAGCGTTATGGGAACCGGACTGAAGGGCAGTCGAAAGGCGAGCTGGGCGCTCAGTGTAATCAGGACTGAGCCGGCGATGATCATCGCAGCATCATACACCCAGGCTGCTGTGCGTGTTTGGGGTCGCAGGACATCCGCATACGTGGCACTGGTCATGTTGGTCTCCTCGATAGCGATCCGAAGTTCATAAACTGTTCAATCATGGATAAAGGTCAAATCTTCCGGCTGCCCGAATTTAGAGACATGGAGGCAACAGCCAAAGTACTCCTTATATGTCGTCCGCCAGGCTACCGGGGCACGATCCCCATCTGCCGGTAACGCTCCCGGTACTTCTCATACAAGGCAATATGTTTATTCCCCAGGTCCACCTGCCGTCCCTGGATATAGAGCAGGTCGATCCTGCTGGTGATTTCCAGGGGATCGCCCTCCACCACGATCAGGGTTGCGTCTTTGCCCGGATCCAGCGAACCCGCCCGGTGATCTATCCCCAGGATACGTGCCGCATTCAGGGTGATCGCCTTCACCGCCTCCTCCCGGGGTAGGCCAAACGCCACGGCGGCTCCCACCTCGAAGGGTAGGTTACGCAGCACGTCGTGGTCTTCGGAATTGCTGCCTTTCGGCGTCAGGCAAAATGATATTCCCGCCTCATATAGTCGCGCCGGCAGCGTGTAGCGTGTGTCATATGCTTCCCAGCGTCGCGTTGGCACCGCATTGGGCGTCCCCACCATCACCGGGATTCCGTGCTCCTTGAGCAGGTCAGGTACCAGCCATGCATCCGTTCCGCCCACTAGCACCATCTGATAGTTCCGCCGCTCCGCCCAGTTCACTGCCGAGATAATCTGCTTGGCGTGCTCCGCACGGATGAACAGCGGAATCCGCTTAGCAATCACCGGCTCCAGACTTTCCCACCGTAGATCGCTCTTCAGGTTGGCGTTATCCCCCGTCTTGGACTGGTGATACGCCTCCGCCGCATCGAATACCTTGTCCAGGTTCTGGAGCTGCTTCCGGACCTCCTTTTCCTGCGCTTCTCGAGTCGTGCCCTGCCGGTGGTTATCCACGATCTCCATGTCCGGCCAGTTGAGCCAGACCCCCACCTGGTCCTTCAACAGGGCATCCTCCCAAGTCCAGCCGTCCAGCATCATCACTGCGCTGGTGCCCGATAACACCCCTCCCTCCGGTACCACGTGGGCCAGACCGATCCCGTTGGATCGCACCACCGGGATATGCTCCGATTCCGGATTGTACGCCCGTTCCGTTCGCACGTTGGGATTGATGGTCCCCGTCTCGTCCGCATCGACGGAGGAACGATGGCGCAGGATTTCAAGCAGACCCAGTACCGACTCCGCCGCGATGAATGCCGGGTAGATCTGCTTTCCCGTCACATCGATTGTTTCTGCATTCTGCGGGATGTCCACTCGTTGGCCAACGGCCACGATCCGCCCCTTGTCAAACAGGAGCTGCCCCCCCTCGATCACCGGACCACTTACCGTATGGATAGTGCCCCCTGTCAGAACGATAGGGTGGTCCTGGTTCGGCGCCGGCACCTGGTCCGAGGCCCCGGTGGCGATTGCCGCTAGTATTGGGAACAAGAGGAATAGCATGCTTTGTCTTCTCATCATTGCAGCCCTCCTTTCCCTTCGGAGATCCCGGGATCTCTATCCTTCCCTGGAGCACCCTTCAATGCTTTCTGGATCAGTTCCGCCCGCTCCCCGTCCTGCTGACCCCGCAGGATCATGTCCTCCTCGCGGTCAAAATATTTCCGGCCATCAATCCAGGTCTGCTCGCAGCGGCTGGTTGTGGATAATGGCGATCCGTTCCAGATGGCGAAATCACCATCCTTCCCCGGCTCCAGCGAACCCACGTACTTCTCAACCTTCATTTGCCTGGCGGAATTGATCGTCACCAGCTTCAGCGCCTCTTCCTCCGTCATGCCCCCATATCTCACGCCCTTGGCCGCCTCCGTGTTCAACCGCCGGGCCAGCTCGTCGCTGTCGGAGTTCAGGGATACCAGCACTCCTGCCTCTGCCATCAGGGCTGCCGCATAGGGGATCGCATCGAACGCCTCCAGCTTGTACGACCACCAGTCCGCGAATGCCGAGCCCCCCGCCCCGTGTTTGGCGATTTCCGGGGCTACCTTGTACCCCTCCAATATGTGCTCGAATGTTCCGATGGTAAAGCCGAATTCGTCCGCGATCCGTATCATGTTCAAAACTTCATCCTGCCGGTAGCTGTGGCAGTGTATCCGCCGGGTTCCTTCCAGGACCTCCCGGAGTGCATCCAGTTCCAGGTCTCGTCTCGGCGGAAGTGCGCATCCAGGATGTGATCGA
>JBHPIW010000080.1:0-4265 GCA_042568495.1 Fidelibacterota bacterium | reverse complement strand
TGGTGGTAGAGCAATGGAAACCGGCCGTCTTCATGTTGAAATCCAAGCAGCGCTGTCAGGCCCTTTTGAATACTGGGCCACTGCTTGCTCCCGCCCAGGGTAGCCAGTGCGCGCAGGTTCTCCAATATGCCGATTAGCACCATAGATTTAGTGATTTCTTCCTGCTGTCCCGCTGCTTTGACCGGCCACGCCCCATCCTCTCGTTGGTGCTTGATGATCTGCGTAACTGCTGGAGAATAATAAGCCGCCTGCTTCAAGTCCTTGAGGAGCGAGTAATCCCGGCTTTTAAGGTCGTCACACAGTAACGCAAGTGCACGCAAGGCCAGGGCGGCATGCGCCCTCCGCAGCAGGGTCGGAATCGGATTAACCGGAAGGACTGCAATCCATTTGGGATTTAGATCCAGCCAGTCCGGGATCTCCGTCAGTCCTGCACTGGCAGTCCGTGGCACTCCAGACAGTCGTTTCGGGGCTCGTGGCCGATCTTGGGAGCCACCAGACCGAAAGCGGGGAGTTCCCTTTCCCGGGCGTGGCACTTTAGACACTCCTCTTCACTGATGAACGCCTGGTGGAAGGGATGTGCACTGAGTGCCGGCGCGTCCGTTGATGGCGGTATGCTGGCCCGAGATCTGGATAGATTCGGTTGATACACCAGGTATACCAGTAACCCGCCGAAGAGGATGAGAATGGATAGCACTACGATCCTTCGAGAATCCAAATTCAACTCCTTTGCTAATGATCGTTTGCATATTTTGATTTACCTGCTATTGGCTCTCGGATGAAGGCGAACTCAGCAAGGCAGCCTGTTCATCAGCATGATACGAAGATCTGACTAATGGGCCCGATTCCACAACATCAAAATCCATGGCCAGACCCTCCTTGCGATATTGGTCGAATTCGTCCGGACTCACGAATCGCGCAACGGGCAAATGGTCCTTCGTCGGCTGAAGATACTGTCCTATCGTGAATATTTGGCAGCCCGTTTCACGAACATCCGCCATGAGTTTCAAAACTTCCTCAGGTTGCTCTCCGATTCCCACCATAATTCCGGATTTGACGGTCATACCTTGTGTACGAGCCCGTCGCAGTACTTCCAGGCTCTGTGAATATTTTGCTTGAGGACGAACGCGGTGATACAGGCGTTCTACCGTTTCCATGTTGTGGCCTAGAATTTCCGGATGAGCCTCGATTACTGTCTGGAGCGCATCCTGATCACCCTGGAAATCCGGAATCAAGACTTCTACGCTGCATTCCGGAACCTGGCGATGGATCTGACGAATTGTCTCCGCCCAAATACCGGCACCACCATCGGGGAGCTCATCCCGGTTTACAGATGTAATCACGCAGTGCTTGAGGCCCATCGCCTGGACCGCTCTCGCCGTTCGAACTGGCTCCATCTGATCCACTGCGGGTGGCCGTCCGGTTTTCACTGCGCAGAAACCACAGCTGCGGGTGCACACATCCCCCAGAATCATAATCGTGGCACTTCGGCGCTCCCAGCATTCATAGATGTTGGGGCAGCGTGCTTCTTCACAAACCGTATGCAGCCGCTGTCCCCGAACCAATTCCCTGAGATCGCGATAATTCTCGCCGGTACGAATACGGATCTTCATCCATGGTGGACGGCGGTCAGCGGCAGTAGATCCAGGGCTTGGCTGGGCAACCGTCGGTGCCTGAAAGGAACTCACGCTTACAGCTCCTTATCCCAATCGATAGTCTGGAGGTACTCAACTATACGCTGCAGGAAATGGGTGCCGTATGCTCCATCGATCAGGCGGTGATCATGGCTGATGGACATTAGCGACATGGACCGGATAACGATGCTGTCACCCATATCCGATTCCCATACAACCGGGCGCTTCTTGATCCCTCCTACACCCAGAATAGCCACGTTCGGCTGATTGATGATGGGAAGTCCGAACAGACTGCCGAATACACCGAAATTGGTTATGGTGAAGGTACTCCCCACGGCTTCTTCCGGTTTTAGTTTCCTGCCGCGTGCCCTATCGGCCAGATCGACAATCTTCCGTGCCAGGCCCACGAAGTTGAGCTCTTCAGCACGGTGGATCACGGGTACAATCAGGCTATAGTCAGGCAAGGCGACCGCGATCCCCAGATTGATATTGCGCTTCTTTACGATATTCGTGCCATCGATCTGCGCGTTGATGAGGGGAAAGTCCTTTATGGCCTTGACCGTGGCATACGCGATCATCGGGGTGTAGGTTAGCTTGAAGCCTTCGCTTTGATGAAAAGCGGTACCTTGCTTCCGACGGGCCTCTACAATCGATGTCATGTCGCACTCTGATACAGCATACACATGTGCCGCCGCGTCCAATGAAGTGCGCATGTGTTCCGCGATCCGCTGCCGGATCCGGGACATGGGTAGCACCTCATCCGCCAGGCTCTCGCCCCCGGGGGCGGCGAACTGTACCGGCGGAGCAGTAGTGCGAGCCGCTTCCAGTGCGGGCGCCTCCTCGGCAGGTTTTACCTCTCCTCGCTTTTCGAGATAGGCCATCAGGTCGGCCTTGGTTACTCGTCCTTCCCGACCTGAACCCTGGATATCGGCCAGCTCCTGTGCCGTCACTCCCTCTGCCCTGGCAATCGATCTAACCAGCGGCGAGTAATATTTCGGAGAGAGATCCGGCTGCTCTGGTTCCACCGGGGGAACAACTTTCTCCACCGGGGCATCAGCCGCCGGTTCGGGTACCGAAGGTGGAGGAGCAGCCTCAACTTCCGCCTGTTGCTCCACTGCACTGCCCTCAGTCGCTTCGAGACGCGCTATGACGGCACCCACCTCAACCGTGCTGTTTGACTCAAACAGGATTTCCTTGAGAACACCAGCCGCAGGCGATGGAATCTCAGAGTCAACTTTGTCCGTGGAGATTTCCAGCAGCGTACCATCCTTGGCAATGGATTGGCCGACTTCTATTTTCCACTCAATGGATTCGCCCATTTGGGGCATGATAACATCAACGATCATGGTGATTTCCTCTCTCTCCTTCTGATCGTGCCTGATCCGGTCTTATGTCTCGAGTATACATTTTCCCTTCTCTCCGACAATAAGGATCCCCGGTTCTTGCCTACCCTGACGGCCACAGGTCTGCCATGGTGTGCAGGCCGGGTTTTAATTTCAACACCAGCGGGATGACACCGGCAGTGATGGCTCCGGTCGCTACATCTCCTGGTACACCGGATGGAAAAACAGACTCGAGATCCGGGATGCCTTCAAGACGAACGCGGTCAAACGATTCCGGCTCTCCAACCGCTGCCCGGAAGGTAAGGGTAATTACTTCAGTTCCATTCTTAAAACCACGACCCACTTGATATACACCAGTAACCTGACCTGGCCTGATTGCGACGAATTCGGTCTGATGTGGCTGGTCAGCGATAACGGGTTCGATGCTCTCGGTTACATTATCCAATTCCCAGCCCAGACCGGATGCCAGTAGATCAACGGAAGCTTCAAGTCCCGCATGTCCAAAATTCCCCGCTGCTACACGCGATTTAAATTCCTCGACTGTGAGTCCTGCCCCTACTTTGCGTTGAAAAGCCTCCCGGCGGGTCCCTGCATCCTGGACACGATCCACAATCACCCTATCGACCCGGCGAGCAATCCGCGATACGACTGTGGGTAGGAAGTCCATCAGGAATCCGGGATTCACCCCGGTTGATAATACAGCAACTCCGGCAGCGGTGGACGCGGTGTTGATCTTTTCCGCCAATGCATGATCTGTCCGCCAGGGGTAGACCAACTCTTCACAGGTAGAGACAACGGGTATTCCAGCCTCCACCAACTCCAGTACTTGAGGGGTGATATCCTTCATCGTGGACGAAGTCGTCAGGATTGCCACATCCACGTCAGAAGAAGCAATTGCATCCTTGAGCGAGCTACTCACTGTTATCTTCACTCCCATTGGGCCGCCAGCCAGTTGATCCAGATTCTTCCCCGCCAGCTCCGGATTGATATCAGCTGCAGCTACCAGGGAATACTCCCGCCTTTCGGCCACAATCTGTGCAACCGCCAGGCCGATATAGCCCAACCCGATCTGCATTACCCGTATAGTACTATTCATGTTTTCTCTCTTAATCAGAAATAATTGTCAGATAATAGCTGACCGACATCAGTATTCTAACAATCCGGTCAAAGCTTCTTCGATCCATGCTATTTGGGGAAGGATTTCTCCTTCCAGGCCCGTTTCATAGGGTATCGCGGGACAATCATATGCGGCGATTCGCCGTACCGGGGCATCCAGAAAGTCAAATTGGTG
>JBHPIW010000008.1:0-86358 GCA_042568495.1 Fidelibacterota bacterium | reverse complement strand
TTGGTCAATCCCGTCCCCCAGGCGAATGATGCGCAGCTCGTCTGCGAGTGGGGTGAGTTGGCTGCCGTCCCATTGTGCAATGAGGAGTAAGCAGCTGTTGGTGCCCAGATCGATGGCGGCATAATTACTGGGGGCTGCCAGGGAATTCGCAGACGACATCAATCAGGAGTACTGTCGTTTGGTATTGGATTCGATGCTGGCGATTGGCTTGGAATTTGGTTCTGGCGGACGTATCTCCGAAGTCCCTGCACCACACTGCCAACGATGAGATAGCGTATGATCACATTGCTGAGAGTGTGGGGTGAGATGACCAGAAACATTCGGGCCAGGGCATGGCAGAGAGAGTTGAAGATGAGCCGGCCCATGCGACGGCGCCGCCGGAACAGTGGATCATCGAAAGGCCAGGCCAGGTCCGCCGCCAGGAGGGAGGCGATTTCGGGATGCTGGTGCATGATCTGGGACAGGTTGTGATACCCATAGTCACTCATGAGACTAAGCTGCATGCTTAGATCGCGGTCTTGATGGTGCAGGGATGGAGCTGCATTATTGTAGTAGATACCGTTGGGGAAGGTGCGGGCGATACGATACGCGAAGAGGATATCCTTTCCCCCAAAGTGAGTGAATGTTTCCTCGAAGGCACCCCCGGCCTCCAGCGCGGCGCGGCTTACAGCGGCATTGCTGAAGATCAGGTACTGAAAGCTGATCGGTCGGCCGCTGCCGAATTGCTTGGCTCCCCGCCGTGGTGATTCGTAGAGATAGCGGTTAAGCTTGGTGCCTGGCACCCAGGGTGCGGGTTCAATGCGCCCGACCACCGCTTCACGGCCCGGCTTGGCCAGCTCGGTCAGATGCTGGTCTATGAAATCGGGCTGCACCTCCATATCACCATCCAGAAGAATGATTACGTCTCCCTTAACGAAGCTCAATCCCAGGTTGCAGGCTTTTGTGCGGCCCAGGTTTTCGTCGGGATAGTACACGTTCAGAAAGTCAGGCAAGGTCTGCTGTTGAAGATACTCGCGGGTTCCATCGGTTGAAAAATCATCCACCAGGTGGATTTCCATCCGCTCGGCCGGGTAGGAGAGTTGCAGCAATGAAGCGAGGCAAGTAGGGAAATGTGGGCCGCCATTACAGATGGTGACCACAATACTGACGAAAGGCTGCCGCTCGAACTGGGCCATTAGACTTCAATTCCCAACTGCCGGTAATATCCGTAAAGCTGCTCACCAACTGCCGTGAGAGAATGTTGGTCCTCGGCCCATTTTCGACCCTTCTTGCCGTACTCGGCAATCAATTCGGGATTCTCGATCAATTCAGTGAGCTTAGGCAGCAGGTTATCCGGATTGACATTCACGAAAGGATGGTCGGGCATGAAAGCCTGGTAGGCTGCATTCATGGAAGTGCAGCACGCGATACCCAGCGCCATGGCCTCTACCGAATTCATTCCATACCCCGGCGCAACATCCGCCACTTGATCCACATAGATATCAGCCTGGGCTTTCAAAGCCATGGTCTCATCGTGTGGACGGTTCTCGATCAGGATGAAGCGAATACCGTGTGATTCCTCCAACGCACGGCCAGCCGCGATGATCTGATCCGATCCCTTGGCGTATCGGCTGCGGGTGGCGTGACAAATAGTGATGGGGTCGTTTAAATGTTCGGCGGGCTGGAAGGCATCAACATCATAGGGCAAAAACATGTACTGCAGATTGGGGTGCCGCGGGATAAGATCGTATTCACTGGTCAGGTTGAGTTGAACGAAACCATCCACTGCCGGGATAACACCGCGGTTGCGGAAATCCCGGCCATGGTAGGTGGCAAGAATATATTTCCCCTCCATGGCGACACGTCGCACAAATCCGCCATTGCGGTAGAATTCAAGCCCCCCCTCAAGGTGATAAATGTCATAGTCCATCAAGCCATATTTCCTGATCGCGGGCTCAACCCACAGCCGCCAGAGTCGGTCGCGAAGAGCGAAGAACGCCCGCTCAAGAATTGTACGCGGTTGCCAGGGGGGCGGATTTCCTTCCAGGTCGGTCCAGTTGCCCCGTGGTCCCTTCGTATACTTGTATAGTCGGTGGCGCAATCGCATCGCGGTCCTGGCATAAGGTACCAGGGGCAGACGCAGGCAAATATCGTCCTCGAAACCGTGGGCAGAAGGGAAGTAGGTGATAAAACGGCTTTCGTTGCCACGTTCCTGGTGGATTTTCCGCCAGGAATCAAACTGTCCCACCACGTTCATTGCCGCGATATAAAGGATTTTCATATCAATTGACCGACGACAGATCCTGTTTAAATGCCAAGACTATACAGCTATTCCCGACACGAATGAGCGGTACGGAATCTAATGTGATTTTTCTTCGACATGGTGTATCTTTTGCCTGGTTTTATGATGAAGCTATACATCGTTCCCTCCTGGTACCCTTCCCGATTGAATCCCATCAACGGGACCTTCTTCGCCGAATGGGCTCAAATGCTCGCCGATAGCGGAATCGACGTGACGGTAATAACAAACCTGGTGCACCCATTCAAGGCTTGGCCCGGTTTTCGACAGCTTCCGTCCCGGACGAAGGAGGCGCAGCTGGAGCATGGATTGAGAATCTATCGACGAGAGGCTATCAATCCATTCCCACGGCTCGAATCCCTGACCTTCCGTTATTACCGGAGACGTCTGATCCGCCAGTTTGAAATGGTCCTTAAGGAGCAGGGGATCCCCGATGCCCTTCTGATCCATTCCTCGCTCTGGGCTGGCACAGCGCTCTCCGAATGGATGCAGTCAACCTCGATACCGTGCATCATTGTGGAGCATATGAAAGCCTTCCTGTTGGACCGTGGTTTTACGCCGTTTCAGATGAGATCTATCCGGCGAGCGTACCAGGCTGCCGACAAAGTGGTCGCAGTCAGCACTGCGCTGGAAACCAGAATAAAACAGATCTTCCCGGTTATCCGGGACAAGACGACCATTGTCCACAATCCGCTCGCCATTACGGAGTCGACAATGAACCGGCCAATGGTGGAGGATGTGCCCTTTACCTTTATCTCGGTGGCCTATTTGCGTCCCGAGAAGCGTGTAGATATCCTGCTGCGTGCATTTGCGGAACTTCGCGACGGCGGACATGAAACGACCCTGAGGTTGGTTGGCGACGGACCCCTGCGTTCGTCACTGGAGAAACTGGCTCGAGAACTAGGCCTCCAAGACAGTGTGATATTTCTTGGCAATCTCGACCGCCAGGCGATGAAGGAGGAGCTGCTCCGAAGCCACTGCCTGGTGTTATCCAGCGAAGTTGAGACCTTCGGTCTGGCCCTGGTGGAAGCTCTGGCTTGTGGGCTGCCAGTGATCAGTACGCGGTGTGGTGGTCCGCAGGATATTGTTACCGAGGAAGCGGGAATTCTGGTGCCGGTTAACGATCCGGCAGCTCTCGGCCATGCCATGGCGGGGATGATCGAGAACGCTTCAACGTATAACCCGGTTAGGCTAAATGAATATGCCCGTCGATATTTCAGCCCGCAGGTGTATGTCTCGAGGCTGAATACCCTATTCTCGGATCTGGCCCCTTCGTCGTGAAGGCATGATCAAAACCAGCAGATAAGATCTTTCCCGGGCATTGAGAAATCCGCTGAGTAGCAGTCCCAGAGGGAAGAGGATCGTCAGAACCGCATCCCATAGAACATTTGCACTGGAGAGTTGGTACAAAGCGTAGATGGCCGCCATAAGCAGGGCGATACGCAGCAGACGTCCCCATTCATAATGGATGGGATATAGCCGGCGATTCACAAAGTAGAAAAAGACAGCCATCAGGAGAAAGGAACAGCAGGTAGCCAGCGCAGCTCCTGTCACGCCCAGGTAGGGAATCAGGATAAAGTTCAAAAGTATGTTGCTCAGGGCTCCCGTACTCCGGGTGACTGCGATCCAGTTGGATCGTCCCAGGCGGAAGACTCCCGGAAGCTGCAGTAAATAGGCGGCATCGAACATGTAGCCCAAGGCGATCAAGGGCACGATTCCCACTCCGGACCAGAATTCGGGACCGTAAAATGTGAACGACCCTAGATCCATGCGCACCAATCGGGGCACCCAGATGGTCATGAGTATCCAGATGAATCCCAGAGCGGCCAGCAGGTACGAGGCCACCCTGGCAAACAGTCGTCGTGTTTCAGGACTCTCTTCCTGCTTGAGGAAAAAGGGATGCCAGCCCATATTGAAGCCGGAGACAACCAGCAGCATGAACATGCCCAACTTATAGCCGGCACTATAAATCCCAACTGTTGCGATATCTGTCAGAGCGCGAAGGATATAGCGGTCCGCCAGTTCCATCATCATGGCGAATATACCGGCGGGTAAAAAAGGCAGCCCGAACCGCATCAGCTGCTGCCATATCTTTAGGGAGAGGTCTCGCGGTACGAGCCGACGCCAGAGAACAGGTGCCGTCAACACCACCAATGATCCCGACATGATCAAATTGGTCAGCAGAACACCCTGCACACCCATGTGGTACTTGAGCACCAGAAGCAGATTCAAGCTCAGGGAACCGGTTACGTTTAGCAGGCTGAAGATGACATACGTCAGGGGCCTTTCCTCCGACCGCAGCACCAGCAGTGGTACATACCACAGTATGTCGCAGGCCAGAATCCCGGCGATATAGATGATATAGTGGGGATAATCTTCGCCCAGTAAAGCCGGAGCCAGCAGCTGTCGCAATCCGACCATTAGAGCGACGAAGCTACCGGTAGTGATGAGGTACGATGCATAGGCAGTGGTTAGATACCGGGTGCGGTGCTCCTTATCAGCGGGGACGTACCATTTCATGAGGGCGGCATCCAGGCCATAGTGAAGCGCCACGGCCATAAAGCCCATGAAGGCATATGCCAGGGATAATACGCCGTAATCCCGAGCGGTGAAGACATTGGTATACAGCGGCAGGAGCAGAAAGGATATGGAACGGGCCAGGATGTGCCCACTACCATAGATCAGCGACTGCTTCGAGAGAGCTTTAATCTGTTCCAGCATGGGGATTAGAGCTGAATCTCCAGGGTATCCCGGAACATCCCGCTGGCACCGAAGCTCTCCTTGAAACGGGCCAGTCCGAAGTTGGGCTTCATGTACACCGTGAAGATTCCGAAATCGAGGTACCGGAAGCCCGTTTCAATCGCCCAGCGGATCATCTCGTAGAATAGCAAATTCACCGCTCGGTACTGCTGGTATGCTTCATCATGGCTGATATAAAAAGCAAGGGTAACATCCGGCGTGGTGTTAAAAATAGTGATCCCGGCAATCATACGGTCATCCAGGTAGGCGGCCAAAAGGTGAATGTCATCGGGAAACAAATCTGCCAACTGGAGCAATTCATCGAGAGTGTGGGTGGGCTGAACATTATGGCGCCGTTTTAGATTGTGCAGGAGGATTTGATAGAATCTCTTATAGTCCTTGCTGAAACGAACCTCCACTCCTGAGTTACGGGCTTTGCGCACCGCACGGCGTGAGGAGTCCATGAATTTGGCCAAGTTCTCTTCCGGTTCCTGCTCAAGGAAAAGGATGCTGGAAACCTCTCGCCTCAGGTAGGTGAAACCGTGTTGCAGAAGCGAGAAATCGATGTAGTTGGAAAGGCGGCGATTGTAGATGGTTGGCGGCAGGGTAAGTATAATACGCTGAAACTCCGCTTTCCGGGCATACCCGGTAAGGCTTTCAACCAGATCGTAGCTGCCCTGAAAGGTAAGTCCAATGGGTGTTACCGGGCCGCCGTAGGAAGCGCCGGGGTGAGATACCAACTGCCGCCCCTGGTTGATCTCCTGCTCAGCAGCCGGGAATAGCCCCAACAAACCCTTTGGACCGTTGAAAACCAGGGAGTGATCCTTGTAGCGGTCAAGGGGATGATAGTTCAGGAACCGCCGTAAGTGGAAAAGGGTGCCGTTATTGGCCTGCCGGACGTAACGGTCCCACTCCTGCTCAAAGGACGATTGGTAAATCGATACTGATATGGTCATGGTAACAAGGTGCGTGGGAATTTATCGGCATTGCATGGGATAGTGGAAGGGAAGAGTTACCTATTTGAAGATGGTGTCTGATCTATTTAAGATGGAAAAACATGCGTGCAACGACGTAATCGAATAATTAAGATTAGTACAGCCGAACATTTTTCCCTCAAATCAATCTTTCAGGAGGAAATCCGATGCTAATGCGCAGAACAGTCCTCTCGGTTATCCTGTGTCTTATTGTTGGAGTGCACATGGCTGATGCCGTCGCCAAAGACAAAACGGAAATTACCCGCAAACAGGTAGCTGCTGCCGAGAAAATCATCGGCTTGTCCTTTACAAGAGCGGAGGCGGATTCAATGCTGCCGGACCTGGATGAAAGCTTGGCCAATTACCGACACCTCCGGGATCTGGATATCCCCAATTCGGTAGTGCCGGCGCTGCTCTTTAACCCGGTACCTGTAGGCAAGTCGTTCGATCCGAAACAATTGCCCGTGGTCTTTGCGCCGGTGGATGTCTCAGCTCCCGAAGATTTGGAGGATCTGGCATTTTATTCGGTAGCCGAGCTGGCCGAGCTTATCCGAACCCGCCGTATCACTTCAACCCAGTTGACAACGATGTCCCTGGAACGGCTCAAACGTCTGGGACCGCAGCTGGAATGTGTAGTTACCCTTACCGAAGATCTCGCCCTTGAGCAGGCCCGCAGGGCGGATGAGGAACTTGAGGCCGGTAAATATCGTGGTCCTCTGCATGGCATTCCTTATGGCGCCAAGGATCTATTGGCGGTTCGGGGTTATCCTGCCACTTGGGGAGCTGTCCCCTACAAGGACCAGATCTTTGATGACAACGCGACGGTTGTCAAATTACTGGAAGAAGCCGGCGCGGTACTGGTTGCCAAGCTTACTCTGGGCGCCCTGGCTTGGGGGGATGTGTGGTTTGGTGGCAAGACTCGGAATCCGTGGAACCTGGAGCAGGGCTCCAGCGGTTCCTCTGCGGGTTCTGCGGCCTCGACAGCAGCCGGACTGGTGCCTTTTGCTATTGGTTCGGAGACCTGGGGTTCCATCGTTTCACCGTCTACTCGCTGCGGAACTACCGGACTACGGCCAACCTATGGCCGAGTGAGTCGCGCCGGTGCAATGGCTCTCAGCTGGTCCATGGATAAGCTGGGTCCGATCTGCCGGACCGTGGAAGACTGTGCCATCGTATTTGATGCCATTCGTGGCTCGGATGGTCTTGATCAGACCGTTGTGGATCTGCCATTCAATTATAATTATGCGGTTGATCTTTCGGAACTGCGTATCGGGTACGTCAAGGACGCGTTTGAGGACGAGTACTCCAACCAGGCCAATGACCAGGCCGTGCTGGAGGTCCTGAAAGGTCTGGGGGCGGAGCTGGTGCCGTTCGCTCTACCGGACTATCCTATCAGTGATATGTCCTTTATCCTGAGTGCGGAGGCGGCCGCGGCATTCGACGATCTGACACGCTCCAACCGTGATGATCTGCTGGTACGGCAGATCCGGAATGCCTGGCCCAACTCGTTTCGATCCTCCCGGTTCATTCCGGCGGTGGAGTATATTCAGGCCAACCGCATCCGTCAGCTGGTGATCCAGGACATGGAGCGCCTCATGGCCGATGTGGATCTGTACGTCGCTCCTGCGTTTGTGGGTGATAACCTGCTGCTGACCAACTTGACCGGCCATCCTTGTGTTGTGCTGCCCGATGGATTCAACGAGCAGGGATCACCAACCAGTATTACATTCATGGGGCATCTGTACGATGAAGCCACCATTCTGGCCGTAGCCCGGGCTTACCAGGAGGCCACTGAATGGCATCAGAAACATCCCCCCGATTTTCAGTAAAGGCGTGACGATTTGACAATTCCCGATTTCCCCCATACCATCTCAGCCATTTTGTGTTGAACTTTGGACCATGGCACAGCACCATCGAATACTGGTTGTTGATGATGAAGCAGATGTCCGGGATGTAGTACAACTGAATCTTGGTCGGGAAGGCTTTGATGTTGTGACTGCTCCCGATGGGGAATCAGCCCTGGAGTTGCTTCGTCAAGGTGCCTTTAAAGCCGCCATTGTAGATGTCATGATGCCCGGGATGGATGGCTTGGAACTTTGCCGTGCTATTCGCCAGGAGTCCCACCTGCGAAGTCTGCCGGTTTTGATCCTTACCGCACGGGATAGCGAAATGGATCACATCATCGGCTTGGAAGTAGGGGCCGACGATTTTATCTCCAAGTCAGCCAGTCCCCGTCTTATCACTACTCGCCTCAAGGCCATGCTGCGACGCCACGAACAGCAGGCCGCTGGAACCGATCGCCTTACCTTTGGCACACTTACCATAGACCTAGCCCGCCGTGAGATTCAAGGACCTGAAGGCCCAATCTCCTTGACCGCCCGCGAATTCGCATTATTGCAGCTTTTGGCGGAGAATCCCAATCGTGTATTCAGCCGCGCTGATCTGCTTTCACTGGTGTGGGGAGATGTGGTGGTAACCGAGCGTACGGTTGATGTTCATCTGAAGAACCTGCGGCAGAAGATTGGCGCGAACAACGAGCTGATCGAGACCGTACGCGGTGTGGGGTACCGTGTACGCCGAATAGACTAACCCAACCATTCGAAATGCGTATCCGCAGTAGGATCCTGCTGGTTTTTTTCGCCCTCGTCCTGTTGGGTGTGATCGCTGTCGGAAGCTATTCCCTGGTGGTGGTGCGCGATCATCTTCTGGGTACCTCCCGTGACGATCTTGATCGGCAGGCGCGCTACCTGGCAACGTTGATTATCAGCCAGCCGAAAGAAGCTTACTATCCGACCATCATGCAGGAATATTCGCGCTATACCGGGCACACTGTGGAGCTCCTGGATGCAAATTTCAACGTTCGTCTCTCCGGGGGTGTGTTTGCGGATTCCCTAGCGCATACATTCTCCGGCATTGCACCTATCCCAGGCTCTACAACCGAAGAGCGGCAGTATGTTCGTATCACCGCCAGCGAGGGGGAGATTAGAGCCACGGTCACGAAGGTGGGGTACATTATTTTCGGTGGTATTTTCGGCGTACTGCTTTTGACCCTGGCTTTCAGCTGGGTGGTGGCAGACCGGATCACCGAGCCCATCCGCCAATTGGCAGCTGCCACACGGCGGATTGCCGGTGGTGATGTTGTGGCCTTGCCCAAATCCGAACGGAAAGATGAAGTGGGTGATCTCACCCGCTCCGTCTCTGCCATGGCCGGTCGTCTCCAGGAGGATATTCAAGATCTGAAACGCCTCAACCGAGCTCAGGAAGATTTTATCGCTGGGCTAAGTCATGAAGTGCGTAATCCGGTTTTCTCTGCGCGGGGGTATCTGGAAATGGCCCTTGACGAGTGTGCGGATGAGACTCGCGAAGGTGCTGATGTAGTAAAACTGCGCGAATATCTGGAAAAAAGCCATCGCAATCTTTTGCGTATTCACAATCTTTTCGCCGACATGCTGACACTGGTGAAACTGGAGTTCGATCAGGAGCCGGTGGAATTGTCTCGAGTCCGGCTTGATATGCTGATACATGAGTTGGAGGAGACGTTTTTTCCCCAAGCTCAGGACAAAGGGGTGGTCTTGGAGGTTAATGTTGAGCACGATACGGTTCGCGGCAATGCGGAAATCCTCAAGATTGCCCTTTCCAATCTTCTCTCCAATGCGATCCAGCACACCAGGACCGGCGAAGTACGCCTGGCGATCACGCGACTGGATAGCAAGGTGAAGCTGGAGGTTTCGGATACTGGAACGGGGATACCGGCGGAGCAGCTGGGTAGTATCTTCGAGAAATTCTACCGCATGGACAAATCCAGGAGTCGTGAGCAGGGTGGCGCAGGCTTGGGATTGGCCCTGGTGCAGCAATGTATGCGCACGTTGAATACCGAAATCGAGGTCTCCTCAAAAGTAGGCGTGGGTAGCCGATTCTGGTTCCACCTGCCCGCGGCGCAACCTTGAATACTGCCCCGCTCCATACCGCACTGAAATACACCTTCCTTTTAACACATCTTTACAATCCTTGGCTAATTTGCCACCGACGCCATTCTTGGGCTGATCTGTTGGCAGAAACCGTAGTTGGCCAAGACTGGAGGACCGGCATGCTACCCATAGTCCAGACAGACTTTCCGGTGACATCGTGGGTGATCGGAATTAATTTGCAGCCGGTATAAGAAGCCTTAGAATAACCGCAACCGCTATCTAGCAGGTGCGGATTCGATCAATCTGAAAACATAAGGGACACTTTTCGCATATGGACTCACGACCTTTGATCTATTACTTCCCGGTTCTTACTACGATTGTGTCGGTGGTTTTCGCGGTGGTGATCTTCAGGCGGTACCAGCAGCGCGGCCGCAGCGCCAATCATCTTCTCTGGTGGTCTATCGGCGCCTTGACATTCGGTATGGGCGCCTTCTCAGAAGGGTATATCACTCTTCTGGGGTGGAATCCGGTGATCTTCAAGTTCTGGTATATCGTGGGAGCTCTTCTTGGTGGTGCCCCATTGGCCCAAGGCACCGTCTGGCTGCTACTGAAGCCGAAAACGGCGAAGTACCTCACGTATATTCTGATTACAGCAATTCTCATCTCGGCGGTGTTTGTATTACTGAGTCCCATCAATCATGCGGTTGTCGATCTCCATTTACCCAGCGGACGAGCGTTGGGCTGGCAATGGGTGCGAGCTTTCAGCCCGTTTATCAACACCTACGCCGTGATTTTCCTGGTGGGTGGAGCTGTAATTTCCGCTTGGCGCTACCGTAAGGTGAGTCGGATCGTCAAAGAAGATGTGGCTGCACTGGCCCAGGATCGCTTCCTGGGGAACGTACTGATTGCCATTGGAGCAATTCTCCCCGCAATCGGCGGTTCCTCCAGTCGTGCTGGCCATACCGAGATACTGTACATCCTCGAATTGCTGGGAATCATTCTTATCTGGCTCGGCTACTGGCTCAACGTCCGCAAACGGCCCCTTGACGAACCCTTGGAGATTCCTTCCTAGACGGTTTTATGCCTGACGACCTGCATTTGGTGAATCTCTACACCGACGGGGCTTGTTCCGGTAATCCGGGCCCCGGCGGATGGGCAGCGATCCTGCGGTATGAAGGCCGCGAGAAAGAACTGGCCGGCGGGGAGGTTGCTACCACCAACAACCGTATGGAACTGACCGCCATCATACGGGGATTGGAAGCCCTTAATAAGCCCTGTCGGGTGATGATCTACTCCGATTCCCGCTACGTCGTGGATGCGATCAACAAAGGCTGGCTGAAAGATTGGATTGCCCGCGGTTGGCGCAAAGCCGCCACTAAGGGTCGAGGGAAGCCGGTACTGAATGTCGATCTATGGGAGCAGCTGCCGGGACTCCTGGAGCGTCACCAGGTGGAATTCCACTGGGTGCGTGGACACCAGGGACATGCGGAAAACGAGCGGGCTGACCGACTGGCTGTTTCAATGATCCCGGAATCTTCTACGTAGCCTGCGGGAAACTATATGGCGGCAGCGTAAGCCAGGTCGACTGACACGCGCAGCTGATCTTTTTCCATCGCAATCTGGCGGCCACCTACGGTCACATGGATCATTCTGGTGTTTCCATTCCCGATGTCAACCTCTACCTCTTGTTGAACCGGTTCGGGTCCGTTGAATTCAAATTTCGGCTGGTAATATTTACCGATATCGATCGTGGCGATCTTCACCTTCTGTCCGAGGATTTTGATCCGGATGGCAAATTTGGCTTCGACCACCTGCATTTTAATCTTGTTGGTAGCGGCGTCATAATCCACCTCCAACCGACCCTTCACCTTGTCATCAAATGTGATGATCTTGGTCTTAACCTTTATATTGGCCTTGAATCCTGCGGTCCCTGGCTCAAAATCCACCGCTGGATTGGTCACAGTCCAGCTGTAAGAGATTTTCTGGGCACCGGTCCCCTTGCCCTTAACCGGACCGACCGCCCCTAAAAAGTCATTTACGGTGGGCTCGCTGATAACAACCGAGACGGATTGAGCGGCCAATGTTGTCGAAAAAGCAGCGAACACCATTGCTACCAGCATCACAATAATGGATGTACGCATGATTCCTCCTTGGTAAAGTTCATATTAGATCCTACGCCTGGCTAGGGGAGTTCAGGTCGGGCAGAGTATGGAAAGATTGCTAATCCTTGGTTGTTTTTCTTGAGAAGCGAATACTAGCCTTGTAGAGAATATCCTGTTCCTCATTGGTCAGGGATGAAAATCCTTCGGTGCTGATCTTATCAAGGATCTCGTCAACTTGGCGGCGCATCAGCTCCTCTTCCTGTCGCTCGGTAGAATCTCTCCGGACCTGGTACTGCTGCCGCATGGAAGTGACACGGCGACTGAGATGATCCAACCTGTCGCGCCATCCCGATTTGAGATAGATCCCGCCGATCACCATTCCTGACAGATGGGTTAGATGGCTGACGGTCGATAAGCCCTGTTGGAATGAGGCTAGGAAGGCCATGATCCCCAGAAAACCGACAAAGTATTTTACCTTAACCGGAAACATGAAATAGAGGTAGACATACCGGTTCGGGTAGGCTAGGCCATAGGCGAGGAGCACACCGTAGATGGCGCCACTGGCGCCAATGACGGGGATCATCGAACTGATACTGAACAGCATGGTTACCAGGCCGGCACCGACTCCCGTGACGAAGTAGTAGCGTAAGAAAGCGGTACTTCCCCATTCCCGCTCCAGCTCAGAACCGAACATCCACAGTACGAACATGTTCAGGGCGAAATGCCAGAAACCGCCGTGGAGAAACATGTATGTAAAAGGCTGCCAGATCATGAGCCGGGACCAGACTAGCTTTGGCACCAGGCCAAAGATCGGGTAAAATACGCGGTCAGTTCCCGATAGAGCGATCAGTCCCCAGATGATAAGATTAATAAGGATCAGGCTGCTGATAATGGTGGAACGCGGTCTGCCCCACCGGAAAACGTCATGACCGCCGGGGCTGGTGTAATCGTAGCGCATCAGGTTGATATGTGGGTGTTTATGAAATCCAGAATTGCTGACCAGACCTGTTCCTTTTCCGAATCGTCTGGAAGTATATGGCTTGAATTGTCATAACTGACCAGTGATTTGTCTTCGGATCTGACGGCGTTGAACACTTGAGCAGCATTTTCAAATGGAGCGGTGATATCTGCTCTGGAATGCATTATCATTATCGGACTGGTTACCCGGTACAATTCACTTCGGACATAACGGTTTAGTTTAAGCATGGCCTTCAGGCCTTTCAGGGGCCAAACGTCATAGCCGTAGAACTGTCGTGTGTCGAATTCAGCAGATTGTCGGTAAATATGCTGTTTGGGAACCGATTTATAGAATGGGGCAACCAGCGGAAAGTACCATGGGACAAAGGTGGAAGGTAGAGTTAAGGCTGTCGACATAGCTACCACTCCCGCAACGGGGAATAGGGTTGCCAGGTGCAAAGCCAATCCGGCCCCCATGCTTAGACCGATCACGAACGTATGTTCACACTCCAGTGAGAACTCCGTGAAATGGAATTCGGTCTCTTCAAGCCAATCCGTTGCACTGACCAAATTACATTCCGCCGGGGATGATCCATGTCCCGCAAGTAGACGGGCGTTCACGCGTAATCCATGATTGGCAAGAAATTCGGCCAGTCCTTGCAGTTCATAGGTGCTTCCAGTGAATCCGTGAATGAGGTAGCACCCTACCGGACCATCTCCCACCTCGATATTTTGTGATGATATTTTTTTGGGGACAATATCTGTCATGCAGTTACCTGACGCCAAAATTTTATAGATCGCAAATTGCTCATTCCATCCACGTGGAAATATAGGTGGTTGAGCAGGAAATCGCCCACCTCTTTGCTGGCGGTGTCGCGAGGATTCAGACCGTTCAATTCTGAGATGTGGGTCTGGTTGAGATTCCGAAGATATTTCAGGGATTGTTGGCCCAGATGGAGGTTGTCGGATGATCGGCAGCGGCCACAGAGAAGATGACCGGTAACCATGTCCAGAGCAGCCTCCTTGAGTTCCTTGCCACACTGATTGCACACCGAAAGGTGCGGCCCAAAGCCCAATTGCTTCGCCAGATGGAGCTGGTAGAAATGCAGAATCACCTTCTCGTTCTCTTTGATTTGGTCCAGGGAACGCATGGCGGATGTGATCAAGCGATACAGTATGGGATGGGGATCGGAGTCATGCACTGCCCTGTCCAACATTTCCACTGCCAGCATGGCTGCCGCGCTCTTGGACAAACTTGCGGCAAGTTGGGTATAGCGCTCTACGAACTCCGTCTTGGTCAGGGTTTGAACATCGCGCCCTTCCTTGTGACTGTACCATATGGCAATATGATTGGGCGGTTGCAGAATCCCGGCGATGGATTGTTTTGGCCGCCGGGCACCTTTGGCAATCACTGTTACTTTGCCATAATGCTCGGTGAAAAGACGAACGATCAAGGATGTGTCGGAATAATTCACCGTTTTGAGTACTGTTGCATTGGATTCTTGAGCTGCAGGCATTGCGTCAAACCGGGGTCGGGCAGCCGCCTCTTACAGGCCGGCCGGTGGGCATAGACACAACATCCGACTCATTAATTGGATGCTTGCTTTTCCATTGCCCGCAGACCTGCTTTATCGCGCCAAACCACTTCCCCCCCCACGATGGTCAGCAGCACTTTGGTTGTGAGAATTTCGCTCGCTTTACAGACAACCGGATTGGTGTCGAGGATTGTAAGGTCTGCAGTATAGCCGGGCAGGATCTTTCCCCGCTGCGCCTCCTCAAAAGCTGCGTAGGCTGCCCATGAAGTGAGGGTTTTGAGAGCTTCCAGGCCCCCCATTCTTTCTTGGGGATACCACCCACCTTCCGGCCAACCGCTGGCATCCTGCCGGGTGCGCGCAGCATATAGCTGCAATAAGGGCTCTTCACGTTCCACGGGGCAGTCGGAACCTCCGGGAATAACGACGCCGGTATTTAAAATTTTTCTCCAGGCATAAGCACCTCGGATGCGATCCGGGCCTAGCCGATCTTCTGCCCAATACATATCACTGGTGGCATGGCTGGGCTGCATGGCAGGAATGATATCCAGACGGGCAAACCGTCTAATATCGCGAAGCGATAAAACCTGCGCATGCTCAATTCGTGGACGTAGTTCGCGTTGATCTGTTCGGTTCATCACCCGCTCGTAGATATCCAAAGCAACGCGGTTTCCCCGATCCCCGATCGCATGGATGCATGGTTGAAAACCAGCGCGCATGCTGCGCTCAATCAGTCTCTCGAGCTCTTCGACAGGAGTTACGATAAGTCCCCGGTTATCGGGATCATCATGATAGGGCTCCAGGAGAGCTGCACCACGGCTTCCCAGGGCTCCATCCGCATAGAGTTTTACTGCGCGGAGAGTCATATGCTCACCGTAATCAAGAACCGGTCCGCCCGCGAGGTAAGTGTTCAGCAAATCTTCATCGCTGCCATCCAGCATCCCATAATAGCGCAGGGTGAATTTTCCCTCATCAATGAGTTCCCGCAGTACTTCGATAGTGGTTTCTCCCACGCCTGCATCATGAACGCCAGTGAGGCCTGCCTGATTCAGCCGGCGAACAGCAGCCAGCAGCCAGCGGCGGATATCTTCCTTGCCAGCTTCTGGTAGTTTGTCAGTGATGAGAATTTCTGCGTTGTCGATAAAAATTCCGGTTGGGTTTCCCCCTTCTCCCTGAATAATGGCGCCGCCATCGGGAACAGGTGTCCCGGTAGTGACGCCCGCTATGGCCATTGCGCGGCTGTTGACCCAGATCGCATGGCCATCGATGCGGGAAAGCAGCACCGGATGATCAGGGGCAGCGCGGTCCAGGATATCTTTGGTGGGATATACCTTCGCATCCCAATCATTTTGGTCCCATCCACGACCGCGAATCCATGTACTTGGTGGCAACTCACGCGCCTTGGCAGCCACCAAGGCCGCGACCGCTTCCGGCGAAGCGGTTCCTACCAGCTGGATTTCCTCCAACGAACGGCCAAATCCAAGCAGGTGAAGGTGACTGTCCGTAAGTCCCGGCACTACGACCGCCCCGTTCAGGTCAATTCGTTTGGTCTGCCAATTGGCCAAGGAACGAATTTCCTCATCGTTCCCCACAGCCAGTATCCGTCCGTCGACAATGGCCAAGGCCTGCGCCGGTGCGAGAAATTTGTCCATCGAGAGAATGGTCCCACCCGTCAGTATCATATCGGCCCCAGAGTGTGGAGTGCAGGCTATCCCGACGAGTAAAAGGAACGCAAAGTAAAGTGAAGGTACGCGTCGCATGAGCTACAGGTTAGTACTTCCAGCTTATCCCAGTCAAGTCAGTTTGTAAAGGAGAGCATGACGATGGGCTGGAGGAAGAGCTTGCTCGTCCATCCAGATAAATGTAATCTTGCCTCGGCTCGTGGCCTTGCATCTCATTTGTCCGCACCGGTGCCATAGAATGTGTCACGTTCCATGGTAATCCGGTTGACAAAAAGCAAGTATTAGGTAACGAGATATATGAAGAACTCCCGCAGTTGGCGCCCATAGCGGAGTGTACCTTTACACATCAATGCGGTATTCTTCATTCGCTGCATTGGCTAAGAATGCAGGCTTGTATTTGTTTCAAGTAAGCGCTAGGAGATCGAGTTATTATGGCGAAAAAAATTTATATCGGCAATCTTTCCTTCAACAGCTCCGAATCGGAAATCCTTTCTCTCTTCGAGCAGTATGGCACGGTTCACGCGATCAATCTGATTACGGATCGGGACAGCGGTAGATTTCGCGGTTTTGGCTTTGTGGAAATGGATGAAGAAGAGGCGAATACTGCGATCAGTGAACTGGATGGGACGGAAGTTGGCGGCCGGAATCTGCGTGTGAATGAAGCCCGGGAAAAGCCCGGTGGACGCCGGCTCTAGCCAGCAGGGCATCAAAATGGCATTCCGGGGCGCGGATTTCAGATAGAGATTTATCTCACTCCGGGAATAATCTCGGCAACACCTCTCCTGCCGGGACTCGGAATGTTTCGTGATATAGAGCGGACATCTCGGTAGCCTCCGGATTGACCTCTACGCAATGCGCACTATTTTCCCGGGCCAGGCGAGGAAAACCGGCGGCTGGCCAAACAGCGCCTGAAGTACCCACGGAAACCAGCAGATCACACTGGCGGATAGCTTCGGTTGCCTGATCGGCGACCTCAGCGTTGAGCATATCCCCAAACCAGACTATATCCGGACGTAACCATGTACCACAAGTGCATTGGGTGGAGCTGGTTTTGCCTGGTTCGAGTGGATAGACCCCACATCCCTGCGTACAACGCATGCGCCATAAGCTGCCATGTAGCTCAAGTACATTCCGGGAACCGGCCCGCTGATGCATGCCATCAATGTTCTGGGTCACTACAGTAACCTGGGGATGAATGTCCTCGAGCGCAGCGACTACCCGGTGACCGGCATGGGGAGTACAGGGAGCCAGAGCTTGACGACGAAGATCGTGGAACTCGAGCACTTTGGCCGGGTCATTTCTGAACGCCTCCTCACAGGCAAATTCTTCCCAGCGGTACTCTGTCCAGATACCGCCTTTCCCGTGGTAAGTCGGTACGCCGCTTTCGGCTGACATTCCTGCGCCGGTAAAAAATACGATAGCATCATAATCCTTTGCTGACAGGGGGGAGATATCCATGTGTCCCTCATGTTTTAACCCATGGTATGGAGAACTTACACTTATTGTATTGCGTACTGCGGAAAATGAAAAAGCCTCCCTCGCATTCGCTTGCAAGGGAGGCTTTGATACAGAATAGACGAGAGATCAGCGCTTATCGACAGGAACGAATGGACGCTGAGTTTCTCCTATGTAGATTTGCCGCGGACGATAGATGCGACCCTTGGGATCGGCGCGCATTTCCTTCCACTGGGAAATCCAACCGGCCATACGACCGATGGCAAACATGACGGTGAACATCAAGGTTGGAATGCCCATCGCCCGGTAGATGATTCCACTGTAGAAGTCCACATTGGGATACAGGCCGCGCTGCAGGAAGTAGTCATCGGAAGTCGCAACTTCCTCCAGATGCTTGGCGATCTCCAACATGGGATCATCGATGCCCAGCTCTGTGAGGACACGGTCGGCGGATGCCTTGAGGATGGTGGCCCGGGGGTCGAAGTTCTTGTAGACCCGGTGGCCGAAGCCCATCAGGCGGAAGCCTGAATCTTTATCCTTGGCCATGTCCGTATACTTCTTGTAGTTCATATTATCTTCTTTGATCATTGCCAGCATCTCGATCACCCGCTGGTTGGCACCGCCGTGCAGGGGCCCCCAGAGAGCGTTGACACCGGCTGACATGGAAGCATACAGATTGGCCTGGCTGCTGCCCACCATGCGCACCGTAGAGGTGCTGCAGTTCTGCTCGTGATCCGCGTGCAGAATCAGCAGCAGGTTCAAGGCTTCATCCAGAACTTCCGGAACATCATACGCCTTGGGTGGATCGGCATACATCATTTGGAGGAAGTCCTGGGTGTAGGACAGATCCTTCCGGGGAGCAACGTAAGCCTGACCCACGGAATGCTTATAGAAATAGGCTGCCAGGGCAGTCTGTTTCGCCATCAGCCGTGCGATGTTCAGATTTACTTCGTCATCGTCCTTGGGCTCCGGGAAGAAGGTCGAAAGGGCCGAGATTGACGATGAGAACGCCGCCATCGGATGCGCCGTCTTGGGGAAAGCATCGATGAAGGCCTTCATACCGTCGGGGAGTTCGCAATCGCCTCGAAGCTGATTCGTGTAGTCATCGAGTTCCTTCTTACTGGGCAAATGCCCGTGGATCAACAGGTAGGCTACTTCAACAAAGGTGGAGCCTGCTGCGATCTCGTCAATGGGGTATCCCCGATAGCGCAGGATGCCCTTTTCACCATTGATGAACGTGATGGTGCTTTGGCATGATCCGGTATTACCATACCCAGAGTCAGCCGTAATGGCGCCGGTTGTACCTCTTAGCTTTGAGATATCAATGCCGACTTCGTTTTCAGTACCGACGATGGTAGGGAGTTCGTACTCTTTACCGTCTAGGATAAGTTTGGCTGGATCCATGGGGAACCTCCGAAACTTGGTTGGATGAGAATGATAGAACGTTTTTGTGGGGTCGAAATACGATCTCACAGCCTGAATTATCAGGCCAGTTAAATTACGACAAATAAGTCTTAATATCTACTGTTTCCTACCTCATTTGTGAGGGGAAAGGCGAGCTATCAAGTGTCATTTGGCGGGGGTAAATCCTCGACGGCTTCCTTGGCGAATGGCGACAGCTTCTCACGACTGATCTCACCTTTTCGGTACCGGGCCAGCTCCTCATTCAAATCGCTGATGAAACCGCCGTGCTTATTGCGCCACATTTCCATGTTCATCTTGCCCGTGAATATGGATATGTTCCCGGGGTATTCCTCCGGGTGGAAGATTGTGAAGAATAAATGCCAGATGATGATCGCCAATGTTGCCAGCCAGGCTTCCCAGTAATGCATTACCTCGGCGACCTTGATGAGCCACGCCGGGGTCGCCTCCCCAAGAGCTGTGGGGAACCATAGAATGAATCCCGTGACGATCATTACCACGGTCCCCCAGATGAGAGCCCAGTATTCGAGTTTCTCGGTATAGTCGAAAATACCAGGCTGGATGTCCGGTGACTTGCCTGAAATAGAGGCCTTCATATTGCGTAGGAAATCCTTGATATCCTGAAGGGTAGGCAACATCTCGATGAAATGCCGGCGACCCCACTTGCTGGCGGCGATGTATCCGAGATGCCACACTGACACCACAATCATCACTACCGCGGCAATACGATGGATTAATCCCCTGGCAGTCTCAGTTAAACCAACGGAGCTGAGTACTCTTACCCATCCGGATTCAGAGAACTTGAGGGCAAAGCCGGTAATCACCAAGGTGAAGAACGAGCCCAGCATCAGGATATGCTGTACCCGTTCGTTGGGTGAGAAACGCCGAATGGTTGTGGTTAATTCCTCAATCTCAGGGACCTCGATAATGCCTGCGTCCAGCTCCCGTTTCTTGCGCCTGATATATCCCACGAAAACAATGGCGTTATGTACGATCATGAATCCGATGACTCCAATGATCAGCGCGATGTAAATATTCCGTACGATATCCTGAATCGGCGTTTGAAATACCAGCACGGAAGAATGGGCATAGGTTCGGGAAAATTGAGGGGAAGCGTTTGTGTGACACTTCGCGCAGGTGCCGTGCAGATTTTCAGGATTGATGGAGGAGGATGCATACTTGGCGGCAAGAATGGCGTGGACACCATGACAGTCGTAGCAGGCAGCGGCATCCTCATCTCCACGTAGAACTGCCAGGCCGTGGTAGCTATCACGATAGGTCGCCGCAACTCCCTTGGTTAATCCATACTTGCTGGCCAACTCATCGTCAGAGTGGCATTTCAGGCAGGTATGGTCGGCCATCTCCCTTTTTTTGATGATGTCGTACCGGCCGGTGGGATCGGTGATGGCGTGCTCACCATGACAGGTAATACAGGCCGGAGCATCGTGCACCCCGCGCTGGAGGGCCAGCCAGTGGTCGCTCTTCTGGAACTCCTCATACTCGTTAGAATGGCACTTGCCACAGGTCTCGGCAACGTTCCAGTAATTGATTGTGGATCGGGCATGCCGCATGTTCTGGATATCATGGGTGCCGTGACAGTCATTGCAGGTGGCGGAAGTATAGCCCGATTCCTCCATGACCCTGAAGTGTATGCTCAGCTCGTAGCGGGCAACTGGATCGGGAATGGCAATGTTATGACGCTCCATCAGTTCCGGGTTGGAGTGACACTGGCCACAGGTGGTGATCATCCTGGCGGGATGCACCTTGGAGTTGGGATCCTCAGCCGGGAGGACCCCATGATCGCCATGGCAGTCCACGCAGGTGGCTTCGTCAGGGGAAGTACCATTGATCTTGAGTCCGTGTATGCTCAGCGAGTGTTCATCCCATTCATCTTCGTGGCAGCTGCCGCAGGCTTCCGACTGGTCAAAGACTGGAATCACACCCTCATCTATGTGCAGGTCCAGATCTACTTCAGTGTGGCAGTCCTGGCAATCAAATCCCTCGTGAATCGATGCTGCTACGGAAACATCATGGCAATCAAGACAGACATCATTTTGAGCCCATAGCGGCAGCGCAAGGGCAAGGAAATAGGCTAGTTTTTTCATGTTTTATCCGCGGAAGAAAGTTCCAAATAGAATGAATATCAGTAGCAGAAATCCGATCGATAGGAAAACATAAGCACTTACAAGTAGGAAATATTTAGTCCACCGGGGCAGCGGTTTGACTTTCAAGCTATCGTACTGACTGGCGGTGTCCAGTCTCTCCTTCTCAGCTGGGCGTTCCTCCGCAAATCGTTCTTCAGAGAGATACCCCGTGAAAATCACCTCATCCATGGGAAATGCTCCCGGGCGGAGGTGGGTGTTAAAAAAGTGAACTGTAAATATAAACGCTGTAGCCAGCAGGGCCTCCTCGGAATGGATGATATGCGCAGCGTTGATGAACCACCCCGGAAAGAGCTTGGTGAACATTTCCGGGAACCATAGGGTTAATCCGCTGGAACCGATAATAATCATACCCCAGAAAACGGCGTAATAATCGAATTTTTCCCAATAGGTCCAACGGTCGAACTTGGGCGGATTTTTAAAGGCTCCGATAAAATACCCCAGGTGAAGGAAGAAATCCTTGATGTCCTGGGGGCGAACCACCAGAGAGTCAGGCCCATAGAAGAGCCCCTTCTCTTTCTTGATCAACCAGCGGTGCAGTAGGATGAGAACATGAATAATGAACACACCGATCAGGAGCGTGGCCGCAATCCGATGCAGCAAGGCAGCGGTATGGAGACTTAAGATGTGTGTCACGAACCAGGTTGCCAGTGGCGTATGGCTGTATTTCAGGGGTAGGCCTGTGGTTGCCAGGGTCAGGAAAGAGAGGATAAGTCCGAGATGCAGGAATCGCTGTACCAGGTCGAAGCGCTTGACACGGTGCTTTGACTTTTCTTTGGGTAGCTTCTTTCCCTCTATCAGTCGCCGCACCAACAGACGAATGAGCCAGAGGACAGTGTGGGCGCCGAAAACGGCCAGAGTGATTCCCAGGAGCCAGCGCATGAAGGTGTCTATGCCCATTAGAATGGGATTCTCCTTGTGCTCCATGGGGCTGTAATGCTGGAGATAGGAAACGAAGTTGATATTCACATCCTCGTGGCACTGACCGCACGTAGAAATAATGTTCTGCTGACTGATTGTGCTGCGCGGGTCGGAAGCTGGAAGCACGCTATGGTTATCGTGACAGGACGCGCAGGTGGCAAATTCGGCTCCCTGATATCCCAGCTGATACACCTGGCCGTGATACGTACTCTGATAGCCCGAGACTACCTCCGGATTCAGCTGAAAGCGTAGAATGATTTCCCGGTCGCTGTGACATGAGCTGCACAGCTCGACAATCTCATTGCCCCGAAGACTTTCTTCAGTCTTGGGAATAAAACGCTCACCGTGACATGTTGTGCAAGTAGGCGCTTCCGGGTGGCCCTTGGCGGAGCTGATCCCGTGCGAGGAGGTTTCCCAAGCCGCTTGTTCGTTGGGATGGCATTCCGAACATGCCCTTTTGATGCCGTTGAAAGCGGGATGTTCGGGGGCTTTGTAGTGGTACTGGTGGCAATCCCCACAGTTGACTGGCTCACCTGCTGCTACCTGAGTAATCTTTTCTTCGTGAATCCCCATGTGGGCTTCCGCCGGATTCGCCGTCAGCTCCTCCGTATGACAGCGCAGACAGACATTCGCCAGCCCGGTCTCGAAGATCGAGGAATGTGCTGTGGTCATGTTGGTGGAGTGCCCGACATGGCAGGCCACGCAGGTTTCCAGGCGGGGATCGTCTCCTTCACTCGTACGATGGATCGATACCTCGTATCCCACATGGCATCGTGTGCATGTCAGGTCCAGCTTGGCGACGGATACCAGACTGTTCGGGTCTCGAGGAGACAGGACGCGATGTTCGGCATGGCAGTCGGAACAGACCGGGGCTTCCAGATTGCCACTCTGTAACTGCTGGAAGTGTTGGGAATCCTCGTAATTCGCCACTTCCTCGGCATGGCAGTCGCTGCACGATTCCACCAGGTGGACTTTCCACTCGTGAGAGGTGTGGCGGGTCTTCTCCATCTTGAAATGAGGATCGTGGCATGAGACACAGGTGAGGTTGGACGGGTCATCCTCTTCGTTCCAGTGTCGCGAGGCCAGGAAATCGTCTAGGATGTCTACATGACAGACACCACAAACCTTTCGGGGGTGTCCGGTCCAGGTAACTTTATGGCGTCCGTGACAGTCGGAGCAGTTGGGAATGGAGGTATAGCCCTTCTGCATCAAGGGGCCAAAGAAACCCTCAACAAAGACAGCTTGCTCCTTTTCATGACAGGTCCCGCAATCTGGCAGTGGCAGACGCTCTCGGTGCGGCCAGTTATCCACGCCGTCAAGATCGGTATGGCAATCTATACAGGCGAAGTCCTCGTGTGGCGTGCCCACCAGATGGTCACTGGTAACATACAGGGAAAGTGGTACCCCATAGCGAACGACCGAGTGGTCGGGATCGTCATGGCACATCTCGCAGGTCTCGTTGTCCTGTGCAGATGATAAGGCAGGCCAGAATGCTATGGCGACCGGGAATAACCCCAGCAGCAGAGAACGACGCAAGTGAGAAAATCTCACCTGTGAATTCCTTTTAGAGCGCCAGCCACATATGACCCAGTCTGCAGGCTGCCGGACACGACGATAGTTGAGATTCTGCCCATATAGGACTACGGGTAGTCCTTCTGACCATTCAGGTGTTTCGATAGGTCAATGATACTCAAGTGATCACCGCCAACTACGTTGGCATGGCAGCCGCCGCAGGCAGTGAAGGTCTGATAATGTCCTGTTGGGGGATAGCCGTGGCAGAATTCACAGAAATTGACGCCCGTATACACCTCGGTCCAGCTTGCGGTGGCATTGTTGCCAACCATAATGGTGTCCTCGTAGGCAAACTGATTACTGCTGGTATCTTGTGCAAAGGCGAAGTTCCCATGGCAGTAGGTGTCCGCGCAGGTACCACTGCTATGGTCCCATAGTGGGGTCAGGCTTCCGCTATGAGTCGCGAGTGATCCAAACGGGACTTCAGCCTCATCCGGTGTGGCATCAATATGCCCGGTAGTCCACATGGAAGCTGGCACCTCATGGCAGTCATCACAAGCCATGGCCGGCCGGACGGTACGGACCGGGCTGAGGTGACTATTGTGCAGGCCAACGCTTGCCACCGTGCTGTCGGTCTCATTCCGTACATTCGTGAACGGGAGACTGCTGGTGGCACTGCTGTGGCAGTTGTCACAGGCGTATACGCCGTCCGTTGCGGTATGACAGGTTGCGTTGCTGCAGCTGAAGCCGACCACTCCACCATCCAGATCACTCCCGTGGCAGTCCTGGCAGTCTGCGAAATCAAAATTGTTGTCCCAGAAAATCGCGCCATGATAGTTGGCATGCGTTGGGTCGATGAATTCAGCCAGCACCGGGTGGGGACTGGCCCCGCCGCCTACGTGGCAGCTGGTATTGGTGCAGGCTACTTCCGAGAATCCGCCGCTGTAATCATTTCCGTGGCATTGGGCGCAGGATGCGATCCCCACTTCTTCTATCCATTCACCGTGGAAGAGGGCGCCGCTGGGGGTGGTCCATTCATCGGGATGGGGAATGGCATCCCCCTCCGTGTGGCAGCTCGCACTGCTGCAGGCCAACTCTACGATCCCGCCGTCCAGAGCGTCACCATGACACGCCTTACAGCCATCCCAGCCTTCACTGCCCACCAGGTCTCCATGGAAATTGGCCTCGGTGGGAGTAATCCACCCCGCGGGGTGGGGGATGGCATTTATACCCGTATGGCAGCTTGTGCTACTGCAGCGTATTTCCGAAAATCCGCCGCCAAGGTTGTCACCGTGACATACTTTGCAGTAGGAGAAGCCCACGGTACCGATAAGGTCTCCATGGAAATTGTCGTGTCCGTTGGTGGTCCAACCGCCAGGATGTGGGATGGCACCCGCTCCCGTGTGACAGGCGGTGTTACTGCAGGCAATTTCGGTGATCCCGCCCGCGAAATCACTTCCATGACATGTCTCGCAGGAAGCATACCCGTCTTCAGCTATCCACGCGCCATGGAAGTTGTCATCGTCCGGGGTAGTCCATCCAGTTTGATGGGGGATCTCGTCGCCGTTCAAGTGACATGTGGTATTGCTGCACGGAGTCTCCGCATGTCCACCATCGAAGTCATCTCCGTGGCAGGTCTCGCATGATGATAATCCGGCGGTAGGAATCCAGCCGCCGTGGAAATTGGCGTTTTCGGGATTTGTCCAACCGTCGGGATGTGGAATGGCATCGCCGTCTGCATGGCAGGTGGTGTTGTTGCAGGCTGTTTCAGCCCACCCCCCACTGAAGTCGGAACCATGGCAAGCCGTACAGGAAGCGAAGCCCGCCGTCTCCACCCACTCTCCGTGGAAAGAGTTGTCTTCAGAATCGGTCCACCCATCAGGGTGGGGGATTGCGTCTCCAGCGGTATGACAGGTAGTATTGCTGCAGGCTACATTCACGACGCCTCCGCTGAAATCGTCACCGTGGCAATCCTGGCAGGACGCAATGCCCACAACCGGGATCCAGTTGCCATGGAAATTGACAGCTTCAGGTGTAGCCCAGTCATCAGGATGAGGGATTTCGCCGGGGCCGGTATGACAGTCGTTGCAGGCTATCTCTGTGAAGCTCCCTTGTAAATCGGCACCATGGCACTTGGTACAGGGCGAAAATCCTACCGATAGAGCCCACGTTCCATGGAAGTTATCATCGGCCGGGGCAGTCCATCCGCCAGGATGGGGAATTGCCGCCCCCCTGATGTGACAGTCGCCACTGGTGCAGGCTTGGCCGGAAGTGCCGCCGTCCAGGTTCTCGCCATGGCACTGCTCGCAGCTTTCCAGACCGGATACGGTAACTCGCAGACTGTGGAATGTTGAGCTGGCAGTATCCACCCACCCCTCCGGGTGTGCATCCGTTTCTTCGGCCACCTTGGTGCAGCCCCAATACGCAAAAGGTACCGCAATCAGCGTAATTCGTAAAATGGTCCGGAAATGGGCGCGGTACTTACTCATTGATGGCACCTCAGGCAGGTGCGATCGCTTGCCGGGACGTGGCAGGCCATACAGTAATCCGGCTGATCCAGCGCCTCTTCCTTATGCCAGCCGCCATCAGTCCGGGTAGCCCATCCGGCGCTGTTGTGACTCAGAGGCATCACACCTTTGGCAAGATGACAGATCTGGCACTCCTGGGGCATGGCGTGACAGGTACCGCAATCTTTATCAAAACCGAGAAAATCACCGGCATGCTGGAATTCATAATTGACGGGATGAACCCGTTTCTCCATTTGGGCTTGGGCGTGGCAGCCTTCACAATCGGCTTGCTGATGGCATACAGCACATTCCGGACCGGGTGTGGCATCCGTGAACAACCCGTGTGTCTCGGACCAACTGGCATCGTGGGTGGCGGGCAGCTTCCCCTTCAGAGTGGTATGGCAGACAAAACAACCGGCGTCGGACAGTGGGGTAGTATGACAGTCCATGCACAGGTTCATGTTGGGCGGGATACGTGGTGTCAGGGCTTCCGCCTCCGCCGTCTTGGGGTGGCACTGCTGGCAGGGCACGTCATTCTGGAGATGATTTTGATGGGGAAAGATCAGTCCCTCGGTCGACTGCCACGTATACGTATCCGCCTCATCCGGTTGTGTATGACAGACATCGCAATCCTCGGGCGCCGTGTCCCCATCGTGGCAGCCCTGACAAAAATCCATGGATGGCAGCAGATCGTGCGAAACACTCTGGCTGCCTTCAATTCCTTCATGACAATCGCCGCAGTCCATTCCCATGTCTTCTATATGCAGGACGTGGGGGAAAAGGATCTGATCCGCCGGTGCCTGGGCTGTTATCCGGGCGAGGATTGCCACACCAATCATGAGCACCGCAAAAGTGGAGATCCGTTTAAAGCGCATAGCCTACCTGTAGACCAATTCGGCCATCCTGCTCGAAATAGCGGTTCTGGCTGTATTGAGCAAATAATCGATAATTGAGATGTTGACCGAGGAATCCCTGGATCCAAAGTGAACCACCGAGTGCGGATCGATCCGCATCCTTGATCCCCGGATCATTCCTTTCATAGAGGGTATAGGTATTATTTCCGATACTGCCCCCCAGGGTCAGCTTTTTAAACAGGGTCTGCTGCCCGCTGAGCTGCAGTACCTGCCCCCCATAGGTGGTTTGGCTCTGTGACATCCAGACGAACTGGAGCCCTCCCATAAGATATCGGACACTCAGATAAGTACCGCTGCTCTCTCCCAGGCGCTGGTTCACACTGGCACGGACTTGCGATTTCCGGGCGAGTTTCATATCAATCCCGGCCGAGAAAGCCTGCCTGGGCGCCAGAGCTTCTTCCGACCACGGATAGGGAGCAAAGGTAAGCGACCCTGAATGGCGGTATTGGACGTAGCTGCCCAGCTTGGATGACAAACGGATATGGCTGCGAAGCCGGAGTTTTTCCAGAACGGAATTCTGTAAGTCAACTGCGAGATCCGCGACTTGAGTAATTCGTGCACCGATCGGGCGCCTGAGACTACCCCCAAAAAATATCCTGCTCTCACCCCCCATCTCATTGGTCCAAACCTGTACGGTGTAGCGGAGAGCCTTCCTGACGCGCTTGAGCATGGCACCGGCCGCCAGGGTGTTGTCGTCCCCCTGATCGTTATGATATTCCATAGTAGGAACCAGTCCCGCATAGATGGTGAGCTCCTGCCATCCGGCAGTACTGTTTTTCCGGATGGATGTCTGAAGTCCATCGAAACGGGCGGTGTGAAGACTGTTCCATTGGGCGTGCCGTCCCAGAGCCAGTTTAAAGTGCGGAGCAAACTGCAGCTGGATGCTTCCCGAATAGATGCGCATACCCTCTGGGCGTGTGATGGTCGGTCCGGTCGCGTCACCCAGCAAATTCCAGCCGATCTTTTTAGAAAGTTGATGCCGTATGGCAACCTGCGCCCAGGTCGTTATCGATTCATCGGTAGACAGGTCGGCTCGGGGATAAACGAATGCGCCTTGCAGGGCAATCTCCGGCCGACCGGCACGGAGCGGTGCTGTGTATCCTGCGATAAAAACTAGTACGAACAAAAGTAATTGAAGGGCTGATGAATGTTTCTTGTAGGTCTTATGAACTGCCATGGCAGGGGGAAATTTAGAATATTCGGATAAACGACTCAACTTATATTCTTTTCGAAAATCAACAGCAACACTGTAGAAAAATGAGATCGGGTTCGAAAAAAACAGGATTCAAAAAATATGTATTCAACTAATTAGGCGAGCAGAGAGTGAGTCAATCGTAAATATCTATGTGGATATTTTGTTCGGCGTAGGTTTTCAAATCGTAGCAGTGTTCAAGGATCTGAATCTGTTCCGCCAAGCGTTTCCATTGTTTGAAGATGGAGCAATCACTCTGCGGTTGGCACGACTCATTCCCCACGCTGACCGGGCATTCATCTGGTGGGCCATCAACAGCACATACGATCTCACTCAACCGTACTGCAGCTGGGGATCGGGCTATTGCGACACCGCCTCGTGATCCCCTGCTGGTATTCAGCAGACGTTGTTTATGCATGGCCTGGACTACCTTGACGACGGCATGGCGGGGAATACCGGTCGCATCTGACACTTGCTCGAGCTTCTGAGGTTGCCCGAGATTGTTTCGTGCCAGGTAATCCATGACCTGGATAGCTTGGGCGGCACTCCTTGAAAACATAATAAGGGGATAAATTACTCTTAATATCTTATTAGAATGTATCTCCGTCCCTGCGATTTGTCAATATTCTTTCGTACTCAAATTGAATAATTGAACCTATCGGGTCACAACCGGAACGACGCCCCTATCAAGGAATTATCGTGGCTCCCGATAATCAATATATGAGAAAAAATCGGTGCCAATGCGGATTGACAGCCGGATAAGAAAAATATCTTTGATTGTCGAAAATGGTGCCTACATTTAGTGCTGATGTCAATATCGGATATATTTTGTACCCGGTTTACAGGTAGAAACATGAAAACATCCAGTCCGAATACTATCTGTTCGATTCCTGATCTCGCACGTATGTGGGGAAAGATCATCCTTCCGGTTCTATTGCTGGCGTGGTGGATTCCCCGCACGGTTTCCGCCCAGGAGTATTTCCCCGAGGATACCACCTATTACGAGGACGATTATTATTACGAGGACGAGGGCTACTACGAAGAAGAATATTACGACGAAAATTATGAAGGGGAGATTTACGACGACGCTTCGGAAGGAGAATACTACGAGGACGATTATTACTATGAAGAAGGAGATGAGTACTACGAGGATCAGGGTGAATACTACTATGAGGATGATACCTATTACGAGGAGGAGGGCTTTGACGAAGGCCTGGATGAGGAGTATCTGGAAGAGGTAGGTCCGGTTGAGCAGCAGGATGAGCTGGAGTTGGTTGATGATCAGGCCGGTGAGGTGGAGCTGCAGGAAATCGAGAAACCCAAGATCAGGGAACCCCGTGTGATTCGAGGCTATGCCGCCAAGATATCGGTTGCGTCTCCCTTCCTGGCTACACTTGGCTTTGATTCATTCTGGTATTCCTATATTGATGCCCGTCTGTCCCTGGATTTTCCCAGGAAGGGCGGAGAAGGCGCACTCGCGCCGGCCTATTCGGTAGAGTTGACCACATTCAGTTTCGAGAACCTCCATCCAACCGGTGGCCTGTTCCAGGGAGTTGCGGTCCATGGCCTGATGCGCATACCCTTGGGCCCTATTGAAGCCCTCGCCGGTGGCGGGCTATATGTAGCCGGCTCCAACGTCAAGGGTGGTGCAATATTCGGAGCGCAGTACTCCCTTCAGATTATCCGTTGGTTATCAATCACCGCCGAATCCCGTCTGGTCTATGTCAACGATGCCGCCCCCACCGGAGCCGGCCTGTGGATGGACATCGGCGGCAGCATCGGCTACCGTTTTTAAGTCCACCGGATCCTTGTTATGAATCCCATGGCTTTACCCTTACAGCAGTGCGCGGAATCACAGCTACCCTATGATGCGGATCACATCCGGTTACTCTTTTTGATGCAGATCACTTTTCGGGGTGACCTAAAGTTTTAGTTTAATGCATGCATTTTGATTTTGTAATATTTGGCGCAAGCTATCGATGTTGAAAATCCATGCCTGAAGACCACATAGCTAACAGAATCTCGCAACGATTTTTCAGGGTTCCGCGAGCCCTTCTCCTGGGATGTGCATTCATTGCTCCCCTGTTGGCTCAGGAGATTACCTTCGATGCCGCCTCATCCAGCGGCTTGGAGAGCGTTACATCGACTGATATACCAGTGACCTGTAGCGGCTACGGTGCTTTCCCGGTCACGGTGGAACTCAGTGTTGTGATCGGCGCCTCATCGGCATCAGGATCTGACTACTCGGTTACAGAGGGCATTCTGACATTCAACAGCAATTCCACTCAAAATGTGACCCTCAGCATCGTCAGTGATGCGCTCTATGAGGCCAACGAAGTGGTTGTGCTTGGTTTGGCATTTGCTTCCGGGGGAGGAACAGTAACCCCGAATGATCAGCACGCCTATACAATCAACGATGATGATGTAGCACCAACGATATACTTCAATGCCGCCAGTGGGAGTGGCAGCGAAGGGACCAGTCCCGGCAACATTGTAGTTCGGCTTTCTGCGGTATCTGGATTGAACGCCAGTATAGACTATGAAGATGTCGGCACCGGTACCGCCTCGGCCAGTGGTGTGGATTATTCCTTGGCCCCCGGTACTGTCACTATCAACGCCGGCCAGACTACGGCCAACATTCCGGTAACGATTATCAACGATGTCATCTCGGAGTTCAATGAAACAGTGGCAGTCAATTTACTCAATGTCACTGCTGTCAATTCCACCTTGGATAATCCGGCTACCCATACCTACACCATTGTGGACAACGATGATGATCCCTCCGTTCAGTTCACGGAAGCCAGTTCCGGGAATTCCGAGGCGGTTACTCCTGCCACGGTTCAGCTCGAGCTGGATGCCATCTCCGGCAAAGACATCACGGTGAACTATTCGGTTTCTGGCACTGCCACCGGAACTGGAACCGACCATAACTTGGCCTCGGGAACCGCCACCATCAATGCCGGGGAATTGACGGCCGAATTGAGCATTACCATCACCAATGATGCTCTGGACGAATATGATGAGACCATCATCATCACTCTCTCCAGCCCCACCAACGCTTCCCTTGGAACCACTACGACCCATACTTACACCATTGTGGATGAAGACGCCACGCCGGCTATCGATTTCAGTACCGGTAGCTCCTCTGGATCTGAGGCGACCACACCGGCTACCATAGAGGTGCGCCTGGCCGCCGCTGCCGGCCGGGATGCCTCCGTGGACTACGCCGTTACGGGAGGCACAGCCACCAGCGGTGGTGTGGATTTCACCCTCGCCTCCGGTACGGCCACCATTACGAAAGGGAATACGACCACCAACATCTCGGCCAACATCAACAACGACGGCTTGGACGAAGCGAATGAAACCTTCATCATTACCCTTTCCAGTCCCACCAATTCCAGTCTGGGTACCAACCAGACGCATACGTATACGATCACAGATAATGATGACCCGCCGACAATACAATTTGCCGATACGCTATCCTCGGGTAGTGAAGGTACTGCAACAGCCAACCTGCAGGTAAGCCTCTCAGCGCTGTCGGGGCTTACCGCTACAGTGAACTACTCCGTTACAGGGGCCGGTTCAGCCACAGGTGGTGGGGTGGATTATACCTTGGTGGCTGGAACGGCCACCATCACGGCCGGAACCCAGTCCACTAATATTTCCGTTAGCATCGTTGATGATCCCCTGGATGAGCCAAGTGAGACCGTGGTCGTAACACTTGCGGATCCGATCAATGCTTCATTGGGTGGTAATACCGATCACACGCGCACCATAATCGATAATGATTCGCCGCCCTCAGTGGAATTCACTACCGGAACCTCCAGCGGCAATGAGGGTAGCACCTCGCCCTCCTTTTCTTTGGCATTGACTGCCGTGTCCGGTTTCGATATTACCGTTGATTATGCCGCCTCGGGATTGACCGCAACCGAGGGGGTGGACTTCACCATGCCCAATGGTACGGCCACTATCCCTCTCGGTCAGGCCACCACGAACATCTCGGCTGCCATAATCGACGATGCCATTGATGAATTCAATGAAACTTTCGTGGTTTCCCTTTCCAATCCTACTAACTCTTCGGTCGGGACCACCAATCCGACCCATACCTATACCATCACCGATAATGATGTAACGCCTACCATCGGATTCACCGGCATCAGTGGATCAGGCTTGGAGGAAGTCACGCCGGTCCAGCCGGTGATTGAGATATCTGCCATCTCCGGGAAGAATGTCTCCGTGGATTATGCCGTATCCGGAACAGCTCTACCAGGGGGTCTCGATTATAGTCTTGCCACCGGTACTGCCTCCATCCAGCCTACCGAAACCGACACCACCCTCACCATCAGTATAATTGATGACGCGATCTACGAGAGTGCTGAGACCATAATTATTACCTTGTCAAATCCGGTGAATGCGGATCTCGACATTTCCAAGGATATCTACACCTATTCAATTCAGAATAATGATGCGGCGCCGACGATCGAGTTCGACCTCGCCAGTAGCAGCGGGGGTGAGGGAACCACACCGGTAAGTATCCAGATTGCTCTATCAGAAGCATCCGCTGTGGACGCCTCGGTGGATTACGCCGTTACAGGCGGAACCGCCAGCGGCTCAGGTGTGGACTTTACCTTGGCGGCTGGAACGGCCACTATTGATTCAGCCCAAACCTCAGTGAACATCACCGCAGCCATTATAGAGGACCAGTTCGACGAGCTTAATGAGACCATAATCATTACGCTTTCGAATCCGCTCAATACCACCCTGGGGGCACAGACGACCCATACCTATACCATCACCGATAATGATGATCCTCCCACGGTGGCCTTTGTGACGCAAGGCTCTTCGGGCAGTGAAAGCACCGCCAGTGTCGATATTCCTGTCAGTCTGTCGGCCGCTTCGCAGCGAACCATCACTGTAGATTACGCCGTAACATCGGGTGATCCCGCTGCCACCGGCAACGGTACCGATTATACCTTGGCTGACGGACAGTTGACCTTCACCGCCGGTACCACTTCTATGAACATCAGTGCCACGATTGTGGATAATCAGGTGGTGGAAGAGGATGAGGCTTTCGTGGTCACTCTCTCCAGCCCAGTTAACTCGAATCTTGGGGCACTCACCACCCATACCTTTACGATTCTCAACGATGATAGTCCTCCCGTCGACTTCACGGTGGATTCGGTCTATGCCACCGGCGGCACTGAAGTTGAAGGCTATTGGAATGCTTCGAATACGGGACTGACCGTCAAGGTACCGGTGGATACCAGCTCTAATCTCGTAAACGGCAGTATTCAACTCCAAGCCAAGGTCAGTAATGGAACCTACGAGAATCTGGGGGCTGCTCACACGATCGTGGGTGGCGATCTCGGCCAGGATAAGGTCTTAACCCGTACGGCAGCGCAGGTGGAGGCGTTGACAAATTTCGCTAATGATTCCACTTTAACCATCCGAGCTATCATGGACGATGCGGTGAGCAACAGTACCACCGGTTCGCCCAGCAGCAGCACCATTCTTATTGACCAGGCCCCTCCGGCTGCATTCACCACCGGATCCGTATTTACTACCGGGGGCACTGTGGTAGCCGGCTACTGGAACGCCTCCAACACCGGTCTGCGGATTGCGGTCCCCTTGGTCAATACCGATGCATCGCTCAGTGGCGGAGGTATACAGTTGCGCGGGGAAGCGGATGGCACCTTTGAGGATCTGGGTGCGTCAGTTGCCATTACCCAGACTGATGTCACGGCCCAGGTGAAGACCCTGACGGTTTCCGCCACCGAGGTCACAACAACCGGCGTCGAGGAGCTGGCCGATTATACCGAAGGGGACATTCTCACCTTCCGGTCGGTCATTACAGACAAGGCTGGCAATAGCACTACCGGCGCCGTGAGTGACAGTGCACTCATTGTGGATGAGACGATTCCCACGGCGGCCAT
Organism: Fidelibacterota bacterium; assembly: GCA_042568495.1. GTDB lineage: Bacteria > Fidelibacterota > Marinisomatia > SCGC-AAA003-L08 > TS1B11. The sequence goes on along the minus strand of JBHPIW010000008.1, from coordinate 52,168 downwards.
CACCTATAGCGACACCTTGGTCAGTCAGGGCGATACCGTTACTTTTACCATGACCATGGATGAGGCGGCGACTGCCACCCCGCAGATCAGCATCGCCTACTCACTGAATACCGTTCCGGCCACCAACATGACTGCCACCGCGGATCCGGCGGTCTGGACCTACAATGCCATCATTCCGGCTGCCAACGATGGTTTGGCTACAGTCACCTTGACGGTCAAGGATCTTGCCGGGAACGTATTGACTACCGGCAATACGACCAATCGAGCGAGGTTGGTCGTGGATAATACCCCGCCGGGATACGTGCTATCTTATACGGATTCATTGGTCAAATCAGCAGATACTTTCACCATCACGGCCACCATCGCCGAACCGGTGCAGCCTACCCCCACGATCTCACTCGATTATGCGGGAACCGGTGCCGATGTGACCGACACAGCCATGAGCCAGGGCGCCAGCGATTCCATTTGGACTTTCCTGGCCACCGCACCCACGGGGAATGATGGCTTTGCAACCGTAACTATATCGGCATTGGATATTGCCGGCAATACGGTTACTCCCATATCAGGATCAACAAATACACTGAAAGTGGATAATACAGTGCCGACTCTTACCCTCACGGCACCAGTGGATGATGATTTCGTTAGAACCACAGTCGTGATCTATACGCTCGGTGAGGTACTGGCCAGTGGACAGATGATCTGGACCTGGGAAAGCAATGCGGGAGTGACCGATGACAACTCCCCTCACAACCAATCACTGACCGGCAATGAGCTGCGAGCCGGATCATTTTCAGGCCTGTTGACGAATGCGCCAACCTTGGTCCAGGCAGCGGAATACACGGTCGAATTGATTGGGGTCGATCGTGCCGGAAATGCCGATACTGTGGAGGCCGCAACAGTCACGTACGACACACTGGCTCCCGGTACTCTCGACGTGGTCATTCAAGACGGGCCGGCTGCGGATATCGATTCCACACGGTCTACGGATACGTTAACCGTCCATTATTCCGGTTTTAATGAACCAACCTCCGGGATCGTTCTCTACGAATACGCGTTGGGATCATCGGCTGGAGCCAGTGATCTTGTCGACTGGACCAGCGCCGGTACGGATACCCTTGTGACCGTCAGGGGGCTCCAGTTGGATTATAAGGATTCTTATTACTTCATGGCGCGTGCCACGGATGGCGCGGGCAACCAATCCGATTCGGTTGTAAGTGATGGCGTGCGCATTGTGGACAAGCCCAGGCTGACCATCCATGCCGTTCAGAACATTGTCTTTTCCGATTACTTGCAGGTGCTGGTGAATGATACTCTCGGCATGGCGGACAGCATCCGTGTTCTTATCGATAGTACCCGAGTATCAGTCAGCGCAATAGATACGTATAGCTATGTGGGTACGCACAAGTTCACCCAAACAGGCACTCACAGCCTGCAGGTGACGGGGTACAGCGGTTGGGGTGATACATTGCGTACCGCTAGCCTAAGCATGGCGTTAGCTAAAACCTGGAATACCTGGAGCGCCGCTAGTGCCGATGGGAGACTGCGGGTAGCCGGGACACCCGGCGCGGTTAATGAAGACCGCCAGCTGCTGGTAGTAGGCTCTGAACTGTTGGGATTGCCGTCTGGGGCAGAGCAAGTGTATCGGTTGGCTGATGGTCATATGCCGTTTGTAAAGCCGGTTAAGGTCAGTATGCGTCAGCTGGAGAACTCCGCGACTATCGAACAAGCCCAGGCGATTTATCTTCTTGGATCAAATGGGCGTTGGGAGGAGCTGCCCTCTGTTGACGAACAGGGAACGGTGTCAGCCTGGACCAACCGGTCGGGCACTTTCCGGCTGGGCCCCCGGACGATTATCGTACCTGTTTCCACAGCCTTACATCAGAATTATCCGAATCCCTTCAACCCGGTCACCACCATCGTGTTTGACATTGGACTACAGGATGGTCCGTCTCAGAACGCCACGGTGATTATTTACAACCTGCTTGGACAGCAGGTAAAAACACTATTCGATGGTCCAGCTCTGGCGGGTCGGTATACCCTGAACTGGCAGGGAGTGGACGAACTTGGCTCCCAAGTGGCTACCGGCATTTATTTTGTCCGGCTTCTCACGGAACAAGGCCTCCAGAAGACCAGAAAAATGCTGCTTATCAGGTAGGATATGAAAACAGCATTGCACAGATTGATGAGTCCCATTGGCGGTATGCTTATCCTCGTCATGATCATGGCTGGCTGTCGGGAAAGGATTGAGCCGGAGACTCCCGATTACGTCGAATATGGCTGGGAATTGATGGCGGAAGGCGACTATCGGGGAGCTATTGCCCAGTTCGAGGAAGGGACGGACATTGATGACAACTACGCTGATGGATGGAATGGATTAGGTTGGGCCTATGCCAAGTTGGGTGTTGCGGACACCAGTGTGACCAATTTCACCGAGGGCATCAGCCTTTCGGATACATCGGTTGTGGGTACCGAAGTTTTTGCGGGGCGCTCATTCGCCCGCCTGGCGTTGGGAAGTTTTTCCGGTGCCGTGGCTGATGGCAAAAATGCTTTAAGCGAGAAGCCGAGTTGGATCTTCCGACGGGATCCCCTGATTGATTATGAGCACGTGGAACTTACGGTTGCGACCGGCTTTTATGGCCTCGGCGAATTTGATTCCAGTCTGGTATGGGTGCGAAAATTGGATAGTGAGTTTACGGCGAATGTTGCCACCACTACGGGTGTATCGAAACTTGCTGCCAAACTGGCAGATCTTGAGGATCACCTAAAGATAATAGAGTAATCGGCTGAAAGTTTCAGTCGCAGCTTCAGTTCACCACATCCCGATTCCTGCCTGAGCAAAATTCTGCACCCCATTGAAAGTCGGCATGTAGGCCAGCCTGAGAATCCCCGTAATATGTCACTTCAGCGACATTCATTCACCAGAAATATGATATATGTCACAACTCGCTGAAATTGTTGATATTCGTCACATTATTAGCAAGAGGAACTCTTTAGTTTCATCCCAAAGAACCGAAATGGTTCTAGGGGAGAATAGCGCCTTCGCTATGCAACCATCTGATGCGGATTTATGAGAGAGGGTAAGTGAACTGATGAAGCGTCGTCTTCAAAAACATATCATTCTTGGCGGACTTGTTCTGTCAATGGGTTCCATGGTTTATGCTCAGGGTAGTGTGCAATTCGAGTCGATTGCTACCGCCACGCTGAACGCCGATGCCATGAGCGTGACAATCAATAAACCTAGTGGAACCGTAGAGAATGATCTCTTGATTGCGGTTCTGTCCGTGGATGCCAATGAGGATCTGTCACCACCTGTTGGCTGGACAGAGATCCACCAGCAGAAAAGCGGGGTCACCCTCGGCGTCTGGTGGAAAATTGCGGGTCCTTCCGAACCGGCTGACTACACCTTTATCTGGGCAACCAATGAGCAGGCGGTAGGTGCTATCCACCGCTACAGCGGGGCTGATCCGTCGGATCCCGTGAATGTTTACGCCTTTGGTTCTGGGAATAATGATCAGCCGCCAGCACCAAGTATTACCACAACAGCGGATAGCACCCTAATCCTCCGCGTATTGGCTGCCGATGATGATGACTTTCCCGGTGATGCAACCATCTATCCCAGTGGAACCACTGGACGATTTGCGCTGGAAAGCAACACCGGCAATGGTACGGTAAGTGGCGCTGCTGCGGATCATTTTCAAGCTGTTGCTGGCTCCGTGAGCGAAGCTTTGTTCAGCATGGAAGCGGGGGAACAATATGTCACCGGGACCATTGCTATCAAACCGCCGCCGACCATGGCTTTCACCTCAGCCGCTTCCCAGGGATTAGAGTCTGTGGATGCTGCCCTAGAGGTCGGACTATCGGCACCCTCCAACGCCACCGTTACCGTCGACTATGCCGTCACTGGTGGAACCGCCAATGGAAGTGGAACCGATTATACCTTGCTGGGCACCGGAACCCTCACCTTTTTATCCGGTTCTGTCAGCGAGACTATCAACATCGATATCACCGATGATACCCGCTACGAAAACAATGAGACCGTTGAAGTCACGATCTCTAATCCCGTAAACGTTACACTGGCTCCGGGCGGACCGTCCGTTCATACCTACACCATCATTGAGAACGATAGCGAACCGGAAATTCAGTTTAGCACCGCCACCTCCAGTGGAAACGAGGCTATTTCACCGGTAACGCTGCAGTTGGAGCTTTCCGCCCTGTCAGATTTTGACGCCGAAGTGGATTATGCCGTGAGCGGAGGCAATGCTACCGGTGAGGATTATTCCTTCACCCCCGGTACCGCCACCATTGCCGCCGGAGCAACGACCACCACTATTTCGTTTACCGTTGTTGATGATGCTAGCGATGAAGATGACGAAACAGTCGCGGTAACTCTGACTAATCCGGCAGGCGCGTCGCTTGATACTATCACAACACACACGTACACGATCCTCGATAACGATGCTTCCCCTGCGGTGCAGTTCTCCCTGGCAAGTTCCAGTGGCAGCGAATCCGTCACACCGGTGGACCTGCAGCTGGAGCTCTCGTCCAGCTCTGGACAGGATATCACGGTGGACTACGCGGTAACCGGGGGCGATGCCACCGGGGGCGGTGTGGATTATACCCTTACGACAGGCGCTGCAACCGTTTCCTCTGGAGAAACCACGGCTACGATTTCTCTGGGTGTCAGCGATGATATTTTGGATGAAGCCGATAATGAGAACATTGTCATTACCCTGAGCAATCCCGTCAATGCGGTGCTGGGAGCGAACCAAAGCCATACCTATACCATACAGGATAACGATGAGTCGCCTAGTGTTCAATTCTCGATTGCCAGCTCCAATGGTGCCGAAAACACAACACCGGCCAATCTTCAGGTAGTGCTTTCCGCCGAATCCGGCCGCGAGGTAACTGTGAACTATGCCGTGACCGGAGGTTCCGCTTCCGGCAGTGGAGTGGATTACACCCTGGCTGCTGGCACCGCCTCTATCACCGCCGGCGCGACTACCACCGATATCGCGCTTACTATCGTTGATGATAGCGGGTTTGAGAGTGATGAGACCGTTCAGGTTGCGCTGTCAGATCCCGTCAATGCTTCCTTGGTCGGCAATACGTTGCATACCTATACCATCAATGATAATGATACCCAACCTTCTATCCAGTTTTCACTGGCCAGCTCCAGTGGTGACGAGGGCACTTCCCCCGCGAACCTGGAACTCCAGTTATCCGCGGTATCCGGCCTTGACGCCACTGTGAGTTATTCAGTTACCGGAGGATCGGCAACCGGAGGTGGTGTGGACTACACCTTGGCCTCGGGTACTGCTACCGTTACGGCCGGTAATCTCACTACAAATATTCCTGTTACTGTGGTGAATGATGCGCTGGATGAACCGGGTGAGACCGTCCAGGTTTCTGTCTCGAGTCCCTCCAATGCTGCCTTGGGTACCACCACGGTACACACCTATACCATCAACGACAATGATTCCCCACCCGCCGTTCAGTTCACACTGGCAGCCTCCAGCGGAGGCGAGGCGACCTCCCCGGCCAACCTGGAAATTTCGATGCCGGCAATTTCCGGCTTGGATGCAACCGTGGATTATGCAGTTACGGGCGGAACGGCTACTGGTGGTGGTATCGATTTCACCCTGGCAGCAGGTACAGCTACGATTACTGCTGGCAACCTGACAACCAGTATCCCCATTACCATTACTGATGACGCCCTGGATGAAGCCGACGAAACCATCCAGGTAAGCTTGTCCAATCCTGTCAATGCTTCATTGGGGGCCAACGCCCTGCACACCTATACCATCACCGATAACGATTCGCCACCTTCTGTTCAGTTCACCGTGTCGACTTCCAGCAGCAGCGAAGGCAACACTGCCGCAAATCTGGCGCTGCAATTGTCAGTCGTCTCCGCCTTGGACGTGACTGTGGATTATGCTGTCACCGGTGGTACGGCATCCGGAGGTGGTGAGGATTATACGCTGTCGGCGGGATCGGCAACCATCACGGCAGGAGAAATGAGCACAACAATTCCTGTTGTCATAACCGATGATGCCCTGGATGAGAACAATGAAACCATCCAGGTCACCCTATCCGGTCCGGTCAATGCCACCCTTGGTACACGCCAGCTTCATACCTACACCATTATCGATAACGATTTAGCCCCGGAAATCCAGTTTACGTATGTTGTGTCCAGCGGGGATGAGAGCATAACGCCTGCACTGCTGCAGCTTGAGTTGACAGCCGCCTCCGGATTGGATGCCTCCGTGAATTACGCGGTAACCGGTGGCAACGCCGCTGGTGGTGGGGTGGATTACTCTTTCACGCCTGGTACGGCGAACATAGCCGCGGGCAATCTCACCACGACCATTCCCATTACAGTGGTGGATGATTCCCAGAGCGAAGAGAATGAGACGGTGCAAGTCACTATTTCCGGTCCCGTAAATGCCACCTTGGGGACCAACACTGTCCACACGTATACCATTTCGGACAACGAGACCCAACCCATCGTGCAATTTTCCGTAACCAGCTCCAGCGGCAATGAAGATGTAACGGCTGTAAACCTGCAGCTGATCCTGTCCTGGGCCACGGATAACGACGTTACTGTTGAATACACCGTATCCGGGGGTTCGGCTTCCGGCGGCGGGATTGACTATACTCTGGCAGCTGGGACAGCAACGGTTCCCGAAGGCCAAACCACAGAAAACATATCCTTTACCGTGGTAAACGATGTGCTGGATGAGGATAACGAGACGGTCATCGTCGCCATCTCCAATCCCACGAACGCCTCCCTGGGCGCGAATCAGTCACATACCTACACCATCAACGATAACGATCCCGCTCCTACGATCCAGTTTGCGTTGAGCAGTTCCAGCGATAGCGAGAGCACAACACCTGTGAATCTGCAGGTTCAGCTCTCAGCGCCATCTGGCCGGGATGTCACCGTGGACTATGCTGTATCAAGCGGTACAGCCACCGGCGATGGGGTTGATTACACTATGGCGGCGGGAACGGCTACCATTATTTCCGGCGAGAACAGCGCCTCAGTACCGGTAAATATTGTTAATGATGATCTTGATGAGAACACAGAAAATATTATCATTAGCCTGTCGAGTCCCGTAAATGCTTCCCTGGGTACCCGGCAGACATATACCTACGCCATACTTGATGATGATCCGGTTCCCGGCATTCAGTTCGCCTTCGCCACCTCCGGTGGGAATGAGGTCACGACGCCGGTGGAACTCCAACTGAACCTGTCTGAGGTTTCCGGACGCAATGTTACCGTGAACTACTCCGTCAATGGTGGTACTGCAGCTGGCAATGGTGTTGACTACACCTTGGCGGCCGGGACGGCCACGATCACGGCCGGTGAAGCGACCACTGCCATATCCATCGCTGTGGTGGATGATGCAGTGGATGAGGATAACGAGACGATTATCGTAATGCTCTCGGATCCGGGCAACGCCACTTTGGGTGCTGCGAACAGCCATACGTACACCATTTACGACAACGACGAACCGCCCACGTTGCAGTTTGTTTTTACATCCTCTGCTGGAAGTGAGGGCACTTCCCCCGCGAACCTGGGTGTGGAATTGTCATCAGCCTCCGGATTCGAGATCACCGTGGATTATGCAATTACAGGGGGTACCGCAACCGATGGCGGTATCGACTACACCCTGGATGCAGCAACGTTAACAATTCCAGCCGGCTCCGATTTTGCCAACCTGCCTGTTGTAATCGCGAATGATTTTCTCGATGAAAACGACGAAACCATATTGGTAACCCTATCCAATTCAGTCAATGCCGGCTTGGGCACCAATCGGAACCATACGTATACAATTGAGGACAATGATCCTCCACCCTCAGTTCAATTCGCCACCGCTTTCTCCAGCGCGGGAGAGGCTATTGGCTCCATTGAGATTCCCGTTGAACTGTCCACCCCCTCCGGCCTTGAGGTCTCCATTGATTATACCGTCACAGCCGGTACTGCTGAAAGTTCCGGTATTGACTATGCCCTGCTGGGATCAGGAACCCTGATCTTTCCTGCCGCCACGGACAACCAGTCCATCGCGCTCCAGATTATCGATGATACGGTATATGAAGGCGATGAAACCATTGAACTCACGCTTTCTGCTCCCGCTAATGCCGATTTAGGAGGCATTCAAGCGCATCTCTTTAAGATCCTTGAGAATGACCCGCCCCCCACCATTCAGTTTGTAGCAGCGGAGCTGAACGGGAGTGAGTATCTCACATCCGTTGATCTGCACCTGGAGTTATCCACCACCAGTTTCTTTGATGTGATCGTCAATTATATGATAACCGGCGGTTCAGCTGCTGGTGGCGGTATCGACTATACCCTGGCTTCCGGAACCGCCACCATACTCTCCGGCCTCACCGATGGGGTAATTCCACTCTCTGTGGTTAACGACGCCCTCTATGAATTGGATGAGACCATTGTAATAGAACTCTTCAATCCGCAGTACGCTGAACTCGGGATCGATTCTGTACTGACCTATACCATTAATGATAATGAAACACCACCCTCCGTAGCCTTTACCGCCGTAAGCGATAGCGGCGCCGAGAGTATTACGGTACCGGGAATGCAGCTGGAACTATCTACAGCTGCCGGGCTGGATGTATCCGTTGAGTATTATGTGTCTGGGGGGACCGCCTCCGGTGATGGCACAGATTTCACCTTGGTTGCGGACACGGCTGTTATTCTGGCCGGCGAACTGACGACTCAGATCTTGTTCTCAGTTGAGGATGATCTACTGGATGAAACGGATGAGACCATTGAAGTCACCATTTCCAACCCCACCTACGCCTATTTGGGCATCAACCGGATTTTCGTCTATACCATCAATGATAACGATCTTCCCCCGGTGGTTCAATTCACCACAGTGGATTCCGAGGGTGACGAACAATATTCGCCCGCCTTGCAGGTCAGCTTGTCCGGCGAGTCCGGATTGGATGTCTCGGTATACTACAATGTTTCGGGAGGCACCGTTTCGCATGGTGGCGGAGACTACGTCCTCCCCGCTGGAGTTGCCGTCATTCCCGCCGGTGATCTGACTACGGACATCAATCTGGAGATTATTGATGATCCGGTCGGCGAATTCGATGAGACCATCGATATCACTATTTCCGGTCCCGTAAATGCCACCCTTGGTGGAAATAACGTTCATACCTACACTATACTGGATAACGAACCCATTCCGGTCCTTGGATTTGTAACAAATAGTGATGCTGGTGACGAATCGGTCTTGGAGTATGACCTAAACCTGACCATGACTCCCGCCTGGGATATGGATGTAACGGTCTTTTATTTCGTCCGCGGTCTCACCGCCACTTCCTCTGGTTCTGATTACACCCTGCTTAATGGATCGGTGATCATGAACCGTGGTCAGCAGTCCACCATCCTTCAGATCGAGATCAACGAAGACCTGCTGAACGAAGTTGATGAAACCTTTCAGGTTGTGCTGGATAGTGTTACTTACGTTATTCTGGGTCAGGATTCGGTGTTTACCTACACCATTCTGGATAACGATCCCCTGCCGGAAATTGCCTTCAGTAACAGCACTGGCTCGGACCAGGAAAGTACACCAGCCGGTTTACAGGTCAGCCTGTCGGACGTCTCGGGCCGCAACATCTGGGTTGGCTATTCAGTGGCGGGAACCGCCACCACGGAAGACTATCTTGAACCTTCGGATACCCTGGTGATCAGTGCCGGGCAGCTCACGGCCAATATCAACATTACTGTAATCAACGATGCCCTGGATGAGGATGATGAGACACTGGTCGTCACCCTGGCTAATCCTGAAAACGCCGTATTGGGAGCCACGACCACTCATACCCACACCATCCTGGATGACGACCAACCGCCGCGCATCCAGATTGTGGATCGTGCCAACGGCCATGAGAATGATAGCTCCCCCAGTATTCCCGTCTATTTGTCAACGGCATCCGGCCGGGACGTCATGGTGAATTACGCCGCCACTGGCGGCACTGCCACCTCCCCCGATGATTTTACCTTGACTGCTGGCACCGCTACCGTGCCAGCAGGTACTACGGCCGCTGCCATTCAATTTTCTGTCATTGATGATGCCACCGATGAGGCGGACGAAACTGTTATTATTACCATCTCGTCACCCACCAACGCCGATCTTGGTGACAATACGACCCATACCTATACGATCCATGATAACGATGGTCCCACTCAGATTCAGTTTGCAATCGACACCTCCAGTGTACCAGAGAATATCGGGTCGGTTCCTATACCCATCAGCCTGATCCTGGCGGATATCGTACAATTGGAAGTTCGCGTTGATTATACGGTGACAGGAGGAAACGCGACCGGAAGTGGAAACGACTTCGCTCTAGCAAACGGTATTGCAATCATCCCGGCGGATTCGTCCTCCACGGAAATCGAGTTTACTATTACCGATGATCTGTTCTACGAGGGAGAAGAGACCTTTGTTGTTTCACTCTCGAATCCTGTGAACGCAGACTTGGGTGAAAATATCACCCACACGGTAACCATTCTGGATAACGAATCACCGCCTGTACTTGCCTTTCAGGCCAGCAATTCCGGTGAGCCGGAATCTAACGCGAGTCAATCAATAATGGTTGTTCTGTCCTCCGAATCCCGATTGGATGTGACATTCGACTACGAGGTAACGGGCGGTACGGCTACCGGTGGTAGCATCGATTATACCCTTGCGAATGGATCGAGAACCATTACCGCGGGTGGTAACTCTGCCTTTATACCAGCCGCCATTGTACCGGACCTGCTGGATGAGCATGATGAGTATTTCGAGATCACACTGTCCAATGTTGTGAACGCAACCCTTGGCGAGATCAGTATTCATACATACTCCATTATTAATGATGATGGACCACCATCCATCCAGTTTTCCGGTACCACCGGTTTCGGTAGTGAACAGATTGGCGTAGTAAATCTCTCTCTCAATCTGTCAGCTCTTTCAGGGCGGGATGTAACGGTGGAATATGTGGTCAATGGAACTGCCTCGGGAGATAGCATGGACTATCTGCTGGCCGAAGGGATATCGACAGTAATCGCTGGGGAATTTTCCAGCAATGTTACCCTTAATGTCGTGGATGATGCCCTTTATGAAACAGCCGAAACGGTGGTACTTACCCTTCAGAATCCAACCTACACCACCTTGGGCACCAACAAGACCTATACCTACACCATCACTAATGACGATCCCAAGCCTACCATGCAGTTTGATTTAACCGCCTCTTCGGGAGATGAGGGGACTGCTGACGGCGAGATGGCGATCTCGCTCAACGCCGTTTCAGGTGTGGATGCTTGGGTCAGCGTAGCCGTAACTGGTGGTACAGCCACTAATGCGGGTAATGACTATAACCTGACTGTGATTTCCGATACCGTGTACGCTGGCGATTTGTCCTCCACCATTCCCCTGCAGATCGTGAATGATGAGCTGGATGAACCGGATGAGGAGACCGTGATTCTCACCCTTTCCGGGGCCGTCAATGCTGATCTGGGTACCCGAACCGGTCACACCTACACCATCATTGATAATGATGCCCCGCCTGCAATCGGCTTTGAATTTGCCGAAAGCTCGGGATCGGAGGATCAATCCACGGCCACTATGCGGCTGCAGCTATCCAGTCGTTCCGAGCGGGACATTTCGGTGGGCTACGTGGTAAATGGCACCGCTACGGGCAGCAGTGTGGATTACTCCCTCAGCGCTGGTACCGTAAATTTTGCCGCTGGTGATACCTCACAAACTATTACCGCCACAGTCCATGATGATCTCTTCCATGAAGAGAATGAAACGATTATCATGGGACTGGTTAATCCGGTGAACACTACCCTGGACGTCATATCGGAACACACCTATACCATTCTAGATAACGACGATCCACCACCGGTATTCCAACTTGGTACCATCGATACCCGTGGGGGCAATGTTATCCCCGGCTATTGGAATGCCAGTAATTCCAACCTGGATGTCGTGGTCCCGATTGACAGCCTTCCTGTACTGGACGGTGGTACGATTCAGCTGCAAGCGAGAGTGGATGCCGGAAGTTATCAGAATGTCGGAGAGTCCTATCAGATCAAAGGTTCAGATCTGATCGCTGGTGAAAAGGTCATGATCCTGGCCGCATACCAATTAGAGGGCATCGCTGATTTCAGCGACGGTGCTGTGATTACCATCGCTGCCGCCGTTGCCGATGCGGTAGGCAACAGTACCACCAGCACTGATGGCGAGACGTTGATCCTTGTGGATCAGACCGCACCAGCATCGTTTACCTTGGGGAATCCGGTGACCCTGGGTGGCAGCACTGTTTCCGGTTACTGGAATGGGACCAATACCGGTTTGGAGGCCGAGGTTCCTATGGCTGCCGATAAGACGTTGGTGGGGGGCCAGGTTCTGCTCCAGGCAGAAGCCGACGGCACCTTTGAAAATCTTGGCAGCCAGCGCTCGATTCAGTCGGCTGACACCTTAGCCGGCGCCGTCCTGTTAACGGTAAATGCCACCGAAATCGAAGCCACTGGTGTCGAAGAACTGGCCGGATTCTCGGATGGTGATGTTCTCGTGTTTCGGGCTATCTTGAGCGATGTGGCCGGCAACAGCCGGACCGGTAATCCCGCCCTGCAGCAGCTGGTGGTTGATGAATCGACTCCTCACGCAGCCCTGTCGTATAGCGCCAGAGTTGGTCGGGAGGGTGACGCCGTAACCGTAACCGCCACCTTCGACGAAACGGGCGTTTCAGAGCCACGGATGATAATTAATTATTCTGCCAGCGTCGATTCCGGGGCCATGGTTCCCACTAGCAATCCCGCCATCTGGAAATATACAGCTACGATTCCTGCTGATAATGACGGCATCGCCAACATGAACCTCAGGGCGTCCGATCATGCAGGTAATGTTCTTCTGTCAGAAAACATTACCGGTCGTTCGTTACTTTCGGTCGACAATACACCCTCCAACTATACGTTAGAGTTTTCGGATGATGTCGTACGCGCCGGGGATCTCCAGATTATCACGGCAACCTTCCAGGACACCATACAACCGGTGCCGGTGATCTCGATCGACTTTAGCGGGATTGAAGAAGACATTGTTGAGCAAGGGATGAGCCAGACTGGTTCAGAACTGATCTGGACCTATATTCTGACCACTCCGCCGATTACGGAGGGTGCGGCTGCCATTACCATAGCCGCCAGTGATCAGGCCGGGAATCTCTCCGCTGCAGTCCCTGGCACACCCTGTGCCTTCAGTGTTGACAACCAACCGCCGGGCGTGGCGCTCGTGTCACCGGACTGGGATGCATTTACCAGAACGGCCATGGTATCCTATGACCTCAGTGAGAACACTGATGGAGGACAGCTAACGTGGACCTGGGACCAGAATCCCGGAGTCCTTGATCCCGCATCTCCCCATACTAAAGTCCTGTCTGGCGATGAACTGCTGATGGGGAGACACTCAACCTCGTTGGATAATCTGTCAGAATTAGTCCATGGGGCAACATATACGGTTGAGATCAGTTTTCTGGACGGTGCTGGAAACACGGGTTCCAGCTCCATTGGCGGCGTGACTTTCGATGCGCTGCCTCCGGCTATTGATGCGGCTATCGTGAACGATGGGGTTGGACGCGATACGGATACTACCCGTTCCACGCATTCCCTGGATGCGAATTACACCGGATTCGTAGACGATGTATCAGGGATTACACTCTACGAGTACGCCGTCGGAACAACGGCCAACGGAAACGATATTGTTGATTGGACGCCCAATGGCGTGAATACATCGGTATCGGTGATGGATCTGGATCTGTTTTACAAACAGATGTATTATGTGTCGGTGAGAGCGACCGATCTGGCGGGCAATGCTTCCGCAGCGGTTTCCAGCGACGGTGTCGTTGTGGTGGATAAACCTCGTTTAACGACCAGCGTAGTGCAAAACAGTCTCCTGTCGGCATTTACACAGATCTTTATTGTCGATTCCCTGGGCATGGCTGATAGTGTTCAGCTCCTTGTGAACGATTCGCAGATATCACTGAACCGGCTCGATCCTTTTGTGTATTCCACCGACTATAATTTCGCTTCGACTGGCTCCCATGCACTTAGGGTGACCGGCTATAGCGGCTCCGGGGATACCACACTGAGCTACGGTGTGCGGTTAACCCTTGCCAAGCGTAGTAAATCCTGGAACGTTTCGAGCTCCGATGGACAATTCAGGGCTTCCGGCAGCACTGGATCAGTGACGCAGGACAACTATCTCATGGTTGTGGATTCCTCACTGATCGCTGCCACGAAACCATTGGGAATGGTCTACCGCTTGGCTGACGAAGCACTGTTCTTCGATAAGCCGGTACGTGTCAGTATGTACCCCGGTGATCCGGATAAACTGGCCAAGGGCAATCAGGCCCAGGCAGTCTATATCCTTCGCGACAAGGACCGTTGGGAAGAGCTGCCTACGGTTGATGATGGAGATGTGGTAACCACCTGGTCAGATCAGGCCGGAATTTTCCGACTGGGACCCCGTACCATCATTGTGCCGGTCAGAACGACGCTGAACCAGAATTATCCCAATCCCTTTAATCCCAGCACCACGGTCACCTTTGACTTGGGCTTCCTGGATGGTCCCAGTCAGCGTACGTCGGTAAAGATCTACAATCTCCTGGGACAGGAAGTACGGACTCTATATAATGGTGAGGCGCGGATGGGACATTATGAACTTCTCTGGCGTGGAATTGATCAGCGCGGTGTGCCCGTGGCTAGTGGCATTTACTTCGTACGCCTGATGACGGATTCAGGATTCCATGCTACGAAAAAAATGCTATTGGTGAGGTAACGGGATAATGAGAACAAAATCATTTACCATTGTCATTGCGTCGATCATTCTGTTGCTGACTATGCCTGGCTGCCGGGTTGTGACGGAAAAGGAAGCCATGGATTTCATACAGGATGGCTGGGAATCAATGGACGAGGGCAGACACTCAGATGCAGTTGTGGACTTCAGAAAAGCCAAGAATCTGGAACCAGGGTTTGCTGATGCCTGGAATGGGCTTGGTTGGGCCTATGCCCATCTGGACAGTCCGGGAATCAGCGCCGAGAATTTTAATTCTGGTGAAAGCTTGAACGATCAGTCTGTCATCGGTACGGAAATCCTGGCCGGACGGTCATTCTCGAACCTTGCTCTCGGTGAGTACCTGTTGGCGATCAATGATGCCAACGGAGCTTTGGACCGCGCACCAACCTGGGTTTTCCGCCGGGATCCATCCATCACCTTCAAGCAATTGACACTGACAGTGGCCACCGCCCATTTCTCATTGGGCGATTATGCGTCCAGTCTGACTTGGGTCCAGAGACTGGATGCAGGATTCTTGGTGGATGTCGAAACGCTGTCTGGCCTCGCAAGACTGGCTAAGAAGCTGGAGGCACTGAAAGACGAGGTGTAAATCGGCGAGAACAGACGCGCAACTTTTTTGTACATCCCGGGAGTCAACTTTCGGGATGTATTATTTCCGCCCGGAAAATAAATTCTTGGATGAAGCCGGTAGTGGATAGCTAGCTTCCCTTGGTATCATGGCCAGCACCGTTATCATTACACCACAAGCCAGTTCCGACAACGCACTGTACGTGGCGAAGAACAGCAACCGGGATCCTGGTGAGTGCCAGCCGGTAATCGCGCTTCCCCCCGTTAAGCCTTCCACTGATACTCGCCTGAATTGTACCTATATCACCATTGCACAGGCAGCCAACCGTCATGGAATTATGCTCAGCAAGCCCTGGTGGTCATGGGGTGGGGAAATGGGTGCTAATGATCAGGGTGTGGTGATCGCCAATGAGGCTGTTGCGACCAGGAATCATGAACCGGAACCCGGCCTTATCGGCATGGATTTGGTGCGTCTGGGTCTTGAACGAGGCAGTACTGCCGCGGACGCTCTGGATGTTATTGTTGCTTTGCTTCTCGAACATGGGCAGGGCGGCACCTGTCGGTATGGCACCGCCCCCTATAGCTACGACAGCAGCTTTATAATTGGTGATGCCAGCGAGAGCTGGCTGCTGGAGACGGCTGGACGTCATTGGGCGGCCCAACGGATCTATGGCCAGGCCATCCTGTCTCCGAAGCTGAGCCTTGCCGCGGATTATGACCGCAGTTCCTATGCGCTTAACCAATACGCCCAGGTCCGGAATTGGGCAAAGCGGGATGAGGATGTTCATTTTGCCGATACCTTCGGGCGGGGATATATCGGCGGAATACGGGAGAATCAACAACGGCAGAGGATTCTTTCTGATGGTCTGGCAGGACTGAACATGGAGCACCCCCATCTGGCTTTGATGCAGCTGCTCCGCAAACGCCGGAGGCCTCACCCGATACATGCCTCCAAAGGGGATATCGCCCTGCATGCCGGCGGACTATTCCGGCGGCTCCAGACCACTGGTTCCATGGTGGCGCGGGTGTCCTCCCGGAGAGTGGATACCTTCTTCACTGGGACCTCATCCCCGGACCTGTCGATTTTCAAGCCCGTCCACGTTGACGCACCTTTGGAAGCAGAACTTCCTTCTGCCGATTTTGCCCGTTACTACGAAGGAAGTCTCTGGTGGCGGCAGGAAAGGCTGAACCGTAGAATCAGGTCTTCGCCGCATTTGGCACTGAACTATTTCAGTGAACGGGATGAGATCGAGCAGAAAATGGTCATAGATCTTGCAGCACATCGGGGCCGCAATCTGCAGGATATTCGACGCCAGATTCAAATGAACCTGCTCCAATGGGAGGAGGCCTGGCGAGAGAAGTACCCCTCGAAAAAAACGTTGTTCTATCCCCTCCTTCCCTTTAATCGTTTCTGGCGTCGCCAGACTCGCCAGGACGGTGCTGGATCCTGATCGATTCCGGTGTATCAACTGGCAATCATAGGTGCTGGTGCCGTCGGTTTGAGTATCGCCCGCTATTTCCAGGTAGAGCGGGGTTGGACCTGCCTGGTGATCGAAAAAGAAGAGGCTGTCGGACAAGGCATCAGCTCCCGCAATAGTGAGGTCATCCACGCTGGAATCTACTACCCCACCGATTCTCTGAAAGCAAAGCTATGCGTTCGCGGTAAAGAGCGCCTCTACCATTATCTGGACAAAAACAACCTTCCTCATCGGCGCTGCGGGAAATATATCATGGCTCCCCCAATTGAGATGGATCAGCTGGCTCAACTGGAAAAACAGAGCCAGGCGAACGGGGTGGAGGATCTGCGAACTGTGTCGGGTAAGGATCTGCAGGAGATTTATCCCTCCCTCGCGTGCTGGCCGGCATTGTATAGTCCCGGTACGGGTATTTTCGCCGTAGCCAGCTGGATGCATCACTTAAGAGGGGAATTTCAGGCTGCTGATGGCGACTTGGCTCTAAATACTCGCTTTATTTCTATGTCACCGGTGAAACATGGATTTGAACTGGATTTGGAGGACCTTTCGGGTGAACACGAGCACATCCAGGCCGGGCGGGTGGTAAACGCAGCTGGCCTGAGTGCCCTGGAAGTGGCGGAACAGGCCGGGTTCGAATACGGAAAGCGTGGCTTTGCGCTTCGCTTTTGTAAGGGGTCCTACTTCAAAGTGCCGGACGCTCGTGGATTGTTCCACCATCTCATTTATCCCCTGCCTGGGGAAAACTTTCTTGGCATTCATGTTAAACTGGATCTGCTGGATGAAATAGGGCTCGGCCCGGATGCGGTGTATCAGGATGAAAATGTGATCAATTATGTTGTCGATCCCTCCCGCGCAGAGCAGTTTCGCTCCGAAGTGCGTCAGTATTGGCTTACAGTAGATGAGTTTCGCATGGAGCCGGACTGGGCAGGGATACGGCCCCACCTCTTTATGAACGACTCACATTATCGCGATTTTATCATTGCCCATGAAACCGACGCCGGATGCCCCGGGTGGGTAAACTTGTTGGGGATGGATAGTCCCGGGTTGACCGCTGCCATGGAACTGGGACCCTATATCGAAACCCTGTGGGGTGATTGAGCCCGGCCTTATGAGGATGAAAAGACGTCAAGAACCGTACCTATCTTTGATATTCCAACTGCATACTGAAACACGTAAGTTTGGGCCGCAATTTTGAAACTGAGTGAGGAGGGAAGCGCAATGGCCGTACAAGAAGCAGTAACCGAAAGCATTACCGGCAACGGCGGGGGACAGTCAACCTTTCAGGATTATAAAGTAGCTGATATCAAACAGGCCGACTTCGGCCGGAAAGAGATGATATTGGCCGAGGAGGAGATGCCCGGCCTGATGGCGTTGCGGAAGAAATACGGTTCTGAAAAACCACTCAAGGGAGCCCGCATTTCAGGATGCGTTCATATGACGATCCAGACAGCGGTATTGATCGAAACCCTCGTGGAACTGGGTGCCGAAGTACGCTGGTCATCCTGCAACATCTTTTCCACACAGGATCATGCCGCCGCCGCCATTGCCGCCAGCGGGATTTCTGTCTTTGCCTGGAAGGGCGAAACGGAGGAGGAGTACTGGTGGTGCATTGAACAGACATTGGAATTTCCGGGCGGCAAAGGTCCCGACTTGCTGATTGATGATGGGGGAGATCTCACGCTGGTGGTTATCGAAAAACATCCTGACTTGGTCCCGAATATTAAAGGGGTGTCGGAAGAAACCACTACCGGCGTCCATCGCTTGCTGTTGATGGAGGAGGAAAATACGCTGCCGTTCCCGGCTATTAATGTGAATGACTCCGTAACCAAGTCCAAGTTTGACAACAAGTACGGCTGCCGTGAGAGCCTGGCCGATGGAATCAAGCGTGCCACGGACATTATGCTGGCCGGCAAAACGGTTGTCGTTGCAGGCTTTGGTGATGTGGGTAAAGGCTGTGCCCAATCCATGCAAGGCTATGGTGCCAAAGTGATCGTGACCGAAATCGATCCTATCTGCGCGCTGCAGGCAGCCATGGAAGGGTATGAGGTTACCACCATTGAAGACAGCCTGGCACGCGGTGATATTTTTGTTTCATCCACGGGGAATAAACACGTGATCACGGGCGATCACATGGCGCGCATGAAGAACAACGCCATCGTCTGCAATATTGGACACTTCGACATTGAGATCGATGTGGCCTACTTGGAGAATACGCCCGGCATTACGGAAGAAAACATCAAACCCCAAGTAGACAAGTTCACGTTCCCGGATGGTCACTCGATTCTATTGCTCAGTAGAGGTCGGCTGGTAAATCTGGGGAACGCCACCGGGCATGCTTCCTTTGTCATGTCCAATTCCTTCACCAACCAGACCCTGGCTCAGATGGCACTCTGGGAGGGCGGACTGGAAACGAAAGTTCACGTGCTGCCGAAAACGCTCGATGAAGAAGTGGCCCGGCTGCACTTGGAGAAACTGGGCGTCAAACTCACCAGGCTGACCCCGGAACAGTCGGAATATCTGGGAATAAACCCGGATGGCCCCTACAAACCGGATACCTATCGATACTGATTCGACGAAGTATTCCTTTTTTCATTTTGACCCGACGCCGTTAGATTTTCCGGATCGAATGGGACGTCGGGTTTGTACTTGAAGGAGGAGAAGGTTAAAGGATTAATAGCTTCGTCCTATTCCCGGCTGACGGCATTCCCAGCGTCGCGAATGGTCTGAAATCGTGGTAAATTCGCTTCTACTCATTTAGCATAATCTGTTTATTGATTGCGCAGTTGCTAGAAATATAAGGATAGGTTACTATGCAGGAAGATACGGTCCGCATCATCCAGGAATTATATCCCCGGATTAAGGATACAGCAGCACGGGCACGCCAACAACTCGGGCGACCTTTGGCTCTGGCCGAGAAAATTCTATTTGCGCATTTCTTTTCCCCTGACTGGAATGGCCTCCCGGTACGGGGAGAATCCTATGTACATCTCAAGCCTGACCGTGTCGCCTTGCAGGACGCCACAGCCCAGATGGCACTGCTTCAGTTCATGCGCAGCGGTCGCGATACAACCTCGGTTCCAACTACAGTTCATTGTGATCACCTGATTCGAGCCCAATCGGGAGCAGACGAGGATTTATCCAATGCTCTGGAAGAGAACGATGAAGTCTATGCTTTTTTGAAAAGCGTTTCCAGCAAATACGGTATTGGATTCTGGAAACCTGGAGCTGGGATTATCCACCAGGTCGTATTGGAGAACTATGCGTTTCCCGGTGGAATGATGATCGGTACTGACTCACATACCCCCAATGCCGGCGGTATGGGCATGCTGGCGATTGGCGTCGGCGGCGCAGATGCCGTGGATGTGATGGCCGGTATGCCGTGGGAATTGAGCTGGCCCGGGCTGATCGGGGTCCACCTTACCGGTGAGTTACGTGGCTGGACCTCACCCAAGGATGTCATTCTGAAACTCGCAGGTATTCTGACGGTGAAGGGCGGAACTGGCAAGATCGTGGAATACTTTGGCCCCGGTGTTCATTCCATCAGTGCAACCGGCAAGGGTACGATCACCAACATGGGCGCTGAAATTGGCGCCACTACTTCGGTATTTCCGTATGATGAGCGTTTGTCCACCTATCTGCGGGCCACCGGCCGTGATAAAGTCGCCGAAATAGCTGACTCCTATCGTGAGTTTCTTACCGCTGATCCCGAAGTCATGGAAAATCCGGAAGAGGTCTATGACCAGATTGTCGAGATTGATCTCTCGACTCTGGAGCCGCACATCGTAGGTCCCTTCACACCCGATTTGGCCCGACCGATCTCACAATTTGCCCGTGAAATCCGGGAAAAGGACTACCCGGATGAGCTCAAGGTAGCACTTATTGGCAGCTGCACTAATTCCTCCTACGAGGATATCAGCCGTTCTGCCCATATTGCCCAGCAGGCTCTGGCCCATGACTTGAAAGCCAGGTCCGAGTTTATGATCACTCCCGGTTCAGAGCAGATCAGGGCTACCATCGAACGCGATGGGCAGCTGGACGTCCTCTCCCGTATCGGAGGGGTCGTGTTGGCCAATGCCTGTGGTCCTTGCATCGGACAGTGGAAACGCACCGATATAGAGCAGGGTATAAGAAATTCCATCATCACCTCCTTTAACCGCAATTTCGTGCGCCGGAATGACGGCAATCCCGAAACCTTGGCATTTATCGCCAGCCCTGAGATCGTTACCGCACTGGCTTTGGCTGGCAGGTTATCGTTCAATCCCCTGACGGATCCTCTACCTGATAGCGATGGATTGATGCTGGAACCGCCCCAGGGAGAGGAATTGCCGGCCGCTGGGTTCGATCCTGGAGAATCAGGATTTGAAGCACCACCGGCAGACGGCGGCGGAGTCCCAATTGTTGTCTCACCCGGCAGTGAGCGTTTGCAGCTCCTGCAAGCCTTCCCGGCCTGGGAGAAATCGGATCTCCATGACCTGCGCGTGCTGGTGAAGGCCAAAGGGAAATGTACCACCGATCATATCTCCCCTGCCGGTCCCTGGCTGCGCTACCGGGGGCATCTGGATAACATCAGCAATAACCTGCTCGTGGGTGCTATCAATGCCGATTCAGGTGAAACGGGAGTCGGGCGCAATCAATTGACCGATGAAGATCATGTCAAGTTGAGTGATATCGCCAGGGACTACAAGAGCAAGGGTGTCGGCTGGATCGTGGTCGGGGAAGAGAACTACGGTGAAGGGTCCAGTCGTGAGCATGCGGCTATGGAACCCAGACACCTGGGAGCTCGCGCGATCGTGACCAAAAGCTTTGCCCGCATCCATGAAACGAACCTGAAGAAACAGGGCGTCCTGCCGCTCACATTCATTGATCCCGCCGACTATGATCGAATCAGATCGGATGATCGAGTGTCCCTGCGAGGGCTGGAAGATTTGGAGCCAGGCTCAACGGTTACCATGCTGCTGCGGCATAGCGATGGCTCGGACGAACCCGTGCTCTTGAAACATACTCTCAGTGATATTCAGGTGGAATGGTTCAAAGCCGGCTCTGCGTTGAACGTGATCGCCGCTCAAGTGCGGGGAGGAGAATAACTATCCCGCGCTTCACGACACCAGGACATTCGCCCACTTGGAAAGGAAGGTTTTGATGAAAGGGATCATTCTTGCCGGCGGATCTGGCACAAGACTCTATCCTTTGTCTTCTGCGGTCTGCAAACAATTGCTGCCCGTCTACGACAAGCCCATGATCTATTACCCGATCTCGACCCTGTTACTCGCCGGCCTAAGGGATATTCTGATCATTTCCACACCGTCCGATCTCCCGCGCTTTGAGAGGATTCTGGGAGATGGCTCCCAAATGGGGGTGAGCTTCAGCTATCAGGAACAACCTAAACCGGAAGGCATCGCTCAGGCCTTCATCCTGGCCGAGTCCTTCCTCGCAGGCGATGCGGCATGCCTGATACTTGGTGATAATGTTTTCTATGGTACTGGATACGTTTCTCAGCTGCGCCAGGCGGCTGCAACCAAAACGGGCGCTACCATTTTCGCCTACCCGGTCAGTGATCCCTCAAGATATGGTATCGTGGCTTTCGATGACTCCGGCAAAGCTCTGAGCATCGAAGAGAAACCAGAGAAGCCCAAGTCCCACTATGCTATACCGGGACTATATTTTTATGACCCGCGTGTAGTACAGATTGCCAGGGAGCTCAAGCCCTCCGCACGTGGTGAATTGGAAATCACGGATGTGAACAAAGCTTATCTGGCTTGGGGCGAGCTACAGGTCTTGCGTTTCAGCCGCGGGATTGCCTGGCTGGACATGGGAACCCACCGCAGCTTGCAGGAAGCCAGCAATTTTATTGAGGCGATTGAGACACGTCAGGGATTGAAGATTGGCTGCATTGAGGAGGTCGCATTCCATATGGGCTACATTGATGCCGATCAATTTGGGAGGATTGTGGAGGCTACTCCTCGCAGTCAGTATCGGGAATATCTGGAACATGTGTTACATGAAGCCGCGTGATTCCATTATTCTGGAAAGGCCCCAAATATAGGACGAATAAAGCGCAGTGGAATTATGCAAAGAAATAAAAAAGGGACGGAATATCCGCCCCCTTTTTATTTTATTTAATGCCCGCTTCAAACTAAAGCAATAATTCCAGGAAATTTTCTTTTCCATTCCAGGTTGGGGATACGGTTTTTTTCTCCCCTAATTGGATGTTGTAGTACTCCATCAGTGGTTTTGCGTTTACACGATAAGTGGACTTCCCCTTTCCAACTACGCGGATTTTGAACGCAGCTTTGGTTTTATATTTTTTCGGCTGGAGTCCGATTTTCCTGGAACTGGGGTCGTAGTACAGTTCGATATGAGTGGCCCCTTTTAAGAACTGTTTATAGGCCTCCGAATTGAGTGAAATTTGCCCCCCCGTTAGCACTTTTGCGATAGGCGGTTTTGGAACGGCTGTCTTCTTTGCAGCCGGCACAAACTTCTCGTATGGCATGGTTATTTTCCCCTCTTTTTAAAAATAAATCCCAACAATGATATTTTATAAAGGGAATGAGATCAAATCAATGGTATTGTCGCAAAACATTGCTCATGGAAAACAATAAATAGTTTTCATTATTGGAGAGCTTGGAATTGTAGCTGCATGGCGAAATGGACGACTTCAACATTGTGAATAAATGGCGAATTCTTTCTGGAAGTACACCCAATAATCAACTAATGATTGAAGCATATTCAGCAAACCATTCATATCAATGTATAATGGTCGGAATCTGGGCTATTTAAAAGACTGATCCCCATGAAAGGGTATTGATTCAGCCATACACGTCATACCCGAAAAGATTGGACCGGATTAAGAAGGCCAATGGTGATTCAGATACCTGGCCAGGTATTGCGTCTAATTTTCGAGAAACAGCGCCTTATCCAGTGCCGAGTAGAATCGGGTAAAGAACTCGGGGTCTTCAACTGGACCTGCCACCTCGATGGTGTCTCCTCTCCGGCGCTCACCGGCTCCGCTCACGCGTACGTTGGTCTCGTCATCTCCGAGACTTTCGATATTGAGAGTCACCTTGTATTGGTAGATACGAGGTCCGTCGCTAGAATCGTCGCCATGATATACATGGCTTGTACCTCGTCGTCCCCTCCCGCGATGGTCATCATCCCCGTTATCATCACCGCCACCGCCACTGATAAGCCAGACAATCCCGGCTACAATGGCGATAATGATCGTGATACCTAAAACCTTTTTCCAGGTTGCTACTTCCGGCACCTGATCAGGTTCCTTCGCCAGTTCGGCCTCCATGCCTTCTGTGACGCGGCTGGCCACGATCAATCCCAGATCACTATCGATGACGTCAATCGTGTAGCGCAAATCCTGCAGTACATTCACCGATGCTTTCAGAACCTTATTGTAGTCTGCCCGGATAACCCGTGTTTCCATGCTCCGGGCTTCAACAGTGGAAACCGGGGGGCGCCGGGGAGCACATGCAGCTACCAGGAACAGCACCAGGTATAATCGTACGGATACATTAAGGATCTGCAGCAGAGGATTCCTTGGCTGGGAGATTCGATTCATGTTAAAACTCCATGCTGTGATAGGTGTATTCTCTCAGTCGGCCCATTTCATTGAATGTGATCAGAACAGTAAGTGTCCGCTGTTTTGATGAAGAAGCTGTCCAGAAAAATAAAAATTGCGAACTAGATTCTTTCGACACTTTATCGTAGGTCCATACTTCCAGGCCCTCAGCATCCCGGCTGATGATATTCGGGGCTCCCAGCGCTGCCTGTACCTCCCCTTGGGTCATGCCCTCGTACAGTGATTGCTGTACCGTTCCCAGCGTTAGAGTTTCCGTGGCCATCTGGGAGGCACAACCCGCAAGTCCTAGTATGAGTATCAGGAAGTACTTGGATATTTGTTTCATACCGTCCCCTTCCGGGTTTTATTCTTGGACTTTAAGAGCTTGGCGTTCCTGTCGCAACTGGATTAAGCGAAACCTCGCTTGCCGCACTCGCACTATCAATCAAACCTTGCTAGCTGCCGCGAAGTTCCTCACGGTTGATCGGCAATTGTCTGATCCGCTTGCCTGTGGCCGCATAGATAGCGTTCACCAGTGCCGGTGGAGTAGGAGGTACCGGCGGTTCACCCACCCCGGTGGGTCGTTCCCCGCTGGGTACCATGTGGGTCTCGACCGGCGGCATCTCTCCCATGGTGATGAGCTTGTAGTTGTGGAAGTTGCTTTGTTCAACCCGTCCGTTTTTCAGGGTAATGGCCCCATATAACGCAGCAGTCAGTCCCAGCGTGACTCCACCTTCGACCTGTGAACGCACGCCATCCGGATTGATGACAATACCACAATCGATCGCACAGGTCATTCTGTGGATCTTCAGGTTGCCTTCCTTGTCCAGGGAGATCTCGGCAACCACTGCAGCATAACTGCGAAAACAATAATGGACGGCAATACCCTGGTAATGTCCCCGCGGCAGACGCTTGCCCCAACCGGCCTTTTCAGCCACCAGGTCCAGTACCCTCAGGTGTCGGGGATCGTCCTTCAGCAGCTCCCGGCGGAACTCGTAGGGATCCCTCTTCGCCGCCGCTGCCATCTCATCCAGGAAACACTCGTTGACAAAAGCGTTCTGGGTATTGGCCACCGAACGCCAGGGACCGATGGGCAAGGGGAGGTTGGACATCACATAATCGACCTGAATATTCGGAATAGCGTATGGCAATGTATCCGATCCGCCGGTGATCATTCCGTGTCCATCATTCCAGGGACCCGAAACACGGTGGGACCAGGCCACGGGCTGTCCTTTTTTATCCAAGGCAGCTTGCAGCTTGTGGGTGGTAGCTGGCCGGTAAACACCGTGTTGGATATCTTCCTCCCGGGTGCGGATCACCTTGACCGGCACGTCCAGCGTTTGCGCAACCTCCACAGCGTCCCGGGCGAAATCACCCCGCAGCCGCCGCCCGAAAGCACCGCCCATCCGTATCACGTGCACCTGGATATCTCCTGGGCTGAATCCCGTCACTTCCCTCGCGGCTTCCCACGCCGCACTCGGACTCTGGGTGGGCGCCCAGATCTCGCATTTCCCGTCTTTGATTTGAGCGGTACAGTTCATGGGTTCCATGGGAGCATGGTCCAGGAAGGGGACCTCGTAGACCGCTTCCAACTTCGTGTCACCCCGAACTAGCGCAGCCTTTGTGTCGCCATCCTGCCGGATCACGGTTCCCTCCTGATCGGCGGCCTCTCGTAGCGTCCTGGTGATATTATCACTGTCCAGGCTGGCGTTCGGTCCTTCATCCCAGGTTACTTTCAAGGCCTTGCGCCCTTCCAGGGCCGACCAGGTGTTTTCAGCCACGACGGCAATGCCGCTGGAAATTGCCACCACCTTGCGAACGCCGGGCACAGCCCGGGCTGCAGAATCATCATAGCTGGCAGCTTTCCCCCCGAACACGGGACAGCGTGCCACCGTCGCGGTCAGCATTCCCGGTAACGTGAAATCATAGCCGTAAATGGTGCTGCCGTCGATCTTGGCCCGGCCGTCCAGGCTCTTGATGGATTTCCCGATGAGCTTGAAATCCTTCGGGTCCTTCAGGGACACTTCCTCCGGAATTGGCAGCGTGGCTGCTGTCGTCACCAGCTCCCCGAATGTCAGCACTTTTTTGGTGGGAGCATGGACGATAGTACCGTTTTCCGCTCGGCATTCTCCGCGAGGTACTCCCCACGTCTGGGCAGCTGCGGCGATGAGCATTTCCCGGGCTGTGGCTCCCGCCGTCCGCAGTTTGTCCCAGGAAGTGCGTATGCTCGCACTGCCGCCCGTGGTCTGGCCGCCGTAGATGCGGTTCAGGTCGGCCTGCTGCACCTTGACCTGGGCCAGATCAACTTCCAGCTCCTCCGCCACGATCATGGGCAGGGAGGTCCATACCTTCTGCCCGAATTCACTGCGATGCACCACGATGGTAACTGTCCCCGTAGGGTCGATACTGACCCATGCATTGGGAGCGAAAAGGTTGGCGGTCTGTGCGGCCTTGGCCCCATCCAGCCAGGGCAGATGAAATCCGATCACCAGCCCTGCCCCGGCGGTGGCCGAAAGCCTCAGGAAATCACCTCTGGTTAGTACAGTTCTTTCGCCCATCTCACACCTCCCCGGCGGCGCGATGAATCGCTTGCCGTATCCGCTGATAGGTACCGCAGCGGCATAGCGCCCGGGACATGGTTTTATCGATGTCCGCATCCGTCGGTTTGGGATTCTTCGCCAATAGGTCGGCCGCGATCATGATCTGGCCGGATTGGCAGTACCCGCACTGGGCGACATCCTCCTCAACCCAGGCTTGGATCAGGGGATTGTCCGCGTCGGCTGCCAGACCTTCTATGGTGGTAACGCTGCGACCCGCCACCCTGGTAACCGTGGTTGAGCATGAGCGGATCGGTTTTCCGTCCAGATGCACTGTGCAGGCACCGCACAGGGACATGCCGCAGCTGTACTTCGTCCCCGTCAGGTGAAGTGCGTCCCGGATGACCCACAGGAGCTTCATCTCCGGGTCCACATCCACCGTCCGCGCTTCACCATTGATAGTAAAACTGATCATTGCCATAGCTCGGCTCCCACTTCAAACTTGGAATATTCAGCGTTGAAATATATACGTGGTTGTACGACCATAAACAGCTGATTTCCTGCAGCGGTTGCAGATATCGTCAATCGGGCGAGCTGATCACTCCCTGGCGTGAGTTAGCTTCTCATACCGCAGCCAGACCACTCCACCCTTCACTTCCTTGCAATGCACCAGATTGAGCGGCACAACGCCCTCAGCTGCTGTAAGGTCAGGTGCCCGGAAGAATGATCGTGACGAGGTCCCGCCCACCAGACAAGGATCGATCAACAGGCTGACCTCATCCACCAGCCCCGCCCGCAGCAGAACACCGTTGAGGGTGCCGCCGCTGTCTACCCGTACCAGCTTGACACTGTAGCGGGCGTCCAACTCCTCCAGGGATGACGGTAAATCAACTCGATCGTCTCCGGCTGTGATGTGGTCAATGGCATGTTCCTGGAGGTACTCAAGATAAGTACCTGGTGTCGACTGTGAACATAACACCACCACATCCCGCCAGTACGGTTGATATTTCCAGAAGTCCCAGTTTTGTATCCGGCCGCGGCTGTCCGGAACCACCAGCAGAGGCAGGGCTGGATTCTTCTGGCGATCATCTGGTACAGGTATTGTTACTTCAGTGTCGGGGATTTGATCCGGGGCGCTCAGGATGGTCTCGCTGCCAGCCAGTATGGCATCCGCAGGCCAGGTACCCGCCAGTTCGTAGTACTGGCCGATGTCCGGGGTGAACCAGTCCATACGGCCGTCCAGGCTTACTTCATTGTGCAGCACAATATGGGGCATCATGGTTGTGCCCTTTCCTTGACTTTCCGGTACTATTGACCAACGAAAGTTATTGGCCGAAAGCGGCTGTCTTGCTTACCAGATACCCGGCACCAGCCTGAAGCGAACCTTCCGCGTGTATTCCTCGTAGCCCTCCAGTTCTTCCCGGAGTGTCCGGTCCTCCAGGGCGGTACGCAGGATTATGACGGCGGACAGATACGCGCCGGGGATCAGCGCCCATAGGGAACCGAGCAGAATAGGGATGGTCAGGAAGGTGAAGATGGCGCCAATGTAGGATGGATGTCGCATCAGCCGGTAAGGCCCCCCGCTTACAACCTGATGCCCTCGGTCCTTCTGGATACGCACCACCCCGGAGAAAAAGCGATTCGATGTCATGGCCCAGGTGCTCAACGCATAACCGAACACGATGATTGCCAACGCGGTAATTCGGTACACCGGCTGTATATCAGGTGACCAGCCGAATCGCTCATCAAGTCCGCACAATGCCAGCATGGCAATCGGACCCACCATAGCTATCTGCAGGACGATCCATTTGTCCCACGGTTTGGCGTCTTCCTTGCTGAGGGACTGCGCCCGCTCCGCCAGCAGACCCGGGTCCTTGCGGAGCACTAGGAACCTGCTCCCGGCGGAAAAAACCATCACCAATCCGATGTACACCCAACCCATAAACCAATCTGCTCTACCCGCGGTGAGGAGTAGCGCCGCCGGTACAAGGAGGAGAAACAGTATAAAGCGCACGATAGCCCTTCCAGTTAGCCGACTCCGGTCAGGCTTTGCTGCTGCTGTACTATGATGCGGTGGTGCCGTGGACATCTTCTATCCCTGGTTTACCCGTATGGGCGGTTATCTGTAAATTCAGGCACTATCCTCTTGCAGAGCCGGATCCTCCTTGGCCTGTTCCTCCATCACCTTTTGCTGTTCAGCTACGGCTTTCTCGTGCAGCTGGTCGCCTCGTTTATTCTTGCGCCGCTGGTCCAGCTCTTCAATCTTTCCTACGCGGCCATAGATGATGAGGATGTCTTTCGACAGGAGAAGGGTTGAGCCGCGGGGTGCCCCCAGGTACGTTCCGTCGAACCGTTTGATCCCCAACACCATGATTCCCTCATCGCCCAACTCGCACTCTGCCAGGGAGCGGTCTGAGATCCAGTCGCCTTCCTCTACCTCCAATTCCACGAGACTGTATTCTCCCGCCAGGTGCATCAGGCTGGCGTAATCCCGCACGTCGAGTTTCGTATAGCGCTTCAGAAAGCGGTCGATCAACCAGGATAACCTCTTGTCCACCCACTTGCTCCGTGACAAAAACCACAGCGCTGCCAGTCCCAGGATCAGAATTATGATTCTTGGTGCCACCGACACCGACTCGCTCCGATTAACGAAGGTCAGAATAAATGATGAAATGACCGTAACGATCCCCGCGTTGCCCAGCAGCATCAGCATCATGACGATCCGTCGCCGTACCGGGTGATTCACCACATTCTCGGATTCACTGGTTGTGAAACCGGAGCCGGTGAATGCCGACCGGGCCTGAAATCGCGCCGTCTCGATGGAAAGACCTGTATGCACCAACGCGATCGTTGCAATTCTTGTGACCGTAATGGAGAGGGTTACGACTAGTAACAGGGTGAAGATCGCAAGCATATCTTCCTCGTCATGTTGCGAAATGAAAATCAATGGCCATCTGAATAGATGGCCGGAACAGGATCAAGATTTATCTTTTAAAAACGCCTTGAACTTCAGGTCCTCGTTGATGATGTGGTCCGCCAGCCAATGTCTCAGAAAGTGATACACTTCGTCGCTAAGTTCTTCCGATGTATCATGCATCAGGATGTCCTGGGAAATATCCAACACCTGCTTGATCAATTTCTCGTGCTGGCCCTTATGAGCTTCCAGTTCCGGGAATCCGTGCTCTTCGAAGATCTCTTCCTCCCGGCCAAAGTGGTACTTCGTGTAGTCGATCAGCTCGATGACGATCCCTTTTACGTAGTTGGTGCCCTGGACCGTGATTAGCGCCCCGAACAGCCTTTGTACCATCCCTACCAGCGTATGATGATGCTCATCGATTTCCGCAATACCGATCTCCCAGTCCTTATTCCACGCAATGATTGGGGGTAAATCCTGCCCCATCGGTACCTCCTTCTGTTAGTAAAAAGCTATGCGACTCGATTAGACATATATTGGAATACCGGGTTGCCGATACTGTGGCGCAACCGGGGATAATTTAGGTGTGTGAGCCGGCTGAGACCAATAGACGCGGGATCAGAAGCGAATCTGCGGGAATGAAATGCACGCCCATTGCCGGGCGGCAATATCGCCGAGATGCCGAGCACTACTGGCCTGTTCCGCCCCATCCATTCCCGTCATCCGCCAGAAAGTACTTGTCAACCTGTTGCCTCGTACATATCTTTCATCACCAGGGGTTAATTATACTGTCAGCAAGAATCTTGACGGCACCGAGGAGGTAGGGGTATAAATCAACAACACTTCATCATGTTCTGGCTTGCGCCTTTTTCCTGAAAATCTATCCTTATGGAGAACTGGACACATGTTATTATACCATAAAAGCATCTTGCTTATATCCGTCTTTTCCTTATCCCTTGCATACGCTCAGACGGAATGGCTCCGGTACGATGGTAATCCGGTACTGGTTCCCGGCGGGCTGGGTGAGTCGTCCACCAATGGACAGGCTACCGTCGTTTTGGCGGATAGCATCTATCACATGTGGTATGCCGCCACCGATCACCCCGAAGCGTGGAATCTGCAGATTTTCTATGCCTCCTCGTACGATGGCATCAACTGGACCAAGCTGGGCGATGGACCGGTGGTTCCCTTGGGTCCGGATACTGCCTGGGATAATCGGCGCGTTTTTGGACCGGAAATCATGATTGAAGACAGCCTGTTTAGAATGTGGTATTCAGGTCGTGGTCCGGATTTGAAATACCATATTGGATACGCGGTATCCACCGATGGTATCACCTGGGAGAAGTACGCCCAGAATCCGGTTCTTTCCGAGAGTGATGAGAACACCTTTGATGACGGAGGCCTCTTTTCACCATGTATTCTGAAAATAGATGATGTGTACCATATGTGGTATTCGGGCGTGAGCAATAGCACCGTCGTTATCCATTATGCGATATCTCAGGATGGTCTGGCTTGGGAATATTGCGATGGGAATCCCGTCCTGGGATTGGGTGAGCTCGATGATCACGATTCGGTGGAATGTGCCCGTCCTCGCGTTCTATTTATCAATGGGCAATTTCACATGTGGTACGTTGGCTATGACGGGATTCGACAAACCACAGGTTATGCTACATCGCCTGATTGTATTAACTGGACCAAATGGCCGGATAATCCGATTATGACGGCTGATGCTGCCTCTTGGGAATCTGAACATGTGGCCGTGGCTGATGTACATTACGCTGCCGATGGCGCCCTCCGTATGTGGTACGAGGCCGGCACGATGTACACCAAGTCCATCGGCTACGCTACGTCGCTATTCGCCCCAGTAATTCCTGGTGACAGGGTTCTCTCCATTCCCCGAACGGCCTGGGTAGCCGGGGATACGGTCCATGTCCCGGTTCTGCTATCGGAATCCTATGATGTGGCGGGGATAGATTTCACTATTAGCTATGACACCTCTCTTCTCACTTTCAGCAGCATCGATACCACCTCCCTGACCTCTGGATTCCTGATGGCATCCAATGAGACCGCGCCGGGTACCCTCGCCGTCGCCATGGCCGCCCCCTATCCACTTTCGCTCTCCACCGAAGCCGCCGTGGCCGTCATGGATTTCGTCATCGCGACCGACGCGACCATTGGCACCAGTACCCCCATCCGATTCCTGTCAGCCGCCCTGGCCGACACATCCGGCTATGCACTGGAAGTCTCCACCCAGGATGGGTCGGTCCTGGTGACCTGGCCTGGTGATCTGAACTACGACGGCCTCATCTCCTCTGCTGACGCCGTGGTCACCCTGCGCATCTGCGTCGGAGCCCACGATCCAACACCCCGGGAGTTCGCCATGGCCGACCGGGACAGCAACGGTGTCGTGGAAGTGATCGATGCCCTGTGCCTGCTCCAGACCGCCGTTGGGCTGGGCTGCAACATGGAAGGGGGCGATAGTGAACTCGTGGTGGAGCTCCTTAGTCCTCAGATCTCCGGCACCCGGGGCAGCGAAGTGGTGATTCCAATTGAGCTGTCCATGACCGATCAGCTGGCCGCAGGCTCCCTGGAACTGGCTTTGCCGCCAGACCTTGTGACAGCCATCAGCATCACTCCCGGCGATCTTCTGGCCGAGGGCTATACCGCCTGGAACCGGAAAGATGGCATCGTCCGAATGGGCTTTCTTATCGCCGAAGGACTTCCTCAGTCAGAGGGTGTTCTGTTGAACCTGCACCTGACCCTGGGCAGCGATCTTTACGCCTACGAGTTGGAGATCAGTTCGGACAGGCTGTTCGATGCCCGCGGCCGAACCATGGATTTGGACATCGTGCTGGCGACGGATGACGGGATGCACCCGGTTCTCGGGCAATATTCCCTGGCTCCCGCTTATCCCAATCCCTTCAATCCCTCTACTACCATCCGTTACGAGCTGCCCGTGGCGGTTCCCGCGCAGCTGTTGATCTATGATCTTTTGGGCCGGGAAGTCACCCGCCTGGTGGAGGCTACCCAATCCGCCGGGGCCTATGAGATTCTATGGGATGGCACCGACGCCCTGGGCCATACTCTCCCTACCGGCATCTACATTGCCCGGCTGGTCACACCGGAATACAGCAAGTCCATCAAGATGCTGTTATTGAAATAAGCGTTAGTGTAGTCCCGTCATTGATCCCGCAGTAAGCGGGGCAGGAGGCGGGGGTGCTACTGAAGTAGGAACGCTGTCGCTAATCAAAGATTCGTGGGCTTTGGGTTTGGCGTGAACTAAAAATTGCAGACGCAAAATGTGTCTCTTAGTTTTAAGCACAAGTAACTCACATTACTTTGACGACGTGGAACCGGTGAGTAAGCGGAAGGAAGTCGCCCTTGAGGACGGAGCGAATATTTGTGGCTTCTGCTGATCTCCGGCAACAATCATCAGGCTTCTCCTCCCTAAACCGATTATATTTGACTTGAATTACCTTGCTCACAGAACCTGGGAAGTCCCCGATTCTGCTGTTGAACCAGGGAAATCGAAGATGAGAATAGCTATCAAAGTAACTATCGCAATAATGATTCTTGGAATAAGTGCGCAGATACATGCACAGGATTCAACTATTAATCACCGGGAGACGGTCATCTTAGCCACACGACCCGTACCGGATTGGTTCCAGGAACCACAGGAATTTGTATCGAGCAATCTGCCTATCTTTGTTATTAATACTGATGGTGCTGAAATCCCGGACGAACCGAAAATCCATGCTCATATGGGAATCGTATATAACGGGCTGGGCAATCGCAACTATGCCTCGGGTCCATTCAATCACTACGATGGTCATATCGGGATTGAGCTAAGGGGCAACACTACACAATTTTTCCCCAAGCAGCCGTATAATATTGAGACCAGAGATGCTGCGGGAGAAAATCTGAATGTTTCATTACTCGGATTCCCGGAAGAAAATGATTGGGTATTGCGAGCTGCATATATAGACAAAACATTTATTCGCGATCCGCTGGCCCTATGGATGGCCAGATCATTGGGCAATTATACCAGCCCAATGGCCCATGTGGAGCTGGTTCTTAATGGAGTCTACCAAGGCATATATATCCTGGCCGAAAAGGTAAAACCGGACCGAAACCGTGTGAACATCACCAAGATGGATCCAGAAGATAATAGCGGGGATGAGGTGACGGGGGGCTATATCTATGAGATTGCCAAGGGATGGGTTCCGATAGAGGAAAGCCTGAGCAGGACCGAGGGTGATAACCGCCGGATCAAGTATCCCAAGCCGGATGATATCACGGATGAGCAAAGGGCATACATCGCAAAATATGATGATGATTTCAGTGCCTTGATGGAACAACCCGATTTTGCCGATCCGGCAGATGGTTATGCAGCCTGGATCGATGTGGGATCATTCATTGACGAGATTCTAATTCAGGAGGTCACCAGGAACTCTGACGGCTATGGATGGAGCAGTCATTTCCACAAGGATCGACTGGGGAAGCTGCGGGCGGGTCCAGCCTGGGATTTTGACCAATCTCTGGCCAACTCGACATTCATGAGCGGTGAACGTTACGAGGATTGGTTGATTGACCAGACGAGCATCGAGATCTGGAGTTGGGGGGGACCCTATCCCCAGTTCTGGTTGCGCCTCTTCTATGAGCCGTCATTCCGGTATCAGCTCAGCGCTCGCTGGTTCCAGGTGCGGGAGGCGGCATGGAGTACGGCGTCACTGATGCACGTGATCGATTCGCTGGCCGCCCATCTCAATGAGGCCCAGGTACGCAATTTTGAGAAATGGCCCATTCTGGGGGTAGAAATCTGGCGCAGTGTACCGGGATGGTGGGAACGAAATACCTATGCCAAGGAGGTGGACTATCTCAAATCCTACCTGACCAGCCGCCTGAACTGGATAGATGATCAGCTTCAGGAGGTATATTTTGCATTGCCCGAAATCAAACAAACGATTTCCACGGGCCCCGGTATAACAGCCTATCCGAATCCGATCCAGACGCGAGCCATGTTGCGGTATAACCTGCCGAGAGCAGGAATTTCCAATATTATCATCTACAATCTACTTGGGCAGGAAATCAGAAGGATCGGACTTGGTCATCGGGGAATAGGGGAGTACCAGTTGGCATGGGACGGCACAGACGATACCGGCCGGTTGGTTACCGATGGCGTCTATCTTCTTCGTATCCAGGTCGGTTCTCAAGTGAAAACGAGCAAAGTATCCGTCCTTCGATAGAACAGGCCTGGTGCATGAAAAAGAGGAATCCAGGCAATTTAAAAATCAATCCTTCAGCGAATAGTCAAGCCGGTGGGCACTGGCACTCATATATATCAGTGTAGTGAGTTTGACCAGCATATCACTAAAGCAGCGGATCTGGCTTGTTATCCTGCTCGCCGACTCTTTTACTTGCGCCACCATAATCAACGTTCCTGCCGAGCACAAAACAATCCAAGATGACATCAATGGCGCCGTTGATGGCGACACATGGTGCTGGAGGATCTCTTGCCCCGGCAGGTCACTCTAAGGTTGGGTTTTGGGCGAGTCCTGGCTGCGTTTGCTAGATTTTAATGAGATCTCGTATTCAAATCCGAAGATATTTACTCGGTCGGGATTTGATTTGTTCACCTCTTGCTGGAGTCGGTAATACAGCTTTGCGGTACTTGATTTGCTGAGCTTCTTTCTCACTCCAGTGGTGGATCGGTACTTATACATCTCCGTTGTGCTTTCGCCGAGCTGATAAAACAATTCCAGGGCGAGGTAGGGGCTAAAACCACCATTCCTGCGATATCGGACCGTGTATTTATGCCGTAGGCTATTCTCCGTCGCATCACCCTCAATGAGTTCCTGCTGGAGCTTGGCCCGATATTGATGGGAGAACTTCCCCGTGGTCAACTTATATCGCCCAGTCAGGCCGACTCGTTTACCGGTCTTGTCGCGATAGGCAATATATCGGTAG
The DNA here is from genome assembly GCA_042568495.1 of Fidelibacterota bacterium. Classification (GTDB taxonomy): domain Bacteria; phylum Fidelibacterota; class Marinisomatia; order SCGC-AAA003-L08; family TS1B11. Next base: position 16,280 of record JBHPIW010000008.1, on the reverse strand, counting down.
TCTACAGAAGTGTTAAGATGCTCATTGAAGCTGTAAAAAAGTCCAATTTCGGTAATGGACTTTTTAAAGGTTGAAAAGTTATCCCTGGATCTGATCTCCTGATTGAATTCCAGATCGAAATTACCGGGAAGTTTTTTTTGAAGTACCAGAGCCGTCCATAACTGGTTGTCATCGGCAGCAAGGAGAATACTACCCGGCCAAACGAGACCGAGGAAGGCCAATAATAGAGGCCAGCGAAGGCCAAAATGAGGCATGTCCTTAATCCTGATCTGTGCTGCCCCGGTAATACACTTGAATCCGCGCCACATCACGCAGGAAGTCCGTTCGGATCATTTTGTATTTCACAATATCAAGACCGGTCCGCTCTCGGAGATCAGAAAGCAATGCAGCCTGATTTTCCGGTTTGATATTCTCGATTTTCTCATAAGTTACCCGCACCTCACTCAGGATTGTCTTCCGCCAGTAAGATTCCATAACAAAGGCCACCAGCACGATGGCTCCGTTTGCGAACAGCAGTTCCACCAGCGAGATGTTCGGCGTGCTCAGGGCATTCATTACGCCAATCGTAATAACCATGAAGAGATAGGTCATTTCCTTGATAGGAATTGGATCGGTACGATAACGAAGAATGGCGAAGACGGCAAACAAGCCGAATGCAAAGCCGATGGAAAGGGTGACATTGCTGAGCAGGTAACATACAAAGAAAATGAGGACGTTGAACATGAAGTAGGTAAAGGCATAGGTGGGATTCTTTTGAGACCGGTAATAGATCAGCCTTATCAGGATAAAGGCAATCAGTAAATTGAATGCGAAACGCAGCACCAATTCCCAGACTTGTCCACTCACGATAGTGATGTTGAGATTTGCAGCAGGATCAGGCATATAAACTCTCCATATTGCTATTTCCAGACATGATCTTATTCAGTCGCAGAAGTTTTGGTTTAAAGCGGTTGTATTTCACGCCTTCGTAGGTATGCAGTATCCCCATACAATACTTACTGATGCGCATCTCGTTGATGCCGAATTGTCGCATGGCTTGTATAAACTCGGATCGTGGGCGATACCGCGGTTGCTTGATCTCGGCGATCACAAGGTTATGAAAATCCTTCGATGGACCACCGTTGGTTACGCGGATATTGAAATCCACGGTAACGCGGTCTGTCATAGAACTGTTGACCAGCGTAAAGCGAGAGAAATGTATTGTCAGCTTCGGGGACAGTAAATCCGGTGATATGCCTGTGATCCCGGTAATCAGATCTCGCTCTTTTTCACTGAACGACTCACCAATCGCAGGCACTTTGATACGCTGTTTGCGCGTTCTTTCCTTGTTGTTCTTGTACTTGATCTCAAAGTAGGTCGCCTCCGGCTCATTGTATTTCCGGTAACGCACTTTGTACCGCGTCCGGGTCCCGTTATGATGGTCCATGTAGAACATAAAATCGGCCGTATCGAAATACTGATTCTGGTATTCCATCACACGATGATCGTTGATTTCCAAAATGCGAAAGCCAGGTTTCAATTTCTCCAGAAGTCCCTGGAGCCACCTTTCATGAAAGATGAACTTGGTATCCTTTCTCTCCAGGAGCCTGGTGTCATCCAGCCGTTGCAGGGAGATGGGCTCGTATTCCTTGATAACGTTAGGTAGCATATCCGTTGGCAGCCATCATGAACAAGGTCTAATGTGATCCTAAAGACTACGCTTGACATTGAAAGTTACTTTCAAGTATGGCCTTGAGCATTTTTTTTGGAACATTCCCACCATTTGCTGCCTAAGATCGAGGCAGATAGTAGAATTCCTCGACGGGATTGTACAATCTTCTGGGAATAAAGAATCCAAGCTAATCGACCAATATCACGAGGCAGGGTATTACGAGGCTATCTGGAAGGATCGCACTTCGTTTGGCAATGGCCTCCCATACGGCATCTACATCACCCGGCTGACCACGCCCGAATACAACAAATCCATCAAGATGGTTCTGCTTAAGTAAGCATCTCGGGAGTTGATGTGAGTACCACCCTGTTACGCGTCACGGGCGCGGGATTATTCTTCCTATTCATCTTTCTTTCCGGTTTCTGGCTGAGCCGCATCGGCAAGCCATACCACACGCTGATCTTCAATGTTCATAAATTTCTCGTCCTGGCGGCCGTGGTCTTTCTTGTCATAATCCTCACCCGTATGAATCAGGGGGCAAAGCCGAACGTGGCTGAATTCGCCGTCATTGTGGCCACCGCCCTCCTGTTTATCGCTGCCATCATCTCCGGCGGTCTGGCGAGTCTCCCCCGGTCCATGCCCGCTGTCCTCACGACCCTGCACCATCTCCTGCCCTATGCAACGGTACTGGCCACAGCTGTGATCTTCTACCTGATGTTGCACCGCACCTAGCGCACCAGGCGAACGACAAACCGATTTTCTTCACTTATATTCCCTGCGCCGGAATAACTCGGCGCGGAAAGGAGGTTGGCGAAGATGAGTTTTCAACAGGCCCGGCGGCGGTTCAGAGGAGGCCTAACCGCAATCCAACGCCTTCACGACGGGAGCTTTTTTAAAACCGTCGAATTTTGTAGGGGTTTTGTCGAATTATTCACCGCAGAGGAGCAGCACAGGCGCCATCAACTTGCAGCTTTGATAGCAGAATGTCGCAGACATTCTGCATGTAAGAAAGCCTAGCAACACTGGGCTTACGACAGTGGCTTCATTTCTTCCAGAAAATCGAACAGGTCTTTTATGTTTGATTTTCTGATGTAAATAAGCCTCCGATAGGAGGCTTATGACGTGACCCGGGGGGGAATCGAACCCCCGACCAACGGATTAAAAGTCCGCTGCTCTACCAACTGAGCTACCGAGTCCCATCAACCAGGTGAGTGCGCCATGAAGGAATCGAACCTTCAACCTTCGGATTAAGAGTCCGCTGCTCTACCAATTGAGCTAATGGCGCCTCGTCTTTAAGCGGGCAAATTTACCTACAACACCCCTGCGATGCCAACCGCCTCGTACCGCCGTGCGGCTTACTTCAGCAGCACCATCTTGATCGATTGGGTGAAGGCCGGGGTTGTCAGCCGGGCGATGCAGATCCCCGAGGGCAGCTCCTGCCCCTTTTGATCCCTGCCGGCCCATGCCAGGGCGTGCCGGCTGGTCGATGCAATATGGAATGTTGGTCGCTGTTCTCGCTACTTCAAGGGCATGAGGATCTGAGTCAAGTACTCCTCTGGCGGTGTGGGAGGTCCGTTCAGGTACATTTCATAGGTCACTCTCGTGATTTCGTGCCCCTGTTCCTTGATCCAGGTGGACAAGGCATCATAGGTCGGTTCCATCTCGCTGTAAGGTCCCGTATGCAGACAGGCCGCCATAAGGCCGCCCGGGATCTGCCCGGACAGTATGTCGCCCTCTGCTGGAAGCTCACGGGCTACGATGAATCCCGCCTCCACGTCCAGGTCAGCCATGTCCATGTTATAATAGGCCGCAAACGCCGGACCGGCAGGTTGTTCCCCGGATTTGGTCAGGAACTGAATGACGGCTTGGAAGGTCTCACCCAGTACTTCGGGCAATTTCTCCACCGGAGCTCTGAAACGCTTGGAGAGAAACGGCTGGGGAGTCTGCTCCTTGAGTTCACAAGTGATTGCCATTCTGTTTTCTCCTTGGATTGTCTACTCGTTGGGGGCTGATTTCCTTGAACACCGGCGAATATACATATAAAATACAATATATCACAATATTATATACTTTAGTTGCCGGACATGCTGGTTGCCCACAAAAACCACTGATTTGAACTATTTCACGAGCAGCATTTTAATTGTTTGAGAATTTCCCGGCACCGAGATGCGGGCTAGATAGATTCCGGCTGATGCGTCACGGCCCTTATTGTCTCGGCCGTCCCATACGATGTGATGTTCCCCGGACGCCTGGACTCCTGTTACCAGTAAGGCGATCTCTCTCCCCAACAGGTCATAGATCCTCAGTTGGGTGGCCTGCGCACTCGGCAGGATGTAGGATATCGTGGTAGCCGGATTGAAAGGATTCGGCCAGTTTGGCAGCAGGGTAAGCCGTTTGGGGAGCGCATTCCCTGCATCGCTTATGTCCAGGGCTTCTTCCAGCCGGGTCGTGAAGTACCCCTCGGGAGCAACCCATGGTTTGGTCACCGTTTTCCCATTGTTGCTGGTGGCTGAGATATAGTAATCCAACTGGGTACCGGGGGCACGAGACTGAAGATATGCAGTGAAAGTATCTCCTGGCGCGGTGTTCATGGTAACCGGTTGGAACGCACCTAATGGGTCATCCCGGACGTACACTTGGGCATCGGCAATCCCGCTGAATGTGCGGATTACCGCGCTGATCTCCAATGGCCCCACGGCTTGCTCTAGCGTATCCGGCAGCCACGCGTGAGAAATGAAGATCGGTTCCATAGCCCCTATCTCCGTGGTGATACAGTGCACTGCCCCGCCCCGAGCCGCCATCTGCATTGAGGGTACCGGCAGGATGTTGTAGCCGGGCATTACTTCCCGGTAGGTGGCTAGTGCCACCGAATCGAAATACGCGTGATCCGCCGTATACCCCCCGATCAACGTGTCATACATGGGCACGAATACTGTGCCGTTCACGATTAATGAATTGGTATAAGTCTGGTCAGCCGTCCGAGCGGTGAAATTCAGCTCAATCTCATTGCTGTACGTAGGCGGATTGGTGATCCGTACGAATTTGTACGGCCGGCCGTAGCAGGTCAGGTAGTTTTTCGCTATGGTATCCATCGCCGCTTGGATATCCGTATTATCATTGAAGTAGTCATCATAAGGCGGTAAGTAGTTCGATGTTGGAATATCCGCCACAACGATGGTCTCCTCATCGATCAGCTTCATATAGTAATCGATGTGAATACTGTAAGGCGGTAGATCAAAGATCCGGCTGATCCCCAACTGTTCCCGGTAGATTGCGTGCACGGTGCTGTCCTCCACCACAGACAGCCGCTTGGTATCGTTGAGCAGAGACCCATGTCCGTCGGTCATGAAATTTCCTCCGTCCGTATAAAAATCCCCGTCCACATCGTTGTAGATAAGTGGCAGATCTAATAATTCCGCCATCAGCTTGGCGGTGCCGTCATCAGCCCAGGCTGCCAGTTTCAGGGAATCCACGCCGTTGGTGTAGACATTCACCGGGCCATTGTCACGACAGAACCCGGAGATCCACTGGTATTCATTCGCGACGAACGGAACAATTACCAGATTCGGTGAGGCAACTCCGAACTGTTCCAAGTCCTGTTCGGCATTTTCGCCCTCACCTTGAAGGACATATACTTGAACTCCCTCGTCCAGCGAGCCCTGAGCGATCTTGGCCAGGGTGGCCTTCTCTCGCCAGGGAGTTTCGTTATAAGGCGGCTTGGTCCCACCAACGGTAAACTGGTCCCAGACGATTACCACCGCCGAGACCTCCTCCCATTCCGCCCGGGCACGGATACTGTTCGTGTCCTGAGCACTCAACGATCCCATCAGGCCAGCGATGATCACGATTGTATAAATGGAACGATATTGCATATTCACACCTCGGAAAACTTGTTGGATCAATGATTATTCCATGCGGTTCTATCTGCAAAGGATGGACCATCTGAGAACGAGGATCATCACCGATCCGGGAAATCCCTCCGCAATTAACAGAAGCACCAAACGGTGACCAATGGTATTTATTGGCTGTAGTGGTAGACTTCCTGAGCGGATTGAGCGCCTGGTCGAGCTTCAGAAATCCGTGAGGAATCTCAGAAAGCTGATAGTGTTTGCAGGATTAGAATGCTACGGGAATCGATATGCAGAATCGGTCCCTATGGGGAATAGACTTGGTCGTTCTACGAGGCGCCGTCACTCGTGAAGCTGATGGTCCCCCCGTTGGCATTCAAGATGGCGTGATTCCCCTTTCCGCTGTCATCGTCCACCTGGTCACCATCACCGCCTTCTTTATTAAAGCGCCATAGGCCGATCAAGGCGTTGAGTCCGGTTGGGGAATAATTCTTGGTGAGCTTGTCCGGATTCCGGTAACGGAATTCCATTTCACTCCCGGGCAGTATTTTGGTCCACAGCCGCACCTCATCTATTGCCCCATACCAGAAGTTGCTCAGAGTTGAGGGATCATTCTGAGCGTCCCAGTCTGCTCCGATGAGGGCATGACTCAGGCTGATATCCAGATTGACACCCATGGTGTTGGCGCCCAATTCCTGGCCGTTCCCGTAAACCCGTGCCACGTTACCATCGTACGTCAGTACTATCTGCGTGAACACCTCCGGATCATGCCAGTCGCAGCCGGGAACCTCGTACCTTCCAAGGTATATACCTCCGATGAAGATGAATATGGCGATGGAATCGCTGTATGGCCGGTAGATGCCGATCTCATTGTCACCTTGATCATCACTCACCATGAACAAGGTTGGGCTCTCAGTAATTCCTATGGGCACTCTCTCTCCGGCTGCCCAAATTTCCAGCGAGAACACATCCAGGTTTAATACCGCCAGGCTGGTACTGTCCAGGGGCTGTCCCGCTGATTGTCGATTGGTGATCTGTACGTAGGCGCCACCGCGCAAAACCACCGAGTTGATTTTGTCTGGCTCATTGCGGCAGGCAAGAATGAGCAGGTTGATAGTTATAAGTATGCCTATGGCCAGTATGCCGTTCTTTTTGCCAGCGGAAGGTATTGTCATTGATCGGTGATCCCGAAAACTTCATTGCTCACGGCGTATTGCCCGTAGATATCTCGTACCAGCACGCTATATTGAGCGGAACTTCCTTGGATTTCTGCGGAGGCGTCGGAGTAGCTGTTTGCATTGATGTCACTGATGATGGCCAGGGGATTTTCCCCGGCTTCCAGCCAGGGTATATCACCGGCGGAGTTATATCGCCAGACCTCGTAACTGCTGAAGAGTGCTGCCGCAAAACCCGCTGTCGGCCATGGAGATCCACTCCACGTAAGTAGAATGCTATTGTCAGAAATTATACCGTGCTCTTCAGGTCCCGAGAGAGTCAGCGATGTCGGCGGACTGTAAAGCGTGTCACCAACAATATTACTGCGAACGTATTCCCCGGCTTTATCATATGTGAGAACCACATAGTTATAGATCGGCAGCGTGGTGGTGGCAGTATCCACCAGCGTCGTATCAGCGTCCAGGAACTTGATGGTATCACCGCTGGCAGGTTCCCGCTGCGAGAGTGTGGTCACTTGGATGCAGTCACCTCCCGCTAGGCAGTCGGCAAGGTTATCGCCATTGCCGTCGGAGTAATCGACGTTCGGATCCGGTGAACGCAGCAGCTCGTAGCGGTTGAATTCCGTATCCGGTTCCTGGCTGGGCAGCCAATAGAGTCGGTAGTACCAATCTTCGGTAGGTTCCACATCAACGATCTCCGCCGGGAATATTTCCCGTGTGGAAGCATCTAACGTCGCTTCAATGGTAGTTCCGCTGGTATCGGTCACCACCACGCGGTAGGCGTAGGTCCTGTTCTTCTCCAGACCCGTATCATGGTACTGGTTATTCGAAGCATTGAGGATAGTGCTGATGATCATACCATCCCGACTCAGGGTATAACTGACGAAGTCGCTGGCATAGGTATAACTGTACCGGTCCCATGTGAGATCCAGATCGTACTTATCCGCGGAACTGACTCCGAAACCACCGCGCCAGATGTCATTCAGAGTCTGTGTAGTGACCTCCAGGGTGTTGCTCCACGCGGTGTTGTTCTGAGTATCCCAGTGGTGTAGGCCATAATAGTAGGTTTGCCCCTGGTGTAGAGAAATGTCCGTGAAGTTGGACGCTTCATTGATCGGACCGGTATATAGCTGTACATCGGTAGTGTCGATCGGCACGGTAATCCCACGGTAAAGCCCTATCCAACTGGCATCCTCTTGGATCTCAATGGCGTTCCAGTTGACCGTGGCTTGGTACTTGGTGATGTTGGTGGCTGGCTCGAAGATAACGGGGGCCGGGATCATCGCAGTTTGTAGCAGCAACACATCGTCGTCCCGGAAATTGTGGGTATACCCCGCCTCATCAATCAGAAAAAGGTAGTAATAATACGTTGTGTTGGCGGTCAGGCCGGAATCGGTATACGCCACCGTTCCCTGTGGAAAGCCCGCGATGGAATCTAAAGCTGTTTCCAAGGGGGAAGATCCGCGGTGCAAGCGGTAGTAGGCTACATCCTCGCTGCTGGCATCCCATCTTAATCCAGCGGTGTATTTGGTAACAGTGGCCGCAGCACGCACCCGAATTGGTTGTGGCAGGAGGGTACGGAAGCTCACCGTTGAATCGCTTCCGGTGGAACGACCGAAGTCATCGTGTATGTAGATCCGATACCTGTATTCGGTGTCTTCCAGCAGCCCGAACGGACTCACTCCAGCACCAACGTCGGTATAGCTCGTTTGATCGGGATCAGCAAGAGTGACGACGGTATCGGAATCAATCGTAACCTCGGTGGTCGTATCCCGGTACAGGACATAGTGCGAGAAATCATAATCCAGTGACTTCTCCCACGAAAGCGTGCCAGCATGCTTGGTGACGTTGGCGGGTTCGAAAAATTCCACGGGGATTGGAGGCAGACCCTCATTATCCAGGTAAAACCGCCGTTGCGTGGATCGGCTATTACCGGCAAAGTCTTCGGTAATGGCCGTAAACAGCACATACGAATTGGCATCGGTACAGTCTTGATAGGCGGTTGTATTCCAGTAGAACGTATAGGGCTCTATGGTTACCCGGCTTAGGGTATCACCCTTGGCCATGAAGATAACGTGCTTGATACCCACATTGTCTCGGGCATCCACCCGGATGGTCGCGATGTCGTTAAGTACATTGGTATCCTCGGGGGGAAATACAATGCGAATATAGGGATCAATATTGTCGCCCTCTTCAGCACGATTGCATCCTTGCTGGCTTAGCATAGCAGTAACCACCAGGATCAGGAGTGCCAGGGAACCCGATGCTCTGACAAGAGCCTGCCTGTCCATCCCCCGTCTCTCAGTTCCAGAAATCTGGATCGATGTACTTCTGTCGGGAAATGACTACACCGTCCGCAGTACGGGTGGTCACCATCAGCTCCAAAGACCGGCGATTATAATCGTAGGTAGTCCTTGTCAGCAGTTCTCCTTCGGGCGAGTAGAAATCGCGTTCGATTAAGCGGTCCTTGAGATCATACTTTAGAGCATAGACCTTCAGGATGCGGTCGGAACCGGACAAAACGGTGCATCGTAACAGAGTATTATTTGAAGTGGAATCCGACTCCAGGCTGAATGTATAGTAGTAGGAAATTTGGTACAGGTGGTTAAAAACCTGGGTGGAAGCCTGGTAACCCTGTTCATCCCGGGTGAGGGCCGCTTTCCATCCTGGCTTGATAAGACTCCATTCACCAAGGTACATATACGGATGGAGATCCAGCAGGGAGCCGGTACTGTCACCGGCAAATTCTAATCGGATGTAGCTGGCGTTATCCGCTGACAACCGCTCGAAATCGAGGCCGAATTTCAGTGCGCCGGTTTGATGATATCCTTGCACCAGTTGGAGGTCGTTATCCGAGTTGTAAACCACTCGGAAATAGGGTTGCTTTTCAGGTATTTTCTTTTTGCGGGTATAATCCACGGGTCTGAGTTTTCGCATGTCCCAGGCCTTGAAATAACGCACCTGAGGGATCGTTGCGGGATCGGTTCGATATATCCCCCGGGCGGCCAGCTCCTGCTTTGCACGCCAGGCCCTCGGTTCTACGTACCGCACACGCAGAAGATATCCCTGAGGATCGTAAACCGCGTGAAAATGGGGTTGCTCCTTGGCAGCTTCTTCGGATATGGATTCACCCAGGATCTGCTCCCGGGTAAGCGGGCTGCGGAAATATTGGTGGGTATAGCCTCTTTCCCCGATCTCGAAAGCACGTGCCCGCCTTGCCAGGCTGTCAAAGTCGGATTGAACCGTCTGCATTAATGAGTCCAGCAGATTCTGAACGAAACGCCGGTTAAAGGCACGGTTGTCAATAGTGTCCACCAGCATGGTATAATGCTGCCACACCTCCCGAAGGGAGGGAGGGTAATAAAAAGGTGACGTGGCACCTTTCAGGGATGACAATTGGGCAGGTAGTTCACGCAGCCGGAGTGAGTCAGGAGCTGGGTCCGTTGTTCTTGGGATAGCAGTAGTGACCGAAGTATCTGGCGCCTGAGCTGCGAGTGCGACAACACCAAGATAAAAAGCGAGTGCAACAACTCGTTTCATACTGCTCTCGACAGCAAGAGCATCGTAGCGGCCACCATGATGATGCCGATGATAGTGCTGAAGAACTTTCCGGATTCGTACCGGTCCAGCTCCCGTCCCAGTTTATGCCAGTCCATGTGCACCTCGTGCAGTTCTCCCGGCTTGACCAAAACGCGGTACGTACCGGCTTCCACAATATTGACCAACACCCTTTCCTGGCGATGGGTCCAGTGCTCATATTTGAAATCAGGCGAAAAGAAACTGAGGTGGTGCCAACCGGTAGTGACCGGTATCTTTTCCAGAATCGGAGTATAACCGATCATCTCACCGTCAAGGAAGATCTGCACCAGATCCGTATCTACAAATATCCGCAGATAACCAACGGCGGACTCCTGCTCGGCTTCCTGACTCCACAAGCTATCCGAGAGAGTGAATAGCACGAGCAGGGTGAGGATGGAATACTTGGCTTTCAATGCAGTTGCGCCTCTGTTCTGTTTGAGAGGGAAATCTACCCGTTCCCTGAGAAATAGTCAAGGGAACGAGCAGTGGATCAAAATCAACGTGCCTGGATATGGCTGAATTGCTGCTTCAGATTGGCCAGCTCCCGCTGCAGGGCAGCTACCTCCGAGACTAGGTCAGCCGGAGGGACGGCTCCCTCTCGCTCTGCTTTGCGCAGCTCCAGCCTTCTTTGTTCGATTTTCTGTTGCAGGGCTGCCCGGTGCAGGATCGTCAGGCAATCTGCGGCTAGATCTAGCAGCTGGCTCTTGTCCTCTACCGAAGCCAATTCCTCCGCCAGGAGAATCTGACTTAGCACCTGGCGCTCTTCATTCGACGCCAGCTGATCCATGATGGCACTGGCATCGGGAATAGTTTCCTGGTTGAGCACATTTTCCACGTTCGTCCATATCTTGCGGAGCAATGGATGGCTGAAGAGATCCTCCCGGGTATGGTCCAGGATCAAGTTAAGCACCTGGTCGCTGTCATCGAATGCCAGCCTGAGTAGAACCATTTGGGCTTTGTGGGAACGTGAAGGCTCGATCAAGGATAATGCCGGTTCGGAGGGTGTCTCAGCTTCCGCTCCCCTGCTGCGCAGTCGTGGTATACGCTGCAGAGCCTGCCGGATGGGACGCTCATCCAGCCCGGTCAGATCGGCAACCTTTTTCAGATGCAGCTCTTGCACGAGGGGATCCTGGATCTGCACCAGCTCCGCCAGGGTCTCATCCAGGAAACGGCGCATATCCACTGCTTGTGACAGGTCTCCCCGGAAATGATCCTGGTGGAATTCCAGCAGCGGCACGGCCGCTTTCACCGCTTCCAGGAAGGGTTCCTGTCCCTCCTTAAGTACCCAATCATCAGGATCCAGATCTGGTGGCAATTGGATAATCTTGGGATTTAGACCATTGCGCAGCAGTGTGTAGCCTCCACGGATAGCGGCCTGAATTCCCGCCGAATCTCCATCGTATGCCAGGCAAATGTCTGGGGTCAGCTTACGCAGCTCCCGGGCGTGGTGATCGGTCAAGGCGGTTCCCGACACCGCCACAATATTGTGGATATCTGCCTGATAAAGCTGGATCAGGTCCAGATACCCCTCCACGATGATCGCCGTCTCCTGGTCGCGAATATCGTTCCGGGTCAGAGAATATCCGTACAGGATGTCGCTTTTGTGGTACACCGGAGTCTCGGGGGAGTTCACGTACTTGGCGGGATCGTCGCTTTCGAAAACCCGCCCGCCCAAAGCCACCACCCGACCGCCGATGTTGCTGATGGGAAACATGATCCGACTGCGGAAGCGATCATAGGGACCCCGTTCTCCCGTCGAAAACAATCCTGACTGGTTCAGGGCATCTCGCGAATATTTCTTTGTCACAACCAGCTTCAACAAGTTGTCCCAGCCGGGTGGTGCATACCCGATCTTGAACAGGGCGATCGTAGTTTCCGAGAGACCTCGCTCCCCCAGGTATCCACGCACCTTTGTTCCGCTGTCACCCCGCAGCTGCTTCTGATAAAATTCTGTTGCCAGGTCGTAAAGGTCTAGGATCTGCTGCACCGTTGCCTTGTGCTTCGGATCGGTGGTGCCGGCCAGCTCCACCGGAATGCCGTATTTCTCCCCCAGACGCTGTACCGCATCCACGAACTCCACCTTCTCCAACTCCATGACGAACGTAATGGAGTTCCCGCCCCGACCGCACCCGAAACAATGGAAGATCTGCTTCTGTTGATTTACACTGAAACTGGGAGTTTTCTCTTGGTGGAAAGGACACAAACCAAAGTAATTCCGGCCCCGGCGCTTGAGCTGCACATAGTCGCTCACCACATCGAGGATGTCAGCGCTGTCCCGAATTCGGGCTATGGTTTCTTCAGGAATACGAGCCATGGTGCAATACAATGTTACGATGCGGGGAGGCTAAAGGGTACCCGCATCCCTTCATCGGTCTCATGCGGTGATCAGGTAATTCTTCTGCTGGCCTCACTTCTTCGGTGTGATGAAATCGTAGCGCCGCTGTACACGGATCACGTTGCCCTTCTTGTCCACTTCAAAGACCACGTGCTCACCATCGGACATACGGAACATGTGCTTGTCCACGGGGGTCAGACGGGTCAAGCCATCTTCGGCATGCTCTTCCGGCGGGTAATTGTAGTCGTACATGACCAGACCATCATCCAGGATCATGACCTTGTACTCCCAGCCCCACGGATCCACGTAGTCACCTATGTACTTCTTCCAGGAGGGATCGGTCTTCTTTTTCTCGGACTTGACTGCTGTGGCTTCCACAATAGCTGGCCCCACCACGTCGTAAGCCTCGTAGCTGAAGAAATACGGGGAGGCATCATCCGCGTTTACCATGACGATCACCGCGATCTTCTCATCGGGAATTAGCAGCAAGTGGCTCCGGTTGCCTCCCAGCCAGCCGCCATGGGATACGGTTGTCTTGCCATTGCGCCGTGAAATTCCGAATCCCAATCCTCGACCTCCCGTCCAGCTGGGATATACCCAGTGTGGTCGATGCATTTCTCGCAGGGTGCTGCCTTGCAGAACCTGCGAACCCCCTGCCGGTTGATCTCGAAATTGCAGGGATGCGAAGCGTGCCAGGTCCTCCACCGTGGATGCAATGTTGGCTGCCGGCGCGATGCCATTGGTCTCGTAGTACTCGAAGATATCGCGAGTGCCGTCCGGCATCAGGCGCATATATGCTGTAGCCATACGGTCCAGATCCTTTGTGGCCGGAACAGTCTTGGTGCTATTCATACCTAACGGTTCCAGGATGTTCTCCTGCACGTAATCCTTCCACGGTTTGCCGGATACGTTTGTCACTACTTCCCCCAGAATGGACATTCCTAGATTGGAATACTTGTAGGTAGTGGAAGGGGCGAAGACCGCGTCTTGGGTGGGCAATGCTTCGATCATCTCTTCTCGTGTCGGAAATTCGTGGTCGGTCCAGTATGGGAATGCCGCCTCCCGCGGAATACCCGCCGTATGTGTAAGCAGGTTCCGAATGGTGATCGGAGGATCGTCCGTAAACTCGCTCTGGACGTTGAACCATGGTAGATAATTTGAAACGGGATCATCTAGGCGTAGCTTCCCCGTGTCCCGCAGCTGCATAATCGCCGTGGCAGTGAACAGCTTGGTAATGGATGCGATACGGTACATGGTGGCGGGGGTGGCAGGGATTTGGGCATCCATGTCGCGGAATCCGTAGCCCTTGGACCAGATCAATTCCTGGTTGTGAACAATGCCGATCGATACGCCGGGGATCTCCCGGTACGCACGCTGCTCTTCAATCCATACATCCAGCAATTGCACGGCATCTGCTACCGGGGGATGCTTCTCCAGGAAATCACTGGAGCCGATAAGACTGGAGCTGGCGAGCAGAACAACCGTGATCCATAAACATCCCTTCATGCTATGACCCTCCTCATATTCGATACCTGGTCAGTTAAACTTCACCTCTTGACAGGTGCAAGGATTTGCCCGCAGCCTATCGAGCTCCGGGACCTTTCACGAACCGCCCCGGCATGACGCCGGTGTGCTGCCCGTTCTTCAAGACCTGTTCGCCGTTCACGAAAACCTGTTCCACACCAGAGGCCAGCTGGTGGGGTTTTTCGAATGTGGCGTGGTCGGTAATTGTCTCGGGATCGAAGACAACCACGTCTGCAAAATAACCCACGTTCAGCAGGCCGCGGCGTTCCAGCTTCAGATTCGTGGCCGGGAGGTGGGTCAGACGGCGGATGGCCTCTTCCAACCGAATGATCTTTTCCTCGCGCACATATTTCCCCAGTAGGCGCGCGAATGTTCCGTATGCTCTTGGATGCGGCTGGCTATTGGTGAATGGTTTCTCCGGCGCTATGGAACCTGCATCCGAGCAGAAACTCACCCAGGGCTGGGCAACTTTCTTGCGGACGTTTTCTTCGCTCATGGTGAAACGCACCGTACCGATGCGGCTGTTGTCCTTCACGATCAGGTCCATGGCGGTGACTTCTGGAGAGGTACCCCACATTTCCGAAACCTCCGCCAAAGTCTTGCCTGTAAGGTGCCTTAAACTGTCTTGACGGAAGCTCACCAGCAGGATATCCTCCGGCGGAATCATCTCCATCTCCGGGATCACACGCTCCCGGATAGCTTGATCTTTCAACCGCTCTACGAATGCGTTGTGCCCACCTTCCTGGACCCACGCCGGCATAACGTAGTCCAGCCCGGTGGAGCTGGCATGGTAAGTATACATATCTGCGGTGACTGCGAGCCCCTCCGCTTGGGCGGCTTCAATGCGGCGGAAGACCTCATCCAGCTTATCGTAATTCTGCTTCTGGGATGATTTGAGGTGATAGATCTCACCCCGTACCCTGGCCTCGCGGACCGTGGTAAAGAATTCATCCAGGGACTCGAATATGTGATCTCCCTCATCACGGATGTGAGTGATGTACAATCCGTCATGTTCCGCAGCAACTTTAGCCAGTTCGATGAGTTCCTCGGTGGGAGCAAAATTGGCCGGCACATAGGGCAGGGATGAACCAACCCCCACGGCCCCTTCCTCCATGGCCTGCCGCACCAGTGCCTTCATCCGTTCCATCTCCTCCGGTGTGGCATCCCGATCCTCGTAACCAATCTCGTGAATCCGCACCGTTGCTGCACCTACGAAGGAGGCCACGTTGGTGGAAACGCCACGATTCTCCAGGTGCTGCAAATATTCGCCAAGCGTCGTCCATTTGATATCGAATTGAATATCCCCCTGGGCGTCTTTCTCCTCTTGTTTCATGTCCTCGTTCCAGGGGCCCATGGACCATCCTTCGCCCATGACCTCCAGCGTAACCCCCTGAAAAATATCGCTCATGGATCGGCCGTCCTGGAGCAGCGATTCATTAGCCCAGCTCAGCATATTGATGAACCCGGGTGCTACCGCTTTGCCCGTGGCATCGATCTCGATGCGGCCGCGCAGGGTATCCAACTCCCCGATAGCGGCGATGATGTCATCCTGAATGCCAACATCAGCGATATACGCAGTGCCGCCCCTGCCGTCGTAGATCGCACCGCCTCGGATGATCACGTCGTAATTCGGAGCCGATCCGCAGGAAGTGATCATGATGAATCCAAAACATAGTAAAACAGTTCGCCACGGCTCATATTTCATGATATTCACCTCAGTTATGGTACCTGATACACATGATAAAATGAAAGTTAAATATACACCCGTGATGATGGGTGCGAGTGGATCTGATAAATATCAAGGGAAATCAAAACTCCGTTACTTGAGTTCCACCAATGTCACCCCGGTTCCGCCGGCGTCGAAGTCGGCGAAGCCGAAGGATTTCACGTGTGGGTGGTCCTGAAGAAACTCCTGCACCCGCTTCTGCAGAGCGCCGGTCCCTTTCCCGTGAATGATCTCCAGTTCCGACAGCCCTGCCAGTATTGCCCGATTCATGAATCGGTCCACCTCCGCAATGGCTTCGTCGCCGCGCTGTCCACGCAGATCCAGTCGGTAACTGACTTGTCCCGCCAGGGAAACTCCCACCAGTCTGGTTTTACGGCCTGTTGGTTCGCTTTCGTCCATGGGTGGTTCGGTACCGGGCGCTAGCTGCTCCACAGGTAGGGTC
>JBHPIW010000079.1:0-4352 GCA_042568495.1 Fidelibacterota bacterium | reverse complement strand
CAATACGTTGCTTTATGCCAACATTAAAGTTCTGAACTTCTGGAAACCACCCGCCTTTAGATAGTTTATAGTTTATCGTGCATTCTTTGCATTTGGGAAAAGAATCTTTTTGATAATATATTTTCTTCCTTAACTCCTTATAAGCGGGGCTATTCCAAATCTTACCAAAAGGCTCTTCAAAAACATTTCCTACCTTCATCTCGCAATTATAGTCATAACCACATGGCACAACGTCGCCATTTGAAAAAATGTTACTCGTCTTCCAGACCCTGCTACAATAGGTATTAAGGCGAATGCGCGTACTGGTTCCTTTTTTGTAATCATATCGTCTGTATTTAGGATTTCCAGGGAGCAACTCTTGGTCCATAGAGTCTAAGCCGCAACTCGGATTAAGAGTTTTTACTGAGAATGTATCAACCCTGATCTTTTTAGCAAAGTCTCTCATGGCAGGTAATTCTCGCTCATTCTGCTTCATTATGACCATCCGCAAATTGATTCGCGTATTTGAGCCTAATTGCTTTTTTAGTTCGCAGAGGTTAATTAATCCCGAAATGGCTTTATTGAGATCTCCTCCACTTCTATAAACTTTGTAACTTTCTTCATCTAAAGAATCAATGGCTACGATTAATGTGGATAATCCGGATCTCAATAGTTCTTCAACATATGGTTTTTTATTTAGAAAGTGAGCGTTTGTGCTTGTTACGGTTTTTATACCTCTTTCGGAGGCGTATTTTATCATTGCCGGAAGCTTCGGATTCACTAAAGGCTCTCCCCACTCCCATAAAATCAGAAAAAGTAAGTAATCTTCCATATCATCGATTATAGACATAAATTCTTTGAGGCTCATGTTTCTTGGTTTTCTTTCTAGCCTATTCTCAGACACCGGACATAACGGACAAGAAAGGTTGCACATATTTGTCGGTTCTATTTGAAGCATGTAAGGATATTCTGATACTGTAAAATCGGAGGTATTTAAAAAGGGGATCGCCATTTTTGACCAGTTAATATATTTTTTATCAGGAACATCTTTCCAGCTATAGTTGATACCATCGTGCCATAAATGGACTCTTTTTTTAAAACTCATATATTTCCTCTATCCGTTTCTGTTTATCATCTTTCCCCGGATTGTTGACCAGAACTCAGAACTTCTGACAGTATTTATGCGGCAACTACGGCTTCTGGGGCAGAATGCCGGTAGCAATATACACTGTGCGGCCCAATAGTATTATACTCCCTTTTCCAGCGCTCAACAAGCATATATTCTTGAAATAACATCATAAAGATCTCCAAGTTTATGACATTGCCCCAGAAAATTAGCCTTAATCATAGCTTAGGATCTTGGCTCAGAATGTATAGTGTGCTATACAACGCTGTATCTGGGCACCATAGGGCAAATTCCTGCCCCATTTTCCTGCCTCTTTTTATATTTCACGACGATATCTACAAGTTCTGAGAATACACATATTGTTATGAAGATTACTGACGAGTTAGCGGCAATTTTCAGGAGATAATTGTGCATATCTCCTGGAAAATATTAAATCCAGTGTCGCTTAACTGTACAGATATCCACGATAATACCTTTTCTATTCGCTAGAATACTTGCGATTCACGATCCAAATTCAGGAGATTCCAGACATTATCTCCTGAATACTTCTGAAGGTTGTATTTTGGCAACTATCCTTGAAGTGTGTTAGACATGCGGATTATGATTCCGGGTTTCCCCCGTCGTGAAGACTAAGTTAGGTTGCAATTAATCTGCAATCCTGCTTAGAAATTCCCCTACTTCAACAGAACCATTTTGATAGTCTTGATGTCGGTGAACATGATGGCGGCAAGTTTGCGCATCATTGCTCCCCGAAATCCGCCAGCAGCGCCTGGAAGCGGGGATGGTCACGGAGGGGATCCCATCTGGACAAATGCTGAATGTAGAACTTATTAAACCCGATTGGTAATTCCGCTATCGCGTATAGATAATCAATTGCTTGGTCGTTCTCCCCCAATATGATATGAACCTCAGCCATATCATAAAGTATCGCGCGTGCCCAGTACATTTGATACGAGATCGGCATCAATTCCAAAGCTTTTGAACCTTCTCTTATAGCTTCTTCATTCATACCGAGATGCGCAAAAACCAAAGCCAAGTCGCTGTGGAGATAAGCATCACTGGGACTCTCATGCACCCAATCTTCCAGGACTACTCTTGCTTTTGTAAAATACACTCGCGCTTCAATACTTGAATCCTGTAAGCTCAGTATCCATCCGGTTAGTGCGTCTTTGGTAGCATAGCTCATGCGAAGATTTTCTTCCCCTACATCATCCAAAAGATCAAGAGCCTCCTCATAAAGACCATCTTCGACATTTAATCGGATAAGCGTAACAACGAACGCCTGTGGATCAACCAGCTCCGAAGCATCCAGGAGTATTCGGCGTGCACCCCCGGTTTCCCCAGTTTTATAATACTCAGCCCAAGCTCGGTTGATGTACGGACCGGCTACGTCAGGAGCTAATTCGATGGCCCGGTCAAAATATTCGATGGCCCTATCAAGGTTTGAACCTAAATAGAAGCGACCGGTCATGTGAAAACCAGTACTAGACAGAGGATCCAATTCAAGGGAACGATCCAAGCTCACCAAACCCTCTTCAAATCGACCCAATGCCATCTGAACATTCCCAAGAGCCGCGATATATAGTACGTTACCCGGCCGTAACGAAACTGCTTTGGCAGCCTCTTCCAAACTCCGGGTATTATCTTGCTGTGCTTGACGATAATAGTATGAGCGTGCATAATGCGCAGCTGGATGATTCGGATCAAGCGTTTCAATCATATCGAGTGACTGTCTTGCTAAGGGCTCGCGCTCTTCCAAGCTAGCATGACCAAAAACCCATTGTTGAAGATGAAGTTCTACTAGTAGCGCATACGCCTCAATGAAAGTAGAATCCTCCTTAACAGCCTTATTCAATAGATCGATGGCAATTTCGACGACCTTTTCCTCGACGCTTCTGTTATAATAGTCCAAAGCCCGCAGGTAGTAATCATATGCGACCAGACTTGTGGTGGGTTTTTGTTTTATACGTTCGTCCACCTCTGGCGAGAGGATTGCTTTCAAAGCAACTGCGACATTTCTGGCTACATCACTCTGGATGGCGAAAATATCGGTCAGATCCCGGTCGTATATATCAGCCCACAGGTGTTCGTCAGTATGAGCATCAATAAGCTGGCCGATTATTCGAACCCGGTTCCCCGCCCTACTGATACTCCCCTCTAAAACGGAAGCTACTTCCAGCTCCCGGGCGATCGCCTGCGCCCGCTTCTCCGTATTCTTATACTGCATCACCGAAGTGCGAGCTATTACACTGAGGTCCCCGATCTTGGTCAAGTGGGTCAGGATTGCATCTGTTACGCCGTCACTGAAATATTCGTCTTCCTTGCTGTCACTCAGGTTGACAAAGGGGAGCACCGCTACAGATCTGGGGCCCCTTTCCGGTGTATACTTCCTCCCAAATCCAAACCACCAGATAGCTACGGCTATGATTGCCAAACCTGCTGCGGTTCCTACCCATGTCCACCAGCGACGGCTAATAGGTTTGATGGTGGCTAGTGCCTTTTCTGAAATAGGTGCTCTGATCTCAGTCACAGCGTAAGCCTTGATGGGCTTATCCACTCCCTTTAGCTTCTTCTCTCCCAGAAATCTCGCCTCGATGCCTGATTTGTTACGGATGGCCTCATAGACTTGCTCGGATACGCAAACGCACCCAGGCTCCGCCAATGGTTCAATCCGCGACGCCACGTTCACCCCATCCCCAAAAACATCACCACCTTCGAACACCACATCGCCAACATGGATACCGATACGTAGGGAAAGTTTGGGATCTTCCCGGAGGATGTGCTGGATCTGTAGGGCGCAGTTCACCGCATCTACTGCGCTGGCAAAGGAAGACAGGCTACCGTCACCCATCTCCTTGAGCCACTCGCCATTATATTGTCCGATGATGGGCTTAAGGAGAGTGCGGTTCTTTTCGAGGAGTTGAAGGGCTTGTTGCTCGTCTTCCCCCATCAGGGCCGTATAGCCCACGATGTCGGTGAACATGATGGCAGCCAACTTGCGCATTCAGAACCCCCTGGCTGAATACAGTTATGGAACCCGACAAGTGGAAAATTACGATAAATGACAAGTAATACAACGGAATAACGTCAAATGCTTATTGATAACAATCGATAGCAGATGTGGCTGCTTCAAGCTTTCTGGTGGCGGACTATTAGTCCGGATGATTCCCGTCGTGATGAGCGGATCAATCTGCAATTAGGCTGCAATACTCAAATGATTTCCTCTTTGGATCAACAACCGATGATA
>JBHPIW010000078.1:0-4361 GCA_042568495.1 Fidelibacterota bacterium | reverse complement strand
GTACGATGTATATCTCGCGTATAGGGAAGCAATGAATCCGGCAGAGACTAACAGCGGCTGCAGTCATCTCATTGTCATATCGGTTCCACCGCCCGTCAGGAGCTAGGCTCATCTCGGTTTGCCTGCGCTGGAGGCGCCCCCCGATCTCCAGCATCCATGCCCGGGTATTTCCATGGATGATACCGGCCTGTAGATGCAGCTCACCTCCCGGTCCAAACCCGGATATGGCCAGGCTTGTCGGCGAGCCTCCCACATCATACGTTGTGACTTCAAAACCCTGGATCGAATGATCCTGCGGTGCGAAAGCTCCGCCCCGAAGGCCGATGACAATGGATCTCTCATCCGTGCCGGACTGCGCGCTAATTGCTGAAACAGAGAGGAGGATTACGCAAGTGATACCTGGAGCGAGCGTCATGATCCGATGTTCATTCATGATTGTGAACTCCTATAAGAGTATCGATTTACTCTGAAGACATCATTATGATGGAAAAAAGAACGCGACAGAAGAGATTTATCGCCCATGATGGGTAGGGCTTGCTGGAATCAGAACCTGTAAATGAAGCTGATGGTCACATTGGTGACGGACGTCTCTTCGCGTTGGTCAACGTCTAGATGGCGCTGCCAGGTAGTAAGACTGAGGGCGGCGTCGAGCTTCAGTTGTGGAACCGGCACCACACTCAAACCCATGGCGAGCGTCTGTTGATTCATTTCTGCGGGGGCGCCCCGTTCGTAGTTTGGATCCATGCGATGGCCCGCCCGCAGTTTGGTATTGGCAATGGGCAGCAGCATTTCGACGCCCACCGCGTAGCCCAGGGTGCTGATATAATCGGAACGAATCTCCTGATTGATCGGTATTTCGATATAGCCGGCGGAATCCTCTAAATCGGAATCGAACCTGATCTGGGAGTAATCAAACCAGAATACATCCGCGGTGAGCAGCAGTGGGCCGGCCATCAGGGAGGAGCCCATGCGCAGGGAGTAGGAACTGCGGGTCTTGTATTCCCGGGTCACCGTGCCGTCATAGCGTTCCTCTTCATCAACCTGCAGGCTCTGGGGACTGCGCATGAGCAGACCGATGCGCCAGGCCGGTATCGGAGACAGCAGCAATCCGACACTTGCCCCCAGGCCGGTATAGGTGGGTTCCAGCACGTAATTGTCAATCGGTTCGGTATATGTGTTCCTGCCTCTCAGGACATCAACGCCTATTCCCACGGCAGCCTTGGTTGAGATCTGGTATCCCAAACCCATGCTCCAGATCCCGAGTTTCCCTTCTTCGGTGAAGTCTTCAATAATTGGTGTTCCTGGCAGATCACGCTTACGCTCGAAGGCACGCACCATCTGATAGCCAACCGCGGCGGTCATTTTGGCGTCCTCGATGGGGAATGTGAAGGCCGCGTTATTCAAACGGGTAGCCGTGATGGTTGCGGACTGGCTGGCGGATGCTTCGCGTACGTCGGTGGTTACGCTGAGGTGATCGAAGCCGATATCAAACTCGGTCCTGGTTAAATGAGCCAGTCCGGCGGGATTGTAGAACAGGGCCGTGGCATCGTCGGCTACGCCGGTGAAGGCCTGGCCCAAGCCATTGGCTCGGGCGCCCGGTCCACCCAAACCGACAAATGGTCTGGCGGCATCCCATGCAATCTGAGCCGACAGGAAGGAAAAGGACAGGAGAATGAGTAATGCGGTCTTGTATCGCATGTTACACCATTAGATAACCGTTCAGTATGATTTGGGAAGCTTAGGGCTTCCGGTTTCGCGTCCGGGAAGTCTTGGATTTGCTGGATTTCTCGCTGCTGCTCGAGGACGACTTTGAGGCTCGGCTGCCGCTGGAGGAGGACTTTCCGGATGAACTGCTGGCGGACGAACTGCCCTTTCTGACCGTAGATCGCGCCGTGCTTCCGGAGGATGGACCGGAACTGCCGGACGACGTAGTTCCTGAACGCACACTGGTGGCCATGCCACCTCCGGACTGTGGATAGGATGGCAAACTGGTAGGCAGATCGTTGCGGTTGCGCGTGCGCGCGGTGGTCGTCTTGCGCGTATCGGAGTCACCGCGATAGCCCCCGCTATAATAACCCCGGTGCCTTCCCCAGCCATAATCCGAATAATAGTAGTTTCGGTAATAGCCTTGGCGGGAGTACGACCAGAAGGGATCGTAGTATGATCCATACCACGGATCGTAGCCCCCGTACCAGGGATCAAAAAAGCTGTACCACGGATCATTCCAACCAGAATGCCGGTCGTAGTGGGGATTCCAGAAATTGTGGTCCCACCAGAGATCATCGAACCACCAGCCGTTGGCGTACCAGGGCAGGCGGTGATAGCGCCGCATGTATTCGCGCCAGTACCGGTCCTGAAAGTCATGGTAATAATATGGGCCGCCCAGATGATACGAGAGATTTATGTAGATATCGGTATCAGCCTGCTGGCGGTCCCGGTACCAATCCTGGTAATTGTACTCCGAATAGGTGTCTTCGGCCGGGACTTCCGACGGCCGGGAAGCGGGCTCGCGGGATGGTCTGGGGATGATTGCTCTACGTATTAATTCCCGGTCAACAATAGGAGTGGTTACACCCGGGGAAGAATCGCTCCGGTGATACCCGGCGAAATATGGATCGTCCTGGTGCCAGGTAGCGGGGATGCATCCCCAAAGCCAGAGCACAGTCCCGGTCAGGAAAATAACGCGGATTAGGGTGCGACCATTCATTTTATCACCTCCCAGGGAAATGTAACTGCTCACCAGTCGCCTGGCAACTACTTCCCTACATGATACTAACTGCTATCCCCCCGGTGAGGTTCCTTATTTTTATCAAACGGGAGTCGCAGTCTACTGCTCAATTCCGACGGGATACAACCGCCATTGCTCATCGAAATAGGGTGTCCGTTCATAGAACCACCGCAGCCTCTGTTGCGGATCGGCTGCGAAATCCGGGTCTTCCCGAAGGCGGGCGGCAAATGCATCCCGGATGAACGGATCCTGCTCCAGCATGCGCGCGGCCAGCGGTTCCATGACATATTCTTCAACATATTCGGAACGCTGGAGCACTTCCGGAAAGAAACCCCACTGGAAAAAGGAATCTTCGGATTTCGGCTCGAGCAGTGCAACGGCCAGATCGCCCAACGGTTGATCTGTCGGTACCCGCACCGATCCGGGAGGGTAGAGTACCGAATGCTGTTCGAGAGTTGATGTCGCAGACACTCGCAGGTGCCCTTCATTGGGTTCGGTTCCCAGCTCAATGTCATCCAGGTGATGGAGGTGCACCATAACGGTACGTGGCCTGGAGAGGGTTTCGGTGTAAATGCCGTGCATGGCCAGGCGTTCGATGACGTCAGACCATGCCGATGGGATCCAGTACGCTTTGGGCCTCCGAACCACCACGTCAGGCTCGACGTACTGCAGGTTAGGTACCATCAAGGTGATAGCTCGGCCTGTATACCGGATTACCTTTGCACCGCTTATGGGCGAATCGACATGCTCCCACCCGATCCCGAGAAATTCCACCTGTTCCGGTGATCCCGCTCGTACGTCCCAGGAGAGCGGTACCTCTTCCATCAGCCTGGCGCGATCGGCGGCAACTGCTTTCCGCAGTGATTTCCCGTATTTTCCCAGGGTTTTCATGATGGATTCCAGCAGGACATAGGTGCCGAGCACCCGCTGACGATACGGCTTTAGCGAATGATTCTCCACCAGGACCGAGGGCAAATGGCGGATGTCGCCATAGCCGGTGGAATAGCGAGGCCCCGCCGTCCAGGTCTCGATCCCCTTGGAGGGATCCAGGTTGTCGGTGGCAAAGATCAATGGTCCCGGGATGTGGCCCTGGGCAGCCAGGTCCTTGTTCAGGGCCGGTGTCAGTCGCTGGTCCAGCCAGGCGGATATATCCGGCGAATATCCGTTCAGCTCGGTATACCCGAACGTAATGTCGTACTGGTAGTCGATCCCGTCCGTTACGTGCAGGTCCAGATAGAGGTCCGGGTCCCATTGGTTGAGAATCCGGATCACCGCCCGCAGCTCCGGTGTATCCAGCTTTGAATAATCCCGATTAAGGTTCAGATTGCGGGCGTTGGTTCGCCAGCCGCTCTCGACGGGCCCCCGCTGGTTGATACGCCCATACCGGGAAGACCGCTCGTGACCATCAACACTCAGGATGGGGATAAACAGAAAATTGGCGTCCTTCAGAAGTTTGGCCTTGGTACCCCCGACCGTAAGATCACGAAGGAACATCAAACCGGCATCCTTGCCATCGATCTCGCCGGAGTGGATGCCCGCCTGAGCCAGGAGGGTAGGTTTACCGGTGGATTTCAGGGCGGCCGGTGTGGATACCGACTCCATTGATACGATAACCATCCAGATATCCCGCTGC
>JBHPIW010000077.1:0-4495 GCA_042568495.1 Fidelibacterota bacterium | reverse complement strand
CTGACCCTGAGCCTTGAGCTATAGGAGATTTTGATATCTTTACGGTGGTTTGGTTGCCAGGCTTCGTTGGAAGCCTGGCACCAGAACGAAACTGGAATCTGAATGTATTTAATGCAAGCATCGCAGAAACAAGGTTTCATGAACGAAGGGGTTGATATGAAAACAACCGAGCTCTCTAATGGGAAACTTCGCAACTACAAGGTCCTGTACCTGATCCTGCTGATGGGGCTGGTTTCGTCCCTCAGCAGCGCGGATTTTAATTGGAAGAACCTCACCCGGGGGAAGGTGTGGGTATCGCTCTGGAATACCACCGGGATCGGCCTGACTACGGGAGGTGGCGAGCCCTACCGGTACGATTATCCCGGGTATAAAAAGGGTGCCGACGTCTACAGCAGCTACGGCCACGTCGAATGGGCAGGCTACATGGCCTGGGCGGATGTAGATGGGTCCGGAATGCCCTTTCGGGTTTTTAACGCCTATGATCCGAACACGGCCCTGGTGGTAGCACTGGAAAACACGGCTCTGATCAAGAATTACAATATGGTAGATCCCACCATACCGGCGGAGGAGATTATCACGGGTGCCAACACAATGGTCAAGTATGGTATCGATATGTATTTCCGGGCTATGGCCTGGAGTTATCCGGCCTACGATGATTTCATTATCATTGAATATACACTGGTCAATACCGGTGGGCACGATATCACCAATTTCAGGTTTGCTCCCACCGCCGAGCTTTGCATCTCAACCGGGAGCTGGATCGGCTGGTGGCGTGACGACGACTACTACGAATGGGACCTGGAACATGAGGCTTATTATTTCCATGATGGCCGGTCTTGGGACGCAGAGCTGGGCAGTTATGTTGACTATGATTACGGCCTCACCGGGACCGATAAGGGTGACCCTGCCGATTTGGGAGCTCCTACCGCAATAACCCATGAGTTCCGGTCACCCGGCTATTTCACTTACTATTGGCTGGATAAGCCTGAAAAGTCGGATCCCACTGAGAAAGACCACATGAATATTGTCGATAAGAACAACATTCTCCAGCAATGGACCCGGCCTCAGACTGATCCGATGAATGACGATCCGGAAATAGGTGTGGATACTGATGCATACATCCTAGCATCATTGATGTACGATCAACCACCACCATTAACCACGGAAGACGGCACGTCCCTTGTTGGAATCCTGACCGATCCGGCACCGAGGGAGCGCGGTGACTTTGAATACATGATCGATTACATCTACTCTACGGGACCCTATGACATGGCACCTGGCGATACGTTGAAATTCGTCATGGTGGTCGCGGCGGGTATGATGGATTACCAGCGCGTAATGGAAGGCGGCGTTGAGAATGAGGCGCACCTCATTGATGGTGCCGATAGCCTGTGGGCCCACGTAGACGCGGCCCAGCAGCTTTACGATCGCGGGTATAAGCTGCCCCACCCCCCGCCAACTCCCAATTATGGGACCTTGCAGGGGCCGAATTCTCTGCTGCTAACACCGGTACCCGGAGCTGTCAAAATACAGTGGGATCCCATACCTGATACCTACGTTGATCCTGACTACGGCATCAACGATGTCGCCGGCTACCGGATATACCAGGCAACATTCCGAAGCGTGGGACCCTGGACCCTGATGAAAACAATCCCGGCCGATAGCGTCGATGCTTACCTGGAAAATGACATGGTCACCTATACGGCCCCCGGCGAGCTGGGTGTCGGCTACTATTATGGCGTGACTTCTTATGATACGGGTCACAACACACCCTGGCCGCAGGATGTTTCTGTGACCAGTCTTCCCTCGTTGGAGAGCGGATTGGTCAATGGCAACCATGAGCCGGTATATCCACAGGCTGCCCCCTCTAATGAGATGGATGACATCCGGGTCTATCCAAATCCCTTCAAGCAGACCAGCGGTCTGACAGGATCGGGAGAAGGGTATCGGATAGAATTCGTCAACATTCCGGCAGTATGCACTATTCGGATCTATACCCTGGCCGGAGATCTGGTGGTCAAGTTTGAGCATACCGATGAGAGTGGTGCTGAACCATGGGGTTCCAAAGCACTGGGTGACTACCAGGTTAACCAGTACATGCAGTATGTCGCTCCGGGAATCTATCTGTTCCATGTGGAATCACATGTCGAAGGTCACAAAGGCGAGAGCAAGATCGGCAAGTTTGTGATCATCAAGTAGTTCGATCTTTGGCCTGAGATGAAAGGATTGGAGTAAGGGAAACATTTTATGAGGTACCAATCATGAGAACTAAATGCACGTATTCACTGCTTGTAGCCACTCTTATGATCTGTGTCAGTGCTACAGCGATCTATGGACAGAGGATAACGCCCGGGATAGAAGCCCCACCATTCGAGCGGGTAGGGCAATCAGGCTTTCAATTCCTCCATCTACCAACCGTGGCCCGCAATGCGGCACTGGCCAATATCGGGGGATTGACCAATTCTGATGTGAGCGCGGTCTTCAGTAATCCAGCCTGTATCGTGGACATCGGGAAAATGGACGCTTCTTTCAGCCGGCTTGATTACGTCGCTGATATCACGTATATGACGGTGGCCGTGGCCACGAATCTTG
Source organism: Fidelibacterota bacterium (assembly GCA_042568495.1). Classification (GTDB taxonomy): domain Bacteria; phylum Fidelibacterota; class Marinisomatia; order SCGC-AAA003-L08; family TS1B11. Next base: position 1,903 of record JBHPIW010000077.1, on the reverse strand, counting down.
GCAATTTGGGTGTTGTCGGGCTGCATGTGGCCAGCCTTGACGCCGGGGAACTGATCCGGACCGAGAATACCTACGATGCCGATTTTGACATCACCTATCGAAGTGGTGATCTGGGTACTTTTGAAGCCGGTGACATGCTGTATGGATTATCATACGCCCGGTCGGTTACTGATCGGCTTAGTATTGGCGCCAATTTCGGCAAGATCGAGGAACGTCTTGACTCGACTCATGTGGATAACTGGAACTTGGACTTCGGTCTCTTCTTCCATACCGGATTTCGTTCGCTCACCATCTCAATGGTGGCACGCAATTTCGGGCCGGATGCCGAGTTCACTGGCTTCTCGGAAGTCTATGGCCTGCCCCAGAATGTTCGGATGCCCCTGGATTTCCAGATGGGTATCAGCTATAACCTTATTGATGATACTAATGGCGGCCCGCATAAACTCACCGGCTACCTGGAAGGAACACATCCGAACGACAGTCAGGAGCGAGTTCACGCGGCCGTTGAATACACCTTCCTGAATGCCTTCTCACTGAGAGGCGGATACAGGTTTAATTACGATGAGCAGGGTCTTACGCTGGGAGGTGGCCTGAACTTCTCACTTAGATCGGTGAGCGGCCGAATAGACTACGCCTACCTCGACTACGGATTGCTCTCTACAGTGCACCTGTTCACAGTGGGCTTCGGTTTCGGGGAGTGAGGAGCTGGTTGTTCCAGCTATTGCCAATCCCAAGTGATATTTCACTCGTTGGGATAGTTGTAGTTAAGCATTAACCAATAAAGTCAGGAGAGATAACATGGTTGTTGTAGAATCCTATCTGGTTGCCGTGTTCATGGTCCTTATCACCATGCTATGTTGGGGGTCATGGGCCAACACCCAAAAACTGGCCCGGAAGGAGTGGCGTTTTGAGCTCTTCTACTGGGACTATACGATCGGGGTTCTATTGCTGTCCCTTATTCTGGCACTGACCCTGGGGAGTTTCGGATCGGCGGGAAGAAGCTTCTTCCAGGATATTGCACAGGCAGATGGTGCCAACATAGTGTCAGCACTGGTCGGGGGAGCCGTCTTCAATGCGGCCAATATTCTCCTGGTAGCCGCCATTGCCATTGCCGGGATGTCGGTCGCGTATCCAGTCGGGATTGGACTGGCGCTGGTTATTGGTGTTATCGTCAACTATCTCGCTACTCCCCTCGGCAATGCCTTCCTGCTTTTCCTGGGGGTCGGTTTGGTAGCAGTGGCCATCCTTATTGATGCTGCGGCGTATAAGAAGATACCCAGCGATAAAGCAGGTGTTTCCACCAAGGGATTGGTGCTATCGGTAATGTGTGGTGTGCTGATGGGTTTCTTCTACAGATTTGTCGCCGCCTCCATGTCCAGCGATTATATCAATCTGGAAGCAGGCAAGTTGAGCCCTTACACGGCAGTATTCTTCTTCTCGGTAGGGATCGTACTCAGCAATTTTGTTTTCAATACGATCATTATGAAGAAGCCGTTCGTAGGTGATCCCGTTCCGTTCGCTGATTATTTCAAAGGCGGATTGCGTATCCATTCCTATGGTGTCCTGGGTGGTATCATCTGGGGTATCGGGATGTCGTTCAACATCATTGCTGCCGGGGCGGCTGGATTCGCCATATCCTACGGTCTGGGCCAGGGAGCTACTATGGTGGCGGCAGTCTGGGGTACCAATCGCCTCATCGCACTGATGTTCGCGTTCTTTATTCTGGGTCTGGGTTCGATCATCGTTTCGAGATTAACCTAGGTAAATTCTCGGCGTACCGATACATATGGAGATTTCGATGCACAACCCCTTACTTGCATGTATCAGCAGATCCAAGCTGAACGCCGGCCTTTCCCTGAAGCTTAGACGTATTGGCAGCATCATTCTGCTGGGTTTGATGATT
>JBHPIW010000076.1:0-4626 GCA_042568495.1 Fidelibacterota bacterium | reverse complement strand
TTTGCCGGCAGCGCACCAGACGTTGATGCCGCGGGTATCCAGTACCAGCATATATCCGTCATGCCCATGCAGAGCGGATCGCAGAACATCGAAGCTCAGCCTGTAATTCGCTGATACGAATACAGGGGAATCTGCATCAGGTTTGCCGATGGTATAAAGGCCGGGTACTACCCGGAACCGGTTTCGCCCGAATCCAAACCGGACCTTGAAATGGCCCCAGCGATCGAACCAGGCAAGCCTGGTTGCGGCGGGCTGCATCGGGGCGAGATCCGCCTTGGGCTCATTTATCTCAGCGCAACAACTTTCCATTTACTTCCTTCAATCAGGTTGAAGTTACAAACACGAATCCTTGGACAATGCGACATACTTCAGGTTGTTCGCAGGCTGATGCAATGCTTGGACTCCGAAATCCACCGGGTGGTTGTCCGGTCAACCGGGAGCAGAGTCTCCTTGTTAGTGCATCGCGTCCCTATTACCTTTGCGCGCCATGAGCTCGGCTAGAGGTATAGTCTACGCCATCGCCGCCTACGGATTGTGGGGCGCGCTACCGGTCTACTGGAAGATCATGGGGCACCTGCCTGCCCGGGAGGTTCTGGCCCATCGTATGGCTTGGACCCTGCCCTTCGTGCTGCTACTACTGATTCTCAGAAAGAATCTGAAATATTTTCTGAAAGCCATCCGGCAGTGGCAAGTGCTGGGCATTTATCTGGCTACCGCGACGATTCTGTCTGCGAATTGGTACACCTACATCTACGCGGTGAACTCGGACCGGATCGTTGACGCCAGTCTGGGCTATTTCATCAATCCGCTTCTCACCGTCATGCTTGGTGTCGTGTTTCTGCGGGAACGCCCACGTATCGGGCAATGGATCTCATTCCTCATCGCCTTGTGCGGAGTGCTCTATCTCACGTTCGTGTATGGGTCGTTCCCCTGGATCGGACTCATCCTGGCATTCACCTTCGGTGCCTACGGTCTCATCCGGAAAACCGCTGTGCTGAATTCTCTGGATGGACTGACCCTGGAAAGCGCTTTCATGTTCCTGCCTGCCCTGGCGTATCTACTGGTCCTGGAGACTAACGGAACGGGTATCTTCGGGCATACCGGTGCCACCGTGACTACTGCTCTGGCTATGACCGGTGGCGTCACGGCAATTCCGCTGATTCTATTCGCCGCTGCTGTCCGGCGTACGAAACTAATCACCGTAGGGCTGCTGCAGTACATTGCTCCTACACTGCAATTCCTGAGTGGTGTGATCCTGTTCGCTGAACCCATTTCGCGGTCGAGATTGGTCGGATTTGTTCTGATCTGGATTGCGCTGGCCATTTTCTCCATCGAAGGGGTTTTCAACACGCGGGGGAGATTCCGAATCCCTCCGATCCCCTAGGAAACGGGAACCGTTTGCCGGGGAGCAAACACGAACAATCCCAGATTACCTCCGGTAACGAACTTCGTTTGAACCTGGGCAAGGTTGGATTGCCGGCCTAGTGGGAGTACGCCCCCCTTTGTCAGGAAGTGGCGGTAATTCCGGAAATGCTCCCCACCGGCAAGCCATTCGATGAAAAAGATCATTCCCCTGAATAGCCAGCCCTTCAGGGAACGGATGGATCCGGGATGATAGTCGATGATCAGTATCCGTCCGGTCTGTTTCAGCACCCGCCGCATCTCCCCCACCACCGCCAGGCGGGTGGCAGGCGGCATCTCGTGCAAGGCCAGGGTGACCATGACCAAATCATATGACGCATCAGGATAAGGCATGCGGGACGCATCGCCCAGCAGCAGCTGAGCTTGGTCACCCAGCTTTTTCCGGGCAATATCCAGCATCGCGGGGGATAGGTCAATCCCGAACACCTTGCAGCCTGCTTGCCGATAGAGATCAAGGTGGGTTCCGGTACCACAGCCCACATCTAGAACGCGCTGGCCCGGTTCGGGGGGCATCATCTTCAAGCCGATCTGACGCAATCCAGTGTTGAGTGGTTCGATGATTGTATCGTACCAGCGGGCGCTTTTCTGGTAAGGCGCTTTACTCACACCGGGGACTGCCGGATTACAAAAGCACCGATAATAAATTCCCTAATTCACCCAGGTAGGACCTGATGGCTCTCTGCTTTACGAGAGTAACGGACATGGAGGAGATCTCTTCGACATACAGATCCTTGTTCAGGATGAATTGGCCGTCTTTTTTCAGAATGACCCGGCTGTCGAGAAAACAAATATACCCCCAGGAACCGTTATGCAGGTTTTCCGATCGTATTCCGGCCTGCCTGAAATCGATTTCTAGAGTATAGCCCGGGAATTCGGCGGATAGCGAATCGGGATGGTTTACCTGCCTCACTGCATGGAATCCATCAGACCAATCCAGGCTTTGTATCAGTGAGGAGCGCAGTCGAATAAAATCATCCAGTTCAAAAGTATAGCGGTAATCCTTACTGGTGCGATACATCTCTTTCTTCGATATCTGCCCCTGGGTTTTGGGATCATAGTAAAAATAGGCCAGGGTGATGGCGTAGCTGGTCGTGTCGGGTACGGAAAAGGGCATTATGGCGATGTCTGAATCGAGGGGCAGGCCCAGATCGTACCGCACGCATACGGTTCGGCTGGAAGAGCAGGCCATCCCGGCCATCAGGATGAATATGATTGGCAATCCTCGTTTCAGCATCTGCATCGTCCTGTGAAAAGGAGCGATAATGTAACCGGTCCTGATCTGCGTTTCAAATCGAGAATGGTGCAAATGTAGTGCACCGTATACAAATCAGCTTCGGTTTGAACCAACACAGGAACTGGAATATTCATTCTACTTGAAATGATTAATGGCCGCGCTGAGGGGTACGTCTATCTTGCTGGAGCTGATCAATTCGTTGCGATCATTCCTGACTACGACATCCGGCGCCAGGCCAATCCCTTCGAAACATGTTCCGTCGTTAGCGAACACCACACTCTTGGGCAAGGTGTATCGCCAACCATTGGGCAGATCCCTGGTAAGCACGGAGGAAAAAGCGCCAGCGGTGGTATCTCCCATGATGGTTACCTGGGGCAGCAACTCCATCGCGAGTAACAGTTCTTCCGCTGCGTCCATGGTGTGTCGATTGGTGAGCAGCACGATGGGGTTGGCGTAGTATTGTTTTCCCGGCTGCATGTACCATTCGGTCGGCTCATCAAAATCATCGTGGGCCGGTCCGTTGCGGGTCCGACAGGTCATGAATAAACGTTTCTGATCGGTGCAGTGACCGGCTACCTCTGCCGCAAGCCGTTCATTGTTTCCGGCACTGAATCGAAGATCAATGATCATACCATCCGTTTCCGAAAGAGCCTCAAACGCATCGTGGATAAAGTCAATATCCTTGTCCCGACCGGAACCGGGATAGATGTAGCCGATACTGGAAGCCCCTGTCAAATCCGTATCGATCCGGCCATAGATACATGGTATTTCTCCTGCGAGTGTTTTATATCCACTATCGAGGTATCGATTTCTCACCACGTAGAAAAGCCGGTTTATATCGGTTTCAAACGTTGCATACTGCGCACTCAAATAGGCTGGTAATTGGTCAAGCGATCCCGCCCGGAATACTTCCATCCCTTCAGCATACAATACGACGTGGTTATCGTTGATATTGGAGAGCAATGAGCCTAGAATGTTGTACAGTGCCGGATCGGTCATCGCCTTACTCACCTGTGGCCGGTACACTGCATATAAGGAATCCCAGTTGACCTGTTTCACCTCAAACAGAGCATAGAGCTGGTCGAACTCCCACCAGAGGGCTTCAAAGACGTGCACGGGATTGTTCTCGTATTCCTGTTGTATGATCCTCTGGTCACATGACAGGACAAGTATTGAGACCAGCAGGCACTGGGTAATGTAGAAGCGTCTCATACTCATGTCCTGAACAGAAATGTCAATCCGCACTTGATCTGATGGGACATAATCGACACTGATCTGGGGTCGGTGCAGTGGGAGAAAGAAGACATCCATGAGAATGTGAGGGCTGTCCTGCAATCAAAGTAGTACTCATAGCTCACTAGACCGGAAACATAGAAATATCGGCTAACGTCCATAGGTTTTACCCGCAGGAGATAGTCGCGACCGGAATAATCCATGCTGTTTTCATCATAGCCGGCGTACGGGGGTCTGTGAACGAGAGAGAACAGGGGCAAGAACAGCTGAACGCTAAACGCATGATTGCAGCTGCGTACATATTCCAGCTTGGTGCTGGCATCCAGGGAATAGGCTACAATCCAGGATCTGTCTTGTTCCGAATGCCTTTTGAAATAGTACAGACGATTATCCAAGGCTCCACCGAGATACCATTTCAAACGATACCGGGTGAATCGTGTGATCAGTCTTTGATAGTCGTACCGCAGGTTCAGATCTACCGCATTGGCCGAATAGTGGGTGATCCGCTGTTCCCCATCCCGCAGGAGATAGATGAAGGACTCAGGGATGGATTCATCCGCTGGTGAGATGGAATGCGCACTGCCGCTGAGACTTATCCGATGGTAGCTGTAGAGTTTCTCCAGCTCATAGCTGATATTCAGGCCAACGCCCTTACCCTCATAAAGCAACGTGGAATAAACTTCATCCATAAGGCCCTCCTGCTGGACACCCATTCGAAAGCTAACCTTGTGGAACCG
>JBHPIW010000075.1:0-4744 GCA_042568495.1 Fidelibacterota bacterium | reverse complement strand
TCCATTATCTCTCTAGCAATAACGATCCGCTGCACCTCACTGGTTCCTTCCCCGATCTCCAGCGCTTTCGCATCGCGGAAAAACCGTTCCACCGGGTAATCACGGATATAGCCATAGCCTCCGTGAATCTGGATAGCATCGGTGGCAATACGCATAGCCAGCTCACTGGCGAATAGTTTCGCCATTGCCGCCTCCTTGATCACCTTATGGCCCTGATCCTTCAGCCAAGACACATGATAAATCAAGTGCTTCGCGGCCTCCAGTTGCATAGCCATATCAGCAAGTGTGAAGCTTACCGCTTGGAACTGGCCAATCTTCTGTCCGAAGGCTTCCCGTTCCTGGGCATATTGAAGTGCCAGCTGGTAAGCTCCTTCTGCGGTACCCAGTGCCAGAGCACCGACGGAAATCCGTCCTCCAACCAAGGCGTGCAGGAATTGACTGAATCCCCTGGCGGGTCTCCCCAGTACATTTCCGACCGGAATCTCAAGATCCTCGAAAAAGAGTGACCGGGTGTCTGAAGCCCGCCAACCCATTTTTTTCTCGGATTCGCCCAGCCGCAATCCCGGCGTGTCCTGATCAACAATAAAGGCGGTTATGCCCTTGTCATTCCCATCTTCGATGAGCCGGGCAGTAATTACGATCACCTGCGCGTGGCCGGCATTTGTACAGAAAGATTTCTCTCCATTTACGACGAATGTATCTCCCTGGCGGACCGCACGGGTCTGAGTTGATCCGGCATCGCTACCTGCCCCCGGTTCGGTGAGGCCGAACGCACCAATCATTTCTCCAGCAGCCAAAGGCGGCAGGTACTTTTTCTTCTGATCTTCGCTACCAAAGAGCCAGATGGGCATGGTACCCAAGCTGGTATGGGCAGCGGCCGTGATTGCTACGCTGCCGTCTACCTTTGCCAGTTCGTGGACTGCGATAGAATAAGCTACCGTATCCATTCCCGCCCCGCCATATTCCTGGGGAATTGGAATACCCATCAGCCCCAGCGCGGACATTTTGTTGACCAGATCGGTGGGATATCTGCTCTCCCGATCCAGCTCATCTGCCAAGGGAGCTACCTCATTTTGCGCGAACTCACGCACCATATTCCTCAGCAGGATATGCTCTTCGTCGAAGTATCGCCGCTCCATGACGCCCGCAATTCCCGGTTTACCACTTAATCATGGCTGAAGCCCATGCAAATCCCGAGCCGAAAGCCACCAGGACAATGTAATCTCCCGGCTGAATACGGCCATCATTCACAGCCTCGGCCATAGCAATCGGAATACTGGCGGCGGTGGTATTGCCGTAGCGATCAATATTGGAATACACTAGCTCCGGTGGTGCTTTCAGACGACGGGCAACTTCCATGGTAATACGCAGATTGGCCTGGTGGGGAATAATAAGGCTCACATCTTCGATCTTCAGGTTGTTGGCTTCAACCGCCTCCATGATCGATTCGGGGAAGCGGGTGACCGCATGCCGAAACACCTCTCGCCCATTCATTTTGAGCCAGTGGCGGCCCGCTTTGATATCTTCCAAAGAGATGCGTGGATTGCGTCCGCTGGCCGGCACCTCTGACCATAGTTCCTGAGCATGCTTGCCTTCTGAGTGCAGATGAGTGCTCAATATCCCCCGCTCCTCCTCGGTGGCGGAAACAACGGCTGCTCCAGCGCCGTCGCCAAAAATCACGCTCACATCCCGGCCGGCGTTGGAAAGATCCATACCCGTCGACTGTACCTCGGCGCCCACAACGAGAACATGCTTGAAGGTCCCGGTCCGGATGTACTGATCGGCGACTGAGAGTCCGTAGACGAAGCCGGAGCACTGGACTCGCACATCAAGTGCTCCGATTTCCGGGAATCCCATTCGATCCTGGAGAAGACACCCGGAGCCGGGTGCCATATAGTCCGGGGTGGAGGTGGCAAAAACGATAAGCTCAATATCATTGACGGTCAATGATGCTTCGTTTAGTGCCCGCTCAACGGCTGGTATAGCGAGATCGGTGGTCCCGACGCCTTCTTCGACAAATCGTCTTGACTGAATACCGGTGCGCTCACGGATCCACTGATCACTGGTATCCATCAGCGCGGCAAGATCATCGTTTGTAACCACCCGATCAGGCACATGGTAGCCGATACCAGAGATAAAAGCACGGGTCATGATTTCTCTCCCATTTTAATATCTTTAATCTGTAGCTGGATAGTTCGATTTCCCTGCCATTCGTTTTCTTCGACAACGTAAGCGATATCCAGCGGTTTATTCAAGAGAAGTTTTTCAAAATGATCGGCCATGTCAAAGCCGATAGCATCCAATGTTGTTCCATTTTGTTGGAAGGAACACTTCAAATGGTTGCTGGCTTCCCCCACTAATCGCGGCATTCCGGCGGGTTTCACTGCTCGAGAAACAAACACTGGCCTGCGATTTCCCGGTCCGAAAGGTGCCAGTGAGCGCAAAAATCGAAGGAAACGACTATCGATAAGACTCAGGGGACATTCTCCATCGATTGTTAACCTGGGCTGCAATTGTTCTTCGGTGAGGTTATCGTTAGCCCAGTCCAGAAAGCACTTGGCAAAACCAGGGAGCTTTGACTGGCTTATGGCTAGTCCGGCCGCTGCTGCATGCCCCCCAAAGCCCAACAGGTGCTCTTTGCACCGGGTAAGGGCTTCATAAAGATCAAAGCCTGACATACTCCGGGCTGATCCCCTTCCGACGCCGTTTTCCATGGCAATGATCACCGTGGGACGGTGGAACATATCTCGAATGCGGGCAGCCACAATTCCAATCACTCCCTGGTGCCAATCCTCTCCACTCAGCACCAGCGCTTTCTCCATGCTCAGATCGTGTTGAGCATGCACCTGAAAGATGGCATCTTCCACGGTACTTTCCTGAATAGCCTGGCGGCGAGTGTTCTCTTCCATAAGCTCTCTGGCCATGGATACAGCGAGATAGTGGTTCTGGGTGGTTAATAATTTCACTGCCCTGCCAGCATCGCCGAGTCTTCCGGCAGCATTGATCTTGGGAGCAAGACCGAAGACCAGGCGTCCAACCGTCACCTCTTTTCCCGAGAGTCCGGCCACCTGCCAAAGCGCCGCTAAGCCGGGCCGTGAACGCTCTTGGAGCCGTCCGATACCATGGTGAACAAGGACCCGGTTCTCATCCAGGATCGGGACCATATCGGCGGCGGTCCCTAAGGCAATCAGGTCGGAATATTCCCACACAAGATTGGGATCATACCCGCCTTTGTCCGCCACGGCGAGGGCCAGCTTGAAGGCTACACCTCCACCGCATAAACCTGAAAACGGATAGGCGCAGTCGGCGCGCTTGGGATTGAGAATGGCCGTGGCCTGGGGCAAGATGGTGTCGGGTACGTGGTGATCGGTGATGAGGACATCGATACCCTTTTCACTGGCATAGGTTACCTCTTCCACAGCGGAGATACCGCAATCGCAAGTGATCAGCAGGTCCGCACCGATCATAGATGCATAGTCAATGCCAGCCAATGACAACCCATAACCTTCATTTTCACGACTGGGGATATACGTCGACACCTTAGCGCCAATGGATTTTAGGAAGAGGTAGAGCATCGAAGCACCGGTCGTGCCGTCAACATCATAATCACCAAAAACAAGAATGGGATTTTCGGCTTTAATTTGAGCTAGCACCCGCTCCACAGCGATATCCATGTCTTTCATCAGGAAGGGGTCATTAAACTGGGTGGGATCCGGATTGAAGAACGTGGCACCGATTTCCCGATTGATGATCCCACGGCGGGCTAAAACCCGGGCAAAGATTTCCGGGACGTCGAATTCCTGTTCGACTAGCCGCACCAGATCGGGTTCCGGCTGGGTGAATTCCCAATGTATGTTTATTTCCGCCAAATCAGGAACGCTGCCCGGTCATTGAAATCCATTTGGAAAAAAATAGCGGTGACTGGCCTGTAAGCCGAATTCTGTGTCCCGCATAACCATGCAGGATGATGGCTATTCATCTGGTCCTGACTTCACAGTCAGGTTCATGCGATCTACCCGTTCCGCATCCCAAGGTTGATAACAGCCGTGAGATACCGGCGGATTACCGGCTTCCAAAAATTCGGAAACGGAACTGCTTGATCTTGCTCCAGGCGGGGTTTACCAGCTCCCCAACTTACGTCGAGAACTGGTGGTCTCTTACACCACCGTTTCACCTTTGCCTTTCCCGACAAGAGAAATGGCCGTCTAGTTTCTGTGGCACTTTCCGTACTCCCACAATCCTTGATAAATGAAGGTTTGCGGGAGCCCCTCCTGTTAGGAGGCGCCTTATCCTGCGGAGTTCGGACTTTCCTCCCCCAAATCCAGTTTGCAGAGCACCCAGAAAAGGGAGCAGCCATCCAGCCAGTCACCGCGGATCACTAATTTACGTGTTTTAAAATAACTTTGGGAAAATTACCAGAATATGGTGGTTGAATCCCGGGGAGTCAAGAAACCATGTCTCGTCAATGCAGGTATTGGCTCTAGCCGTTTTCCGAGAAGAGAATGACCCCACAGCTTTCGCAGGTAATAATCCTATCCATAGCCCGAATTTCCGCCTGCTGTTGAGGTGGGACGCGGTTGTAGCACACTCCACACGCACCCCGGCTAAGTTCGGTAACAGCAATACCATCTCGAGCGGCGCGGATCCGTTCATAGGCCCGGAGATATTTGGGTTCAATATTCGTGATCAGTTTTTTTCTCGCAACCTGTAGGGACTTCGCCTCCGCCTCTGTCGCAGCTATCAT
>JBHPIW010000073.1:0-5145 GCA_042568495.1 Fidelibacterota bacterium | reverse complement strand
CCAGAACGGGAAAGGGAGCCTTGACCTGAAGACCGCAGGGGGGGATATCGATATAATAAACTTTGAAGGATCGGAGATTGCAGCCCGTACGGGTGGTGGTGATATTCTCAGTGAGGAAATTATAGCAAATATCAATGTCCTGACCAAAGGTGGCGATGTCTGCGCCCATGGCATACGGGGCAACCTGGAAGCCGCATCCAGCGGCGGGGATCTCTGCCTTGAGCGTATGAAGGGTGACGCGATCATGTTCACCGGAGACGGTGACGCGGACATTAGCGAAATCACCGGCGCCCTGAAGGTCCGGACGGGCAGTGGCGACATCTACGTGGAATCTATGTACCTGAAGGATCCCGGGAATAAGGAATCTTCCCTACTCACCGGTTATGGTGATGTGTATGTAGAGCTCGACACAGATGAACCTGTGGATATATCCATCCGAATTCTGGGATATCCTCCGCGTATGGCAACCCAAATGATCGATAGTGATGTGGATCTGAATTACCTCGTTGAAAACGGAAACACTCTCGCAACCCACAAGACGGATAATCCCTATCACACTATCCATATTGAAACCGGTGATGGGGAAATCGAAATCATACGTGGAGATTAAGAAGCTATGTCCAACAGAATATTTACATCTATGGTCCTCTTGCTCCTGCTAATCGGTTGGTTAGCGGCACAAGAAGAAACCCTCGAAACTCCACCCGAAGAGGTGATAGATGATCCCTCGGGTGAGATCAAGATATTCAATGACCTGCACATTCCAGAAGGTGAAGTGCGATCAGGCGCTATTCGGGTTATTGGCGGAAATCTTACAGTAGCCGGGCGTGTGACCGGTCGCATCACCGTTCTAGGTGGGGACGTTGAACTGCTCCCCACGGCTCAGATTGACGGAACCATCGTTGCGCTCGGTGGCCGGATCACCATCAGCCCGGAGGCGCAAGTTGAGGGCGACGTGTTCGAGGTGAATCGCGGCAAGATCAGCATTTCCCGGGAAGACTCCGATCAAATATTCCGCTCTGACAATGACCGCGATACAGATCTCGCATGGGACGAGGAAACAGAATCAGAGATGAAGGATGAAGAATGGATGGATCATGATATTGAAGACGACCAGGACAGCGGCATCCATCGTCCCATATATCGGAGTGTGCGACCGGATTTTGGAATCTCCAAGGAGCCTCTGGTGCGGTACAATCGCTCGGAAGGATTCGCCCTGTATGTACCGTTTGGACCCGATACGGACGATATTCCGGGATTCCATGTCTACGGTGCCATAGGCCGTGCTTTTGGCCCGGGCGAGTGGTATGCCCGATTGGGTATTGGGGAATACCTCCTGAGAGGTCGACTGGGTCTCATTGCTGAGGCTCATCGGGAGCCACAGAACGATGATACTTGGCGCATTACTTCTACGGAGAACTCTCTGGGAGCTGTCTTCATGCACCAGGACTGGCACGATTGGTACGAGACTTCAGGCTACAGTACCACTCTCGTGCTGGCACAACCCGGCTTGGTTGAATTCAAAGCCCGGTATCGGAATGAAGAACATTTCAGCATGCCCAACGTTACCGATTGGAGTGTCGCCGGTCGCGATGAAGATTTCAGACTGGCATACGATATTACCGAAGGCAAGGAAGTCACGCTCAGGTATAGCCTGGCCCTTGGCAGTCCACTGTCCTGCTGCTCCAGACGCTTCCAGACCTATCTATCCTATGCCCATATGCAAGCGCTCCTTAACACCGGAAGCGATTTCGAGTATACCCGGGAAGATATAGCCGGAGAAGCGTATGTTCCGATCCATAAGCGTCTGGGTATTCGAGCTCATGTACGAACCGGAGCCATCGATGGGACCATCAATGAGGACTATGGACTGCAGCATCTGGTTCCCGTGGGTGGGATTGGATCCGTCCAGGGTTATGATTACAAAGATCTTAGCGGCGATGGAGCTATCGATCTGGGAAATCACTACGGTATCGTTCAACTCGACTTCGTGCTCTGGGCACGCAAATCTTACTCCAGCCTGTCCTGGCATTATGGCGGCAACTGGGATAGCCCGGAGCATCTTTTGAGTTCGAAGCATATTGAGGGACTGCAGAACAATGGGTACCACGCATTGGGTATCAGCATTGGCGGAGATGATATGAGGTTGGAGCTTTTCCGTCCCCTGCATGAAGGAGCAATAAGCAATGAATGGATATTCTATCTGCGGATTCTGGAGCACTAAGGAGCCATGCAAATGATACGCGTATTTCGACTTCTGCCGCTGCTACTGCCGGTTTCGGTCGCTCTTGCCTGGCCGGGTGACAACCGAGTTATTTTGACTATTGACGAATCCCTCGCCGAAAATATTACCCGGATGGAGATTGAAATCGAATTTGGATTTGGGGAGATCCTTATCGAGCGTGGAAATCCCTCCAAGGCGGTAACAGGATTTATCCAATACGATGATGATTATCTTCGTCCCAGCGCAGATTATGAGACCAAGGGTGGTCTCGCCAGGTTCCGGTTCGTGACCAAGAGCCGGCACGAAGGCTGGGAAACCCTGAAGATGCGCGGGATGGGTGAGCCCGAAAGTGAACTTTACTTCACCACGCGGATTCCCCTTGAGGTTGATTTCTCCTGTGGGTTGGGAAAGGCTAACCTGAATTTGGGTGAGCTGAAAGTGGCTGATCTTAGTATTGAGAACGGACTGGGAGAAACTACCCTGGACTTCTCGACCCCCAATCGTACCGATTTAAGGCGGATTTCAGTCGAAAATGGACTGGGTGAGCTCGTCGCTCGTAACCTCTCCAACTCCCGTGCTGAAAAACTCAAATTCGACTGCGGTCTCGGATCCGCGATCATTGACTTCCGCGGTGAAACCATGCAGGACATGGACGTGGATGTAAACGTGGGACTGGGAAGTATCACCCTGAAAATTCCCGAAGGATATAACGTCATCATGGAGGCGGATGAAAGTTTCCTTTCCTCAATCGATACTCACGGTCTGACAAGTGAGGGTCGTGGCCGCTATCGCAGCCGCGATTTTCGTCCCTCCCAACCCACTCTACATATCACGACCAGCGTGGGGCTGGGCAGCATCGATATCAACTGGGTAGACTAGGAACCAGTCCTCACTTTTTATCCAGCAAGAAAGCAAGAATCTCAGGGCCGCCAATGAAAAGGAACGGCCCTTTTTCTTTGCGGGCAGCAAAGACATTTCACCCTCGATAAATAGAGCCGGGATGGAGTTGCCGCCTTTTGAAGGAAGGGAGTAAAAGTCGGGAATCAGGAAAACGGCGGCCGGAACCGTCAATTCCACCAGGGTTGGGTCGGCAACATCTCCTCGAATGGTCCCATGGTCTCCAGGCTATGCAGACCGCTCTCCAGAAAATTCAGCAGGATCTCAATCCGTAATTCCAGGGATTGCAATTCCAGCATCTTCTGCTTTTCTTCAGCGGGAATCGGCAGGGCACTGACGATAATGTGTGTCAGCATCGCCAGCGGAATACCCTCACCATACAGTATCTCGATATTTCCCTGCGTCTGATCTCGATCCAGAACCGACTCGAATAGTCCCAGGATCTGCTTGCGCTTGTGCTCCTGATCTGTAACCTGATTGAACTCGGTCATGACTGTGATTGCCCCGCGCCGGTAGGACTTCTCGGATTCCAACTCCTCCAGCCGTACCTTGACCAGACCGGTGACGAGGATATTCACATGTTGGTCCTCAGCCTGTTGGACCTCACTGATATAACCCAGTGTCGCAACCTGATTGATAGCAGGATTTCCACTTTCACTTTCCCCGGCATCTTCGGCAAGCAGTGAGATTGTGACCATGCGCTCTCCGGCCATGGCATCATGGATCATGTCCAGATAACGATCTTCGAAGATGTGAAACGGCTGAACCGTCTGTGGGAAAAAAACGAAATCGGGTAGCGGGAACAAGGGGCTTGTTCCGGAAAATTTGGTCAGCAACTGTTCAAGCGTTGACGCCAGGATCATCTCCTCCTATCATCAACCTCGGTGAACTTACTGAAGACAGGCTTGCACCGAAGGTCATGTAAATCGCATTGATCGTGGGCGTGACGGCGGCCGTCACACTCAAGCATCAATGAGTGCCAGCACCTCGTTCACCAAGCCTTCGATGCCCACCCAGGTCTCTCCAATCTTATCGGCCAGCATATACGCCGGTGTTGACACAATCTTGTTTTCCTTATCTGTGATGTGTTTGGTCACACTACAGGCCACGTGTGATGTACCCATCTCCTCGATGTCCTGGGCGGTCTTGGGATCATTGCCGATGGTCAGCTGTGTATTTACGCCGGAACCTTCCAGGATCTTGGCCAGCATCGCCGGGGCAATGCAGATTGCTCCGATGGGTTTGTTCGCCGCTATTATATCACGAACCAGTTGGTGTACTTCTTCATTCACCTGGCAATCGGGACCGTCGAAAGCATAAGTGGACAGGTTCTTGGCCACGCCATATCCGCCCGGGAGTATCAAAGCATCCATGTCCTCAGCACTAATATCGGCGATATCCTTGATATCACCCCGTACGATACGTGCAGCTTCGACCAGCACATTCCGGGTCTCACCTGCCATCTCTTCCCCCGTCATATGGTTCACAACGTGGGCTTGATCGACGTTGGGGGCAAAGGCCAGAATAGTAGCGCCAGCGTGTTCCAGATGGTACAGTGTGGCTATCGACTCGATAATCTCAGCCCCATCCAAGAAGCCACATCCTGAGAGGCATACTCCGACTGTTGGCATGATTGAATCCTCCGGTTATCATCGACTGAAAGCAGTCTGCTCCATAAAGTTAGATGACCTCTAAATCCTTGTCAACCGCTTTGCGAAATTGATACTCAGGAAAACAGATTACGCGGACATTGCAGCGTGGACATTCCTCAGGAGTCCTTTATATCCGGGCCGCCGGGCTGCACTGCCCCGCAATAACAGATCCCAATCCTCGCGTGTTAACCCGGACCATGTTTCACCGGTATAGGTGATGACGAAGTTCCTCGGTGCAAAGGACCGGTCCGGGGAGGGTTTGGCAAAGCGCTTATTCCAGGGACAGACCTCCTGGCAGATATCACAGCCATAGAGCCATCCGTTCAAGTCATTCCGCTGGACTTTATCAAATGACCCTGGGTACTCAATCGT
>JBHPIW010000074.1:0-5137 GCA_042568495.1 Fidelibacterota bacterium | reverse complement strand
TGCCGGGGTGTGCATGCTTTCTGAGGCTGCAAACGAGGAATGGATGCAGCTCGTCGCCCGGGAAATGAACCTCTCCGAGACGGCATTTCTTCACCCGGAAAAGGATGGTTACCGACTACGCTGGTTCACGCCGACTGTGGAAGTGGATCTATGCGGTCATGCCACGCTTGCCAGTGCCCATATCCTGTGGGAGACGGAATCTTCACCGCGAAATACGGAAATCCATTTCTATACGAATAGCGGTCTACTTAAAGCCTACTGGGATGATCCATGGATTCGGATGGACTTCCCTAATGAGGCTGCCGAAGACGCAACGATCCCGAAAGACCTGACTGCCGCCTTGGGAGATTCACCATTCTATACCGCCAGGAATCGATTCGGCTATCTGGTGGTATTTGACAACGAATCCATCGTACGCCAGATGGAGCCTGACTTTTCTCTCCTGAAGAAAGTGCCTCCGGGAGTAGCAATGGTTACTGCTCCCGCGGATAGCCAGGAATTTGACTTTGTTTCCCGCTGCTTCGTCCCAGCCCTCGGAATCAACGAGGATCCCGTCACCGGTTCAGCCCACTGCTGTCTGGGACCCTACTGGAGCGAGCAGCTGGGAAAAACCAAGCTAATGGCCTACCAGGCATCACGGCGAGGAGGAATAGTGGCTGTTGAAGTACAGGGCGATCGGATTATGCTGGGCGGTCAGGCTGTGACGGTGATGAAGATCGAAATGTTCTGAACTATTACTTTCCGCCCAGCACAACTTCCACGGGTAGCCCCCACATCAACATTCGGGCCGTTTCTCTGATCTGAAATCCAGCTGCTTTCATTGATTGAGTTACATAGATTGGCCGGCAGTCTGCATAACGGGGCCATTTGCGGTGGAACCACTCATACAGCCACTCCATAATCCCCGGCGGCTCCCCTTTAGCCATAGCAACCACAGCCAACCGGCCACCAGCCCGCAGTACCCGGTAGCATTCTTTCAGCACGACGGGGATTTCGGGTGTATCGAACAGTTCCAGGGTGAAACTTATGAAAATGGCATCGAGAAAATCAGCTTCGTATGGTAATTCAACAGCATCGGCACAGGTCAGATCCACTCTTTCTGAGTAGCTGGACTTCGCCAGTTTTGCTTCGGCCATAGATCTCATCCCCTCAGAAATATCGATCCCATAGACCTGTCCCCGACCGCCAACAGCCTGGGCCAACGCTACAAGGCATTGACCAGTCCCGAAGCCGATTTCCAGTACCTGCTCTCCTTCCTGAATCCGGAGCACCTCTAAGCCAGCCAGGCGGTACTTCCTTTCAGCCAATCCGGCCATTAGATCGTACCAGCGACTCATACTGTTATAGCTGGCGCGAGCCTGTTCCTTGGTGCGATTAACGGGGCTGATTTCCTGCATACTACCTGGCAATCTCACTCCTTCGATATCGGATGAAAGGGTGTATTCCAGTTTCAAAACCGGATTGGAGATTGAAGTTAGGACTCAGGTGTATGCCAGGGTAGGGCGAATAGAGAATGGATTCAGAATTCTTCCCCGAGCGCATCCAGACGCTTAGCGAGGGATGGATGACTATGAAACAGGAATTCGACAACTGCGTGGGGATTCCGGTCAGCAAGGTTGAGTTCGCCAAGGCGCTCGAGACTGCTGGCCAATGTAGTTCCGCCTCCGATGAGATTTACTGCAAAGCGATCCGCGGCATATTCATGCCGTCGAGAATAGGCATTGGAGACAGGGCCCGTTACGAAGCCGTAAATACTCAAGAACAAGAATAACCACGGCAGACTCACCAAGGCTGCTACCTGACCATCAGCCACAGTGGCATGAAGACGTGCAACCACAAATAAGCCAAGCAATGTAAGGACAATTCCGAAAGCCATCCCTTTCCAGATGTGCATTAATTTGAAATGTCCAAGCTCATGAGCTACCACGGCCATGATCTCATCCTGGGAGAACTCGTTCAGTAAGGTATCCGCTAAAAGTACCCGCTTGGCTCGCCCCAGACCCGTGAATGCTGCGTTGGCCTTCTTGGTGGTCTTGCTGAGGTTAAACCGATAGATTCCTTCCACTGTTAGACCAACGGCATCGCAAAGGGTTCCTACGCTTTGCTTCAGAGAATTTTCGGAGGCCAACGGTTCAAACTTATAGAACAGTGGAAAGATCAGAATAGGCGCCAGTCGTCCCAAGATCACGGAGAACAGGAGCATCACGATTCCCACTGGGAGCCACCATCCAACACCAAACATCCGTAAACAGAAGTAAAACAACACCGCCAGCGGTATCCCTATCACGCCTCCCACCAGCGTTCCCTTGATTCGCTCCCACATCCAGGCGCCAACAGTCTGGTTTGATAGTCCGTAGTGGTGTTCAACAACGTAGCTGCTGGTGAAAGAAAGCGGCCATAGGAATACCTGGACAACAGTCCCGGCAATAAGTCCAAAAAGAAGGAAATGCAGATACGGATTTCCACTCAATTCAGTAACCCTGACCAATCCTGCCGACAGGGGAGTTATTACCAGGACCAGCAAATACAGCCACTCCAGTCCTGTTGACACCAAGGAAAGGATCAGTTTGATCCGATGGTAACGTTTGGGCAGGGAGGACTCGCTGGGCGAGGCGCCTGCGGAATTCTCCATCGGTGAATCAACCACGACTATCCGATTCCATGTCAACTGCCATCCAGCAGAGCTTAGCTTGAGAGTCCGTGAGCATATCGTGGAAGGCAAGCAGTCCCTCTCGCTGTTGATCCCATAAAAGAAGATCCGCAGCCTCCTTCACAGAGCACCATCGGGAAGTCTGATGCTCTTTGGAGAGAACCAGCTCACCTGAGGCCACCTCAACCCCGAAGACCGGGATTGCAGTTGAGAGTATCGGTAGCGGACTCATAGAACAGATTTACATGATCCACAGTCCACATTTGAAGAGGTTTCAAACCGGTTTCTTCCTGGAGTTCACGCAGTGCCGTCTGCCAAGCGTGTTCTCCAGGGTGAATTTTCCCTGTAACGCCCTGCCAGACCCCCTCATAGATCTCACCGGGAGACCGCTGCATGATCAAATACTGTGGTGCCTCGTTTTCCTGGCGCATCACGTGGAGATCGATCAATCTGACAACAACCTCGGTCATGCGTAGTTCTCTTCGTACTTCTGGAGAAATTGTTTTGACCAGGTTGAGAATCTGGCCTCGTTAATTGCCTCCCGCATTGAAGCCATAAGCCTTAAATAAAAGCGCAGGTTGTGCATGGTTGCCAGCCGCAATCCCAATACTTCACTGGTATGGAACAGATGGCTGAGATAAGCCCGCTCAAACTGGGTGCATAGCAGACAATCGCAGCCTTCCTGTACCGGCTGGAGATCGGAGCGGTATCGTGCATTGCGGATATTCACGGTACCGGTGGTCGTAAACAATTGCCCATTGCGTGCGTTCCTCGTTGGCAGTACGCAATCAAACATATCCACTCCCAGTGCTACGGCTCGCACCAGATCAGCCGGAGTTCCGACTCCCATCAGGTACCTGGGTTTGTCTTCCGGCAGCAGTTTATCCATCAGCTCCAACGTAGTAAACAGTGCTTCCTTGGATTCTCCTACCGCCAGGCCACCGATGGCATAGGCGGAACCATCCAGATTGATTAGCTCTTCAGCGCTTTTCCGACGCAAATGAAAACTGGTACCACCTTGGACAATCAGGAAAAGGATTTGAGCCTGAGTGGCAGTATCCTCAGTAACCTGAAATCTTTCCAGACATCGCCGAGCCCAGAGAGTAGTACGGGATACCGCTTCAGCAATCGTTTGTTTGGGTGCATCTCCCGGTGGACATTCATCCAGCGCCATAACGAAATCAGAACCCAGAACGCGCTGGATATCGATGGATTTCTCGGGCGTGAAAGAATGGGCGGAACCATCCAGATGGCTCTGAAATGAAACACCGTCGTCGTCGATCTTTCGCAAAGCTGCTAAGCTGAATACCTGATACCCCCCCGAATCCGTCAGAATGGGTCCCTCCCATCCCATGAACCGATGCAGACCACCATACTGTCGGATCAGGTCCATTCCAGGACGCAGATAGAGATGGTAGGTGTTGCTCAGGATAATCTGAGCTCCCAGTTCCTGCACTTCCCACGGAGCAAGTGTTTTGACGGCAGCATGAGTACCGATAGGCATGAAACAGGGCGTATTGATTATTCCCCGCCTGAGTTCTAACTGTCCGGTACGCGCGGAGGTGGAATCATCTGCAGAAGTGATTGAAAAGGAAAGACGGCCCATCAGTTCAAGTCGTGATGTCCAAACTCAACGCGGGAAACTGGCCACTTTCCGTGGATTACGGCAACCACACAAGCAGGCAGCGAACTAGAAGTCGAGGCCGATGGTCAGGTACCAATGATGTTCTCGATCTCCGTACCGAGGGGGATCAAGCACCCAGGCATAATCCAATTGGAATGGTAAGCCAAGAAATATGAAACGCGGTCCCCAACCGTACGTGATGATCTGGTCAGTCCGGGAGTCTGACTTATCCCATACAAAGCCGGCATCAATGAACGCCACCCCACTCAACTGCCCTAATATCCTGAGGGTGGGGAAATAATACAGCAGGAAGGGGAAGCGATATTCCATATTCAGGAGCAAAGACTGTTGACCAACAATTTCCATCATCTGAGCCCCACGCAATGGTGTAACGTACTCCGAGAAATAGATGGTCTTTAGCCGGTGCTCCTCCAGACTAAGTGGATCCTCCTTGTAACGGGCACCGTACACTCCTGTCCGTTCTGAGCTGAAAATCCAGGGCAATCCACCTACCAGGAAGTTCTGTGCATCAGGCCCAAAGCTGGCTCCACCTGTCAGGCGGAAGGCGGTACTGGTACCGGCAAATAACCGGAAATACCGACGAAGGTCAAATCCCAACGTCTGAAATTCGATGCCCGCATCGTTCCATTTGGGACTGGCACTCATCCAGATATTGGTACGCCATCCTTTTACCGGATGCAGGTATTCCCACTCGGCGTTATCCCAAACGTACCCTACCCTTGGAATGAGGGTCGCCAGTACGTCCGGAGGACCCACGGGTTGCATGATCTGTTCGGACGGGATCCACTCGAAATTGGTATGTTCCACCGTATTGGCGGTAAGGCCTACATCCAACCGGCGGA
>JBHPIW010000072.1:0-5554 GCA_042568495.1 Fidelibacterota bacterium | reverse complement strand
GCGGCGCTGGGGACCGTGAGATAGTAGATGTGGGGGATGGTAGGGAGTCCCGAAAGTATATAGGGCGCGCTGCCGCCGAACATACCGCAGTCGGTACCCTCGGTGCCTGCTCCAAGAGCAGGTGACCCTGCGGCCAGCTGCCAGCGTCCATCGGAGCTGCCAGTGCCCACGAAGACCGTATTCATGTCGACATTCTGCTGATTATCATCCGTAGCTGGAAACTGAGTTTCATTACAGATATTATTCCGCACGGAAGTCGTGGACAGGGAAGCGGTTCCATCTCGAAGAATGTTATTTTCAAAGGTAGTATATGAGACGGTCACGTTACCGGACAAAACATTGTGGCTGATATGAGCCGGGGCGGAGCTGGTGTGAGAATCGATTGATTTCCCCGTGGTGTAGTTGACATCGATAAAGTTGTTATCAACAATCACCGAGGTGTTATTCCCGGATAGCCAGATCCCCCTGGACTCCGAATTGCCATAGCTATTGGTGATGTAACATTGTTGAATGGTGGTAGCATGGTAATCATTAACAATATAGATCGAGCCTTGATGATGCCCTGATGAGATTCGCATTCGCTTGATGGTAATAGAGTCTGCACTAACGTAAATCCGATCAGTAGATAAGCCAGTTATCACCGATTCCTTTGAACCGGAATAAAAATATACATAATCAGTCATGGCAGGAGCAGGGTAAGCCTGGGTTTCAGGATTCTGATCCAGGAAATAGCCGGGGCCGATGATAACTAAGGGTCGATGTACTTCGACCTCACCGTAGCTGATGGAGGAACCGTAGACGTAGAGGGTGTCGCCATCCTGCACCTCGATGCTGCTCTCGGCGGCTTGGAGGGTAGTAAAGTCCCCGGCGGCTCCAGCCTTGTTATCCACCCGCCAGATGGTGGCGAATAACGGGGTTGTGATGACAGCAATAATGATGATAAACGGCAGCAAGGATTTGGACTGCATGGCTACCTCCAAGTATAGTGCATAAGGGTTGTGGCAAGCAGGGATTTAGACCGGGCGATGGTGATCCGGTTGAGGAAAAATGAGGTCCCTGGATTCGAGAGTTGGCACATCTTCTGGGTGAGCATTTCCTCCGCTGGTGAACGAATAAAGGTAGTCGCGTACTGCACACCTTTCAAGGTTTTTAAAACTCCCGCGGCAGCAGGAATATCAGGGCTACCGGCCGGATAGTATCAGAATAGTATGGCGATGGATACTGCGGAACCAGCAAGACCAACCATCATGGGGATGGCGTAGGGCAGCCGCTCACGTTTAGCCAGGGACCAACCCAAGTTGCTGGTGGCGGTGTAGGCCAGAGCACCCAAGGAGATAAAGGCGGCAGATTCACCCCAAGGGGCAGCGGTGTACAGGCCGTAAGCCCCGGCGAGCAAACCTGCAGCGGTGGCATATTCGGCGATGAGGTGGGGCCAGAAGAGGCGGTCGTCGCCTTCCCGGGATTTCCAGAAACCATCCGGCAGGACGCCTTTGGAGATGTCCACAGTCCAAATGCCGGCCATGGCGATACCAGTAAGGGCCATGAAGACGGGAATAGCGCGATTTTCCAGGAAGCTAATGGACCCATCGGCCTGTGCCGTAGAAAAAACTCCAGAAAATAAAAAGATCAGCAGCGATGTTCGCAGCATGATAAAAATCTCCTTACAAGATTGAGTTCGGAAAATGCACGCAGGGCAGTTTTATACAGGGTGGGATTGGTCCATGAAATCCTTGAGCCAGCGGATCAGGGTCTCGTTAAGCATGATGTGTTGGTTAGCCAGGGCACGGATGGTGGGTGATAGATGGCTGTACCGGGCAGACTGTTCCTGGAGGGTCTGCTTGTTTTCCAGGAGGCGGGTCATGAGCTCGCGGAGCAGGCGGTTGGCTTCGCTGCGAGGAATTTGATCAATAAGCAGCAGGAAACTGTTGAAGTCGAAATGGAATTGCAGCCGACCAGCGACACAGCCCTGCATCAGTTTCAGGATGCGTTCATTCCCAGCTGTGGTAATCTCATAGACGGTCTTTTCCGGCAGCTTGCCGGTTTTGCTGGTGCGGCCACGGAGGTAACCTTTTTGGCTGAGCTTGTGCACATTCTTATAGATGGCCGGCTTGCTGACCTTGACCAGCTCGTAGATCCCGGTAAGTTTGACCAGATCATAGGCACTCATGGGCTGGTTGTTCAACAGGCCCAGAATGACCAGATCGATGGCTGAAGTTTCATTTTCCCTCATGTAAGAACCCTTTCAAACTATTATCTATACTAGTATAGTATATATTACTATATTGGATAATACCAGTAATATTTCCACCTTATTCAGTCCTGGAGGTCCGGTCCAGAAATGCCTAAAAAAGCAAGTGTTTTCCGCTTAATGAGTTATTATGCCGCCCTCCAGATAAGTAATTTCTCCTGTTGACCAATAAGTATTATTCTCATCGAAGGAATTAATGAAGCGACTCTTCTACTACCTCCAGCGAATCCGCACCTATTATCAGCGTCAGGGATTGCGCAGAACGCTCAAATACCTCCTGGACAACGGACCACATAAGCGAGTAATCAACCGCTACCACTACTTTACCAAGCGGGATCGCTATCCCCAGAACATCGTGTTCATCGCCGGACTGGCCAAGGGTGGTTCGACCTGGCTGTACCACCTGTTCGCATCCCTGGACGGCTTTGCGTCTTTTGCTCCCGCCCGATGGACCACAGCGGTTGGTCGATCCTATACCATCCATGACTGGGACCTGTATCCGGACCTGTTCCGGGAGTTCCGGCATCATTTAGCGGTCATTCGCGGGCACACTTTGGCAACAGGGGAGAACCTGGCGTTGATCCGACAGCACCGTCTGAAGGCTATCGTTTCCATGCGGGACCCGCGGGATGCCGCGATCTCGGGGTACTGGTATTTCCGCCGGTCACGTTTCCACCGACACTACGAAGCCATGCAGGACATGTCCCTGGCGGATTACATCACGTTCATGCTTGATTCCGGACGGCTCAATGAGATGATCCTGAGCTGGATACGATCATGGCTGGACATCCAGGACGAGGAATGGATCCATCCAATCCGTTACGAGGATCTGCTGAAGGACACCAGCGGGGTGTTATCTGCGTCACTGGGATTCCTGGCGTTTCCCACCAGCATGGAAGAGATCGAGCGAATAGTGGAGAAGAACCGGTTTGAGCGGATTGCCGGACGCAAGCGCGGCGTAGAGGATGTGACCGGATTCCTCAGGAAAGGGGTGGCCGGAGAATGGAAGGAAGTGTTTTCCCCAGAGCAGAAGATGCGGTTTGCGGAGATCGGCGAGGATGTGATCCAGCGGTTAGGGTATGAGCCCACACTTGAGTAATCCGCTACTGGGAGATAATTGCACCCCGCATTGACAAAGGCCCCGGATAAGTCCGGGGCCTTTTCATGATGTCAAGATAAAGGCTGGTAGAATGTGTGAGCGGCTACCAGATTTCCGCCCGTTCTTCGGATGACCGGTACATGGGATCACCTTCCTGCACACCGAAAGCCGCATAGAACTGGGGCATGTTGGACATGATACCGATCACCCGATAGATCCCGGGAGAGTGAACATCGGTAATGATACGGCGGCGCAGTTCTTCATCCCTGATCTTTTCGCGCCATACCTGTGCCCAGCCGATAAAGAAGCGCTGGCTGCCGGTGAAGCCGTCCAGTACGGGGGCCTCTTTGCCGTTCAGGGACATGTGATAGGCGTTATAGGAGATGGTCAGGCCACCCAGGTCCGCGATGTTCTCCCCCTGGGTAAGTTCACCGTTGACATGCATAGTGTCGATGGGATTATACTGGTTGAATTGCTTGATCAATACCTGAGCCCGTTCCTTGAATCGGCGGTCATCATCCTCGGTCCACCAGTCACGGAGGAGGCCATCACCGTCGGACTTACGGCCCTGATCATCAAAGCCGTGGGTCATTTCATGGCCAATGGCCGCACCGATGGCGCCGTAGTTGACAGCGTCATCCGCCTCCACATTGAAAAAGGGCGGCTGGAGGATAGCGGCGGGGAATAGGATTTCGTTCAGGATCGGATGGTAGCCGGCATTTACCGTCTGGGGATACATGAACCATTCCTCCGGGTCCTTGGGCTGACCGATCTTCGCCGTTTCATAATTGTAATCGCTGATTCCCGCATTGATGACATTCTGCACCAGTTGATCGGGCGTGACATCCATGTCTGAATAGTCCCGCCACTTATTCGGGTAGCCAATCTTGGTGCCGAACTTGGAGAGCTTTTTCAGTGCTTCCTGCTTGGTTTCGGGATCCATCCAGTCCCGAGTCTTGATACGTTCCTCATAGGCCAGTTTCAGATTATTGACCAGCGTTACCATGCGCTGCTTGGCTTCAGGCTTGAAATAGCGTTCCACATACACCTTACCCAGAATCTCGCCAATGGCACCGTTGACCAGATTGGTCCCCCGTTCCCAGCGGGGAAGGTTGACTTCCCGGCCTTCGATGGTCTTGCTGTAGAATTCGAAGCGGGCATCCACAAACGCAGCAGGCAGGAAGGGGGAGAAATCATTGAGCAGATGCCAAGTGAAGTAGGTTTTCCAGTCGTCAACCGAGTATTCAACTAGAAGCTGGTCAAACGCCTCAAAGTAGCTGGGCTGGCGAACCACCAGGGCCTCAACCTGAGGCAGCTCTGCTTCCCGGAAGAACGCGCGCCAGCTGAAGTTGGGCATGAGTTCATCCAGGCCGGCCAGATCGTAGTTGTTGTAGGTCTTGTTTCGGTCTCGGCTCTCAACACGGGTCCAATGGACTTCAGCCAGGGCTGTTTCCATTTCCAGTACACGAACGGCTTTGGCGGCACCGTTTCCGACCCCAGCCAGATTAAAAAGTTCCTCTATGTATGCTGTATACTTGTCCCGTATCTCCTGAAACTTCTCCGCTTCGTTGAGATAATAGTCCCGGTCGGGCATCCCGATCCCCGACTGGTAGGCATACAGGATATATCGATCGGAGGCTTTCATATCCAGATCCACAAAAAAGCCGATGGGTGTTTCAATATCTATCTTTGTGCCGTGGACCATAAAGGATAGTAGGTCGTTTCGGTCCTGTATGGCTTGAACACGGGTCAACTCAGTCTGCAGGGGCTGGAGGCCCGATTCCTCGATACGTGTAGTATCCATGAAACTATAGTAGAAATCGCCCACCTTCTGTTCAGGAGAGCCCGCTTTTTTATTCTGCTTTTCGGCCAGATCCTGAATGATGGCAAACACGTCATCCCGCGTCTTGTCGCGAATGATCCGGAAGACGCCGTAGCGGGCCTTATCCGGTGGGATCTCAGTATTCTTCATCCAGGTTCCGCTTACATACTGGTGGAAATCATCCTGGGGTTTGACGGATTGATCGAAGTGTTCCAGCTCCACTCCGGAGCCCAGTTCCTTCCCGGCACAACCAAGAAGAAATGTCAGTGCTACCAGCCAGATTAGATGAACTTTTCTCATGTAGTATCCTTCCCCTCCTATATGGTTAGAGGATTTTGGAACCATACTTGGATGCCTGTGAATCCATGGATTCATTCAGTGAATC
>JBHPIW010000071.1:0-5560 GCA_042568495.1 Fidelibacterota bacterium | reverse complement strand
GACTATCGACATTGTTATGCATATAGCGCGAATGTTGATAGCGTTTCCTGGATGCGTTCACCTGGATTGGCAAACTGGAGTTGCGTAATAATGTTGCTCGCAAGTGATAAAGCCCCACTTGGCGGCGTCGGCTGGTTGCGGAAACAGCACTTGGGTCTTTGAATGAGGCATAATCATTCAATGAGGATGCCAGAGTAAATGATAATAAACCCGGATGGATACCATATCCTGTTAGTCGAAGATTATAGTTCTGTCGGTAGTCACGATCATGCAGACCTGAGCGGCTCTGTGGTATGTGATCCCAATAAAATGTGTTCTGCAAATTAAGGGAAAGATTCGTCAACTGGGCATTCAGTTGCACTGATACCAGAATCCAGGGGGCAATCCATAGGTTGTGCCAGCGGATGCGCTTTTTTGTCCCCGGTAGAGTCATTGTTTATATGGCCTGAAGGTCATGAACTCGGAATTGTCAGTAAAACAGAAGCCGGAAGCTTGATTTCCAAGCTCGCCGGCTTCTACTTAATGACGTGAAAAGTATCCTGGCGGGACATTCACGCCTGGCCAGAATGTTTATGCCTACTTGTCGTGGCAGTCAATACAGAGGGCACTCGCGGCATTGGATGCTCGCAAGAACATGGTATTGGTACCTTCATGGGGATTATGACAGGAAGCGCACTCGACTTGATCATTGCCTGTACCGTATAGCAAGGCTGACGTCGGGGTGTTCCAACCGGTTCCTGTTGGCAGGACGACACCAACCGGGTGGTCATCCCTTAGATCCTGACCTAGATTGGTTGCACCCGCACTGATTTGATCATTGCCGCCATTCATGGTTACGCTCGAATTCAGACCACCAGAGCCGGGAGCGTTCGCCAGTGTGTTGAAGGCAGTGGAGCCATCATGGCAGCTCAAGCAGGCTCTTGATTCATATTCCAGGGAATCAGCTGTCTGGCTCCCCGCTTCAAACATAGTGAATGAAACCGAGAACGGCACCGAACGTTGCCACAGCAGGTCGTTGGAAGCGGCCTTATGGGGCGTATGGCAGAATACGCAGATCTGGTCCGTATCCGCCGAATAATACGTATTGGAACTATAGGTCAGATCGTGCTTGGTATTCGCCATATTGGCTTGGCCGAATACTATTCCCAGAAAAGTTAGTGAAACTAGGATGATTTTGAGAAAGGATTTCATGAGTTTCTCCTCATGTTGGATTTGAATTGATTCTTCATTTATCTGCCAATTGGTATACTAAATCGTATCGTTAATAAAGCATTCCACACTCTACCAGTGATATAACTAGTGTAAAATTAAAACGGAATGAAGTTGTAGCAAAGAGGTTTAGTGGATAACAAGACCCTTATATCTGGTTATTGTGCTGCAGATCACACCGACGGGTGTGGCTTTCGGATCATCATCTCCGCGGGGATGGCGACTTTGGCCGATTTTTCACAATCGCCATCAATCACTGCCTAAAAATTCAAAGACCTGTACCCGGTGATTCCGCTGATCTACAACATACAGCAGATTGTTACCGTTGTACATAATACCGGTCGGCTGATTGAAATAGCCCGGAGCCGATCCGGCTTCTCCCACGAACATGTAAACGTTGCCCTCTTCGTCGAAGATCTGGAAATTGTTGAAAGCGCTATCGACCACAAATAGAAATCCCTCGGATGTGGCCGCAATACCCTTTGGGCGATATAAATACCCGGGTGCATCACCTGCTTCGCTGAACTTATTGATGAAACCCCCATCCTGATCCAGAACCTGCACCCGGAAATTCATACTGTCCACGACATAGAGTTTGCCATTCTTGACATCAAGCATCGTCGGAAAGTTGAACTCTCCATCCCCGGAACCGCGCTGACCGATGGTGAACAGGAAGTCCCAACTTTCAGCGTCATAGACCCTGATGTTATGCATGCCGGTATCAACGACATACAGGCGGTTGGAAAGGGGGTCATACCGAACTCCGCTGGGCCGGCCCATTCCTCCTTCGTTTCCCAGCACCAGAACCAGGTCCCCTTCCTGATTGTAGGCATGCACCCTGGCCATTTTTGAATCACTCACGAATAATTTGTCTCCCACAATTTCCAAGTCGAAGGGTGCTAATAATCGCCCACGTCCACTGACACCGATGTGCCGGATTTCCTCCTCAACCTTATCGAACACCACCACGCTTCCGCCCCCTGTATCGGCGATATATACCCGTCCTGCAGTGTCAACCTCCACACCGAAAGGCTGGACCAGTCGCTTGGCGGGATCGGCACCGAGCAATGATCGCTTGATGGCTTCCCAGATTGTCTCTTTGGAAAAGTACTGGCTTTCAATAATATCGACGAGCTGAATCCTGGGCTGATCCGGTGGGTCTGGCCACACCAGATCGGGTACTACGGTCTTCGATACTGCACAACCCGTACCCAGCAAGGTCATAACTGCGGTAACCGCTATGGCAAGAATGACCTTCATTTTCCTATGGTCAAGACAGATTGTGCTCGGATTATCCATTGCTTGTTAATCGTGTATCTCGTTCCCGGAATTTTCAAACAATTCAAGGGGTGGAGGTTGTGGAAGGTTCTCGTCATCGGTTATTGAGGGCTCAATTCCATATTCGTGAGTTTCGTCCCTTGAATCAATCGGTTTAATGCGCTTAGTGTCATCAAGGGGTGGTGGTAGCGGCAGTTCAGCTGATGGATCCTCCCTACCCAGATACCGCTCATACCATGACTTGTCCGGGATCCAGCTGTCCAGTTCTTCTAGCGGCGGTGGTACAGGCAAGTTTGCATATTCGGGATCAAGTGGCGATTCTACTGTCCCGATTACTGTCGATGAAATCTCTGAACTAACTTCGGAACCTGCCCCTTCATCTGACATATCCAATTCCTCAAGACTGGGCAGGGCGATCAAGCGCCATGACGGTATTTTACGGAAGAAGGTCTTAAGGGAAGCAGTGGAGAAAGCCAGATTTAGAAATACGCCAGTATTTGTCCTGCTGTACTGCCGCATCCCGAGAACACCTCCCGCCAGTTGCAGGTGGTCCAGAACATACCACTTCACCCCCATCGCCCAGCGTGCAGACTGTCTGGGATCTGCCAGGTGATCTGTCTGGTATTCAGCCAAAGCCTGAAGTTGATCAGAGAATGAGTGCGTCATTCCTATCCCAGCCGGATACTCGGTTGTCGGATTTGTTTCGGTCACCATGTTGCGCCAGGCATACCCGATGTTGGTATGGATAACGAATCCCTTCACGGGGTAACTACCGATCAATCTTCCCGAGAGTGCCGTCTCCGGTATCCACCCTGTGTCATTAATAGCCCGCTCCCAATCCTGCCAGCGCAAGTCTACCGAAAGCCCGTTCCCTTCGAATTCCAGGATGTTGATCTTTGCCCCCAGAGACAACAATTGGTCGTCACTATTCCGGGAATAGGGCCACGCAGTCAATGAACCCATGATTTCCAGCTGCTCGCTGAAACCCAGACTAAAGGCAACAGGCAGATTCCCAATTTTGCCACCCGGCCCTGCATTGCTGGCACTGAATACACCGATGCGCATATGTCCGGTGGTAAGATTGCCGGGCGATGGATTGATGAATAAACCCGTTGATCCATCCAGACCCATCCCCGTAGTACTGGCTTGCCCCGTTAGTGCCTGACATATGCAGAATATCAGGCAAAGAACGGGAACAATCCCCGGGAACCTGAGTGGTTGGAAACGCATCACCTCTATTTCTGGTGACATTTACTGCACAGAGTAAACCAGGATTCACGCAGCAGTGACGCTTCATTGGATGCGTGGGGATCATGACATGATGCACAGGAGAATCTTCGACCCGTGCGCAGAGGATCATGCTCACCCTCCAATGGGTGGTTGGCAACGGGATGATTCGTGCCAATAATATCATCGTGACAATACCCACATACGTCGATGACCGGCCTCACCAACATCGCCCCGTTGGGACTGCTGTGGCTGTCATGGCAGAAAACACACCCCTCTTCAAAGGGGGGGTGGACCAGATCCATACTGCTCAGCGCATCCTCCTGGTCACTATGGCACATCAGACACGGCTCGATATCACTATACATGTCGGAAATAGTCTGGTTCCGCGGTGAGGATTCGTAATCATGGCACGAAGAGCATCCCTCCTCTTCCGTTGGTGGGTGGGTGTACTGGTAACCGATAATCGGTTGGTGACACTTCAAGCAATTATCCTCTTCCATTGCCCCATGGCATGCTGCACAGCCTCTTTCATTATCCGCGGTGTGGAACTGATACCTTACATATCCGCTGCCGGCTGACTCATCCAGCGGCTCGATCTTATAGAATAAGGCCACAGAATCGGTCAACACATTCTCACCCTTATTATCTAAGATCTGGAGGTAGAACGTGTTGCGTCCAGGTCGCAGCTGATGGGCGAAAGCGAAAATGTCCTTATGATTCCGCATCTCATCCAGATTAAGAGAGCGGTTGTTGGAGATATAGCCTGAAAGATGTACGTCAGCCGCACTGGATGACTGATCGTAGACCCGCGCCAATATTTTCCGGAATTCAACTAGCCCCCAGAATTTCCTTAGGTCAACCTGATCCTGGGCCGTGAACTGATAGCTCAAGATCTTGGTATCACCGTCGTATTCTCCAACCTTCACCTGGATTGTTTCTAGAATGAAATTATCCGGCCACAGGTTTCGTATCACGCTCGGGAAATTCTGTTTAGCGTCGGGATTAGAAACATCAATCTGCTCGCGTACTGCTGCCCGGATTAATAACTGGAGTGTCCCAGAGGAAGAGGATGTCACCATCCCTTTGATGTAGGCCCCTGGGGCATGCACTATCTTCTGCCCCCGGGCGGGATAGATCAACTTAAGTGAGGGCTGATTCCCGAGAATCTGGCTAAATAAAAATACAACAAGTAGGGCTGCTCGACTGGATATTCTCGTTCTGGCATGAATAGGGTAGGAAGGAATGAGTTTCATAGATGTATATGCCTCAATAACAAGGTTAAAAAGTTACACAAATTAGATGCATTGAAAGAAATCTCATTTCACTCACGAATTCGAACATGTTAGATCAGAATCTTATCTCTACCGAGACAGAATCAGTGTTCACGTTCGTTCCTGCTTGGTAATTAAGGAGTAATAAGTAGATTCGGGCGACTATTCTACTATAAGATGCCTCCCCGTCGGTGAAAGATTGCCCGTATCCGATCAATGTCGGTAGCATTGTGAGATTCATGCCTGCTGTGATCTAACAGCTGCTTTAACAGCTCTGCGAAGACTGGCATAACAGGATCGGCTTGAACTAATGCTGATCAAAAACGGGCGACAATCTCTTGGGTTTCAGCCGGAATTCATCGGTGCTCTCGCAAGCAGCCCAATTATTTTTGTGAGTTTTAGACGAGCTATTCTTAATTGCACCATAAAATCCACATCCTTCGGGCTATGAGCCCTAGATCAGTATCCAATAAACAATCACTTACGAAGCCACTGTGGCAATAGCGTGTCACCCCCAAAAATAGGGCTACGGTTCTTTTCTCCTCTAATAACCGACATAAAATTGGCACTTG
>JBHPIW010000070.1:0-5637 GCA_042568495.1 Fidelibacterota bacterium | reverse complement strand
ATCCACTCCAGCATCGGCATGCCGTCAATCTGATAGGCACATCTCAATTGCTGCTTGTCAGGATCGAAGGTAGGATTAAGTGTAAGGGTGACCTCACGAGGCAATAATGCCTTCCACAATAGGTCCTCCTTTCGGATGGAATAGTTAGAGGAGGGAGTGGGCTATGTTTCTTATACCTGAAATCTCTCAGGTACTGTCCATGGATCCCTTATACATCCAACGTTTTTTATTTCATACTTTGATGCTTTTCTATTTATCTATCCACCTATGAACAATACAACTCGCTCAAAGATCAGAGACGCACAAAGCGGGTGCAGGACTAGTATGAGTAAACCACCTATTTACAATAAATGCCTTTGGTGAGTATATTTTATTAGAGACATTCGTTCATTATTGTTTAACTGACAAAAAGCGATATAATAATGGATTTAGAAAAATTTGCAGAAAATATCAATACTACTGGTTTCGTTCTCGAATTTCGCATATCACAATTGCTCCGGGACCACGATTGGAATGTGATTAACAACAGGTACTATATTGACGATATCACTGGAACAGTTCGCGAAATTGATATCGTCGCATACAAGGCGGCCAAGTTTGAAGAGTACAATACATTTACGGGACTCATTATTAGTTGCAAGAAGAGTGCGGGCAATGTATGGGTATTATTGTCGAAGGAAAGGAATTTGACTGATCCAAACATCGACTGGACAATTGCCCATACATGGACGAACCATAAGGCGCTGAAATTTATGACTGACGATAGGAAATGGAGAGAGCAGTATTTTGCTAGCGCTGCATCGGCAGGTATTAGTCATTCCTTGTGTATTCCTGAGACGCATATTTTTGCGTTTCAGGAAATGAAGAAATCAAACTACCATGTGCAGAATAATAAGGCAATATTTGAATCTGTTACATCCTTAATCAAAGCACAAGCATATGAAATAGAATCGTTAGATAAGAGGAAAAGGGCTCCGTGCTTGTATCAATTCAATTTGCTTTCGGTTTTTGACTCTGATCTAATAAGACTTTCATTCACACAGGACGATATAATAGCACTTGAAGTTCCTCAGGATCACTATCTAATTCAGTATATCGTGAATCAACGAGCCACATCAGCCATTGTGCATTTTGTAACAGAAGGCGCGTTTCAGGAAATATTAGATGATTATGATAAACTCCATCAATTCAATGATACATATTTCAAGTCACTCCATCACGACTTTTATGCTGATGCTGTAGAAAACAGCAATAAAAGAGAAGTATATCTTGATGATTTCATCTCGGATATACTCTGGTATATCACTTGGCGTGTAAGTAGCAAGATCGGAAAGGAACAAATTCGCCTATATTGGGAAAAGAGCGATACAGAGAGCCTACTTCATATCGAAATAGATAGTGATGTAGACCTTGAGAAATGTAACGATGACAGGCTACTCAAGGAAAGAATTGGTGCGGCTCTTGAGCAACATTATAAGTATACGGGTCCATTTAAGATAACAAAGTATGACATTCCCTTCTAATTGTTGATATCCATACAGTCAGGCATATGGTATAAGAACTCCATAGAAAGGAGATTCTTATGTCCAACTGGATCATCTCTCCAGATAAATACCTTACTCCTGAAGAAACGAGGCAACTCAGAAGGATCTGCGAAGAAGCAGCCCTGGCTGCCCGAGCAAGAGGAGTGCAGGCGCCAGTGCGTGATAGACTCATCATCGAGTTGGCGATCGGAACAGGTCTTAGAGTCTCTGAACTTGCTAACCTGAGACTAGAAGAGCTTTATCTCAAGAAGGGACAGAACTCACTGATTGTTCGGAATGGAAAGGGAGGGAAGGACCGTGTTGTTCAGTTCAATGCCATGCTAAAAGATCTGATAGTGGAGTATCTGAACTACCGACACTCCGATAGCCCATACCTATTCCCATCCAAGCATGGAGAAAAGATAACCGCCTCTGGTATTCAGCAAGTCTTCAAGAAGTGGGCTAACAAGGCAGGTCTTCCTGATCGATATAGCATCCATTCACTTCGACATACCTACGCGGTTCGGCTGTATAAGGCCTCTGGATACAATCTACGGCTCGTTCAGAAGCAGCTCGGGCACAGTAGTGTCTCCACTACTCAAGTATATGCAGATGTGCTTGATGCGGATGTGGATCAGGCTTTGGAGAATCTGGATGGAGGGGAGGAATAGAGCCCTGGTGGCTCTATTTTATCTTAGGAATTAATAATTAAGTTGCCAACATGCGACCGTGCAGTCTTGATAATAGAGAAAGATCTTCTGGTTGAGTGGTCAGTGGGATTTGTTGTGATTGATAATCCAGAGTCTGTGGTATTGAACTAATTGAGCGGTCCAATCTTATCCGCCGGAATTGGTAGCGATTTCAGATACCTCATAGGAACGTGCGTGCTAGTAATGAGTCTGTGATCAATCATTTTTTGATCCGGGGTGAATCCTATTATATGTTTCAGACAGGAGGGCTCGTTTATTATCCAAGTTACTCTCCGCATATGCTTGTCAAGTTCATCCTCAGCATCACCTCTGAACCTTCGACAGATTTCGGCCACTTCTGCGACTGTCCGGGCAAGCTGTATGCGCTTGCATTCTATAATCAGTACCGCTCCACTTGATTTCCATGCTAAAACATCAATATCGCCAGCCGCCAGACTTGGATTGGCTCCTATTTCAGACATTTTTACTGCAGTGCGAATCTCCCAGCCACGCGAACGGAATTCTGCAGCGACTGCTTCTCCAAAGTCATGCCCTTTCTCATGATTGACCTTTCCGATATATCGTTGCATCTCAACCGAAGAGAAGAATCTCCCTGGAAGATGACCTCTCTCTGCTCGTTGTATCAGGTAGCTCACACCTGACTTGAGTCCTCCTAATCCATACATTACAGAGTCGTCGGCTTCATTTCCTAAAAAGAGGATAGGACGTACGACTACAGAGAGTCGACGACGAAATCGCCATGGGAAAATATCCTTACCGGTGAAACCATTGGGAGCTATCTCCCATTTCGGCCGATGGAAGAGGCCAAACGTCTTTATAAATGAGTCATAAGCATCTACAGTAAGACCGCGTTTATTCAGCAATCGACGACGGAGATCGTCCATTGTAGTCTCTACCACAACACTGTTCTGTTCGACAGCTATATCCATTAGTTCAGCTAGACCATCAATGGCCTCATCTAATGTCATCATGTACTCAGCCTTGAATGCGTCAATATAGTCGGCTCTAAAAATCTCCTCTGTTTGGACGCGCTCATTAGGCTCATCATAATAAAGTTGATCATACTCCTTAACAGCTTGCTCGAAACTATCTCTTAGATAATCTTCTCGAAATTGACTGACAACACTCTCGTAGGCAGATCGATCTATTGAGTACTCACCATTTTCGTATAACTGAATAAATGGATCTACCAAGAGGTTTACTACCGCGTCTGAATCATTGGCAGCGGTGAGCATCTGTGCTATCTTTGCGATAAGGTTATCCAATTCCCATTGGGAAATTATTTTACCCCCAGTAACCGGGCATTCACAGATTGCCATTTCCACCAAGATTCTGACAGCTAGTGCTGTATCTGTGCGATCCTTTTCACGCCTATCATTAACAGCCAGCACGTCTTCATGTTGACCATGCAGGGCAAAAATGGCCAATGCGGTCCTTTTCCAATGATCCCTGTCTTGGAGAATACTCTCATGGATGGACAAAGCATTTCTGATTACAAATTTCCTGTCATGAGACTGCAAGGAGGCTTTGATTTCTTCCCAGAGTATATCCACTACCCTGTGAAGAAATTCATTGCATTCATCCCTTCCTTGAATATGGGATTCCTGATCTTTTTTTGTACACTTTGTAGAGAGTAACAGACTATTGAAAAGATAATCCTCTTGTTTTATAAATACGGGCCTATTTGTAGGATTTGAGAGAAGATATTCTACTGGATTATAGGTATGAAATAGGTGCAAGATTCGAAGACCCGTTGTAGGCAACACACTGTTTAGGACACCTTGGATGGTATCATCATTAATACCTATTTCCTTTCTAGTATGAATACTAAGTAGACCTTGTGCCATTGAAGCAAGCGCCAATTTTTCGCCAACATTCTGTGGAGTTTGGAAGTGACGTAGAAAACCAGACGGGAACTTCACCTCCGCTATATTGTGCTCATAATCTAGTCGAATCTCAGTGTCCGTGGGCGGCGATGGACTCGTACTCTCTATGGGTGTGTCCGGCACTTGCAGGTTTGCAAAATTGAGGACAATTTCGACAGGACCAGAGGACAGTGTAGGACTTGCCGACTCAAGTTCAGTCACAAGTTGTTCAAATAGACCTAGAAGGCCTGACCACATCTCATAAAAGGTGCGGTTTCCCTGATCCTTGTGATCTCGATCAAATACCGAAAGCCAGCTCGGTCCACGATCCTTCTCAACAACTCCCGCGAGCCTACCTGCGTGGAGATGGTCGAGGCTAACATAAATGGGGCTAGTTTGAAGATATTCAAAATATGAGTCATAGCCAAAACGCATAACATGCAAGTATTGATCACCCGGAATTTCCACCACATGTTTATCGAGAAGCGTTCGCATGTTCTGCCGCCATGAAAATATTATGTCTGATCCAATAGATAGTGTAGTATGTGGGCCAATTGGTGCTTCTTTAGGAATCATGCGATAGCCACTTTCCTGCCAATATCTGTATAGGTTCATATCCCCGCTAAGATTACGGAATTGTACACCGGCTTTTTCGGCCCAAGTTTTTTGCTTGATACACTTAAGGAAGCGATTAATTGGCCTATTGATTTCCGCGGCAAGCATCAGTAAATCGGGAATATTGATCACTGAAAATTGCCAATCGTCAGGCCAGTGATCAAACCAGAGCCCTACCCCTCTCCCAATTCCCGCCAGTATGAATATGGTTATTCCTTCAGAATAATCCGGCTGGTTCTTACAATAAGTCGAAATATGTTCCACATACTTTGTCAGGCTTACTCGTTGTTCGTCACTGTACTTCAAGTAGCTATCAAGCCCCTGTTCCTCAATCTGATCAAGTTGGTCAGGTAGAAAAACAAGATGCAGATATTTATTAGTGTCATACTTCAGCAGCCACCCAGTAAGATCAACTTTTGGCTTCACTTCAGGTTCTGGCGGATCAAGGGATACAGCGTCTTTCTTCAGTTCAAAAAATGCCTCTTGCACGACCTGATCGACTTGGCCTTTCCTCAATGTTTTTTGAAATGCAGGCAAATGACCCAACTGCCGCAATTCGGTGAGGAGGTACAGTCGAATGGCAGGACTGATTGCATTAGGTGTGGCAACGACCCATTCATTGTCGAATTGAATTATTGGTCGCCTTTCCAGGGATGTATTCCCGACGGATTCGCTAGCAAGTGTCTTTCTATCAGATTCGCGAAGAATAAATGGAGTAAGTAATTGGCGATCAATTTGGTAACTGTCAAAATCCTCTTGTGTGAAGGTGACAGCGCATGCATGTGAGTTGATTTGTGTGCTCGAGCCTATCCGAACAAAACTGTTGGCATGTGATGGCTCAGAATGCCATCTAACATGGGAGAGTCTAGCGGCTATTGAATCACTCATCTTAAGAAGGGCAAAGGCTGGGTCAAGTAATTCCTT
>JBHPIW010000007.1:0-88447 GCA_042568495.1 Fidelibacterota bacterium | reverse complement strand
AACGACTTTGAATCGGGGGCGGGGAATAAACGGGAGGAGGATATATTAGCTCCCTACACAAAGACCTTGACGGAGAAAATCAAGTTTGAACGCCCCCTGCGTATTGTTATGGACTGCGGTAACGCCGCTGCTGCACTGGTGGCACCTGAGGTCTTTAAAAGTATGGGCATCGAACTAAAGGAATTGTATTGCACGGTTGATGGTAAATTTCCCAATCATCACCCGGATCCCACAGAGCCGGAGAATCTTGAAGATCTCATCGCCGAAGTTATCAAGGGTGGCTACGATTTTGGGGTAGCTTACGACGGTGACGCGGATCGAATCGGCGTAGTGGATGACAAAGGGAACATGATCTTTGCAGATACGCTCATGGCGGTTTTTCTGGAGGAGGTTGCGCGGCCAGGTGAGCCCATCGTTTTTGATGTGAAGTGTTCACAAGCATTAGAAGAAGAGATCACCCGACGAGGTGCAAAACCGATCATGTGGAAGACGGGGCATAGTCTAATCAAGGAAAAAATGCGTGAGATGAAGGTTGGCTTTGCAGGTGAGATGAGCGGTCATCTCTTCTTTGCTGATGAATATTTCGGCTACGATGATGCGATTTATGCATCATTGAGGCTGGCCAGATTGGTATCCCGTCAAAAACGGCCGCTTTCGGCATTAGTGGCAGAAATACCGAAATACCACAGTACGCCTGAAATGCGGCTGGAATGTCCCACCGACGAGGAGAAATTCAACATTGCCGCCGCCGCGGAGGCGTATTTCAAGGCTCGCTACGAATGCATTGATATCGATGGCGTGAGGATCAAGTTTGGTGATGGATGGGGACTGGTGAGGGCTTCGAATACGCAGCCGGTTATTGTCTGTCGTTTTGAAGCACGCACCTTTGAGCGTCTCGAAGAAATCAAGTCACTGGTCCTTACGCAACTGCAGGAATTTGGAGATATCCAACTAGCGGAATGACAGTCGAACCGGCTCTTTTAGACCGCCTTCGTGGGCAGATCAATACTCGATTGCGTAGAGTGTACGCAGAAGGTCCGCCGCTGCTAGAGGCGCCGATCCGCTATGCGTTGACCGGAAAAGGCAAGCGGCTCCGTCCTATCCTTACCCTACTGACGTATCAAGCATGTGGGGGTGCGCAAGATAGTGCTCTTCACGCAGCCGTTGCAGTGGAGTTGCTCCATAACTTCACCCTGGTGCATGATGATATAATGGATAATGACCAGACACGACATGGCCAGACGACAGTACATGAGAAATGGGATGAGGGGGTGGGGATTCTAACCGGGGATGCTTTGTTCGTCACAGCGTTGAAAGAGCTCCGATTGTCCGCGACTGGAATTGAAAACCTGACCACTGCCTTTCTAGATGGAGCGCTGGCTGTTTGCGAAGGGCAGGCTCTCGATAAGGAGTTTGAAACCCGCGAATATGTTTCTCTCAATGAATACATAACCATGGTGGACCTGAAAACAGGGTACATGCTTGGGCTATCATCAGAACTGGGAGCTATCTGCGCATCAGCCGATGAGAGTCGACGCGCTGCTACACGTAAGTTTGGGCGTCTCCTTGGCCGTGCATTTCAGATTCAGGATGATCTGCTGGAAATCTATTCTGACGCGCGTACAATGGGGAAAAGTCTGGGCAGTGATATTCTGGCTGAGAAGAAAACTTACCTCTTAATATCCGCCTTGGAAAAGATTCCTGAAAAGGTCTCCAGCGTCATAGAACTTGCAAGGAATGACCTGAAGGCGGGAATGAACGCGATGCGACTCCTGTTGGAGGAAGAGGGCATACGGGAGAATGCAGAGGAAGCGGTACGTACTAATGTGGTAGAGGCAAAGGAACAGCTAAATCCACTTGCCAAGGGAGCCACGATGCTGGAGGACTTCGCAGACCTGGTTCTTCAACGAGAAAAGTAATACAACAGCGATCACCTCAGATTCTAAAGAGAGATTCGGTATGTCAATAGATGCAGAGATCAAGCGATACGACAAATCAGATATGCGGTCAGCTATTGAGGGCTGTCCGCAGCAGTTCAACCATATTCTGGCAAAGTATGCTGCTTGGGAACCGACAGGGGCTGCAGGAAGCATACGAAAAGTGCTTTTCCTGGGGATGGGTGGATCAGCCATTGGTGGGGATATGGTCAGGATCTGGGTTGAACGCAACTCACAGATTCCCATGACTGTTATACGCAGCTACGAGATTCCCAAATGGGTTGATGACGAAACACTGGTTATAGCCTCATCGTATTCGGGCAATACGGAGGAAACGCTTTCGGCGGTCAGTGAAGCGGCGGCAACAGGTGCCCATATCTCGGTCATCACCAGTGGTGGTGAGTTGGCGAACCTCGCACGCGAATCAGGCTGGGAGCATATTGAAATGCCCGGTGGCCTCCAACCCAGGGCTGCAATCGGATATTCCGTAGCCAGCGTGGCTGTGGTTCTCGCGGCATTTGGCATACTTTCGTCAAGCATATTGGATGAAATATCAGCCGGGGCGAAGCGGATGGAAGCAGAAGGCAGATTATGGGGTGATCCACAGCAGGATGATAATCATCTGTATAATCTGGCCGGGACTCTCATGGAACAGCTACCAGTGATCTATGGTGTTGCAGGCACAACCGAGGCCCTTGCGATCCGCTTGCGCGGGCAATTGGCCGAAAACAGCAAGATAATGTCCAGCCACCACATTTTGCCTGAACAAAACCACAATGAGATCGTTGGTCTGGCAGAGAGGATAAAACATACAGGTGATCCTCTAGTAATCTGGCTGGCTGATAAAGAGGATCATCCCCGGGTTGGACTACGCCGGAAATTGGCCGGC
Organism: Fidelibacterota bacterium; assembly: GCA_042568495.1. Lineage (GTDB taxonomy): Bacteria > Fidelibacterota > Marinisomatia > SCGC-AAA003-L08 > TS1B11. The sequence goes on along the minus strand of JBHPIW010000007.1, from coordinate 85,621 downwards.
GAACTCACTGGTACATACCCCTCCAGAGAGACGGTTATGTCAGGAAATGGAGATAGCCTTATTCAGCGTAATTTGTCCTTGCTTCACCAGCTGGATTGGCTATCTTTCTATGCTGCCATTCTAGGAGGAAATGATCCATCTCAGATAGAAATCCTGATGCAACTTAAGGAGAAAATGCAGCAACAATAGCCTGACAGGATGGTTTCTTGACACAACTGTGAGTAGGAGGTATATTGTCTCACGATATGATAAAGATACAGGTAGAAAAAATTTCGTTCTATCCACCCAGCAAGGGATACGCGATTCTCATGAAAGAAGCATCGGGAAGCCGCTTTCTTCCGGTAATTGTGGGAAGCTTTGAGGCGCAGTCGATAGCTCTAGCCCTGGAAGACGTCCAGATGCCGCGGCCGATGACCCATGACCTATTCTGTAATATTCTGGAAGATCTCAGTGTTGAGGTGAATGAAGTTGTTATTTCAGAGTTAACGGAAGGGACGTTTTACTCAAAGATTGTTCTGGCTAGTCCGATGGGAACGACAGATGTGGATGCGCGACCGAGCGACGCCATCGCTCTGGCACTAAGAGTCGGCGCACCGATCTACGCAACAGAATCGGTTATGGAGGAGGCTGCGGTGCAGGATGTTGTTGAGCAGCCGACCTCTCCAATCACGGATGTGGCTGAAGATGATACACCTCCACGCTCACCAAAGGATCATTTGAAGCGACTACAGGATCAGCTTGAACGGGCTGTTTCCGATGAGAATTATGAGAGGGCGGCTGAGATACGGGACAGATTGAAGAAATTGCAGACCGAAGCAGGGGGTAATTAAGTCTTTCTCAACTCATTTCTTGCTTTAAAACATCCATTGCCAATTTGGCCGCTTCCTGTTCAGCGGCCTTTTTATTATTTGCCTTGGCCGATTCAAAGGTTCGGGAGCCAATACGAACCTGAACCTCAAATTGCTTATCATGCTCAGGTCCTTGAGTATCCAGCAAATGGAACCGGGGATTCCCAAGTCCATTGTGGTGACAGAATTCGATGAGCTGGCCCTTATGATTTTTCAACTTCGTATCCTCATTATATCGTTGAAGCAGCTCACTTCCGATGAATTTTTCTACTGACCTCATGCCACCATCCAAGTAAATGGCGCCGATCAGCGCTTCCATGGCATCACCAACAAGATTGGTGCGAACCTTCTCGTTGCTCAGGTGGACACCACTGTTCACCTGTAAGAAATTATGAATTCCCAATTCCTGGCCAACACTGGAGAGGAATTTCTTACTCACGAGGGCTGAACGCCGAAGTGTGAGTCCGCCCTCGGTTTCATCCGGAAAATTCTTATAGAGATATGTTGATATCACATGACTCAATATGGCATCACCCAGAAATTCCAGACGCTCAAGATTTCGGTGGGATCCCTCGCTGATGCTACGGTGTGTTAATGCCTGCTCAAGTAGAAATGGCTGCTTAAATCGATAATTCAGCAGTATTTCGATCTCAGTGGTCCATTTTCTCCTGAATATTGATACGATGGGAAACAGGCGTGGGAAGTTGATCACGTTACTATGAGCTAAACCGCTTTAGGAGGAGAACGGCGTTGTGTCCCCCGAATCCGAATGTATTACTCATTCCGTACTCAAAAGCGTGGGGGGTAGGTTCGTTTGGAGAATAATTCAAATCGCATTCCGGGTCAGGATTCACGAGGTGAATGGTGGGCGGGACCTCCTGGCGTTTCAGTGCGAGGAGCGTGGCGATAGCTTCAACACTACCGGATGCGCCCAACAGGTGCCCCATCATAGACTTGGTGGAGCTCACAATCAGGTTCTTCGTGGCATGCTCACCGAAAACGGTTTTGATTGCTATGGTCTCATTCTTGTCATTATACGGTGTCGATGTTCCGTGTGCGTTAATATAACCTACGTCTGAGGAAGAGATACCAGCATCCTCGATGGCTCTTTGCATGGCTCTTACAGCACCTTCGCCTCCTACCGCAGGAGCAGTTACATGGTAGGCATCCGCTGTGGCTCCATATCCAATCACCTCGCCAAAGATGGGTACCCCACGTTTTAATGCATGCTCCAACTCCTCCAGAATAAGGATGCCCGCTCCTTCCCCCATCACAAAACCATCGCGGTGGATATCGAATGGCCGACAGGCGGTCTCGGGATCGGGATTTTTAGTCAAGGCTTTCATATTCGAAAAGCCTGCTACTGCGAGCGGAGAGATGGAAGCTTCGCATCCACCGGCAACAATAATGTTGGCGTCTCCATACCTAATCAGACGGAAGGCATCCCCAATAGCATGAGAAGCGGTTGCACAAGCCGAGGTAACGCAATAATTGGGCCCTTTCAATCCGTGGTGTATGGAGATTTGCCCAGCAGCCATATCGGCAATCAACATGGGAATGAAAAAGGGACTGACTCTATGAGGTCCACGCTCCATGAGGATACGATGGGAATTTTCGAGCACCTGGATACCGCCAATACCAGACCCAACGATGACTCCCACCTGATTCAAATCAGCAGAATCCTTAAAATCCGATTGGATAATGGCCTGTTCCGCCGCTATCATCGCGAAGAGCGTGAAGAGGGCCATTTTCTTGGTCATTTGGGATTCGTAATAGGCATCAACATCCAGATCTTTGACCTCACCTGCAATTTGAACACCATATTCCGTCGTGTCAAAATGAGTGATCGGACCGATACCGTTCTGGCCAGAAAACAGCCCGAGTTCGAGGGTATCGATAGTGTTGCCAATGGGCGACACTACTCCCATGCCGGTTACGACAACGCGTCGCATAGCGGTGGTTATTGGATTGTATTTATGACGAGTGACTGTCGATGTACTCGACAACAGCGCCCACAGTCGTCAGCTTCTCGGCTTCTTCATCCGGGATCTCCAGATTGAATTCATCTTCGAGTTGCATGATCAGCTCGACTGTGTCCAGCGAATCGGCCCCAAGGTCTTCAACAAACTTTGCCTCGGGGGCAATTTTTGAGGGTTCTACACCTAGTTTATCTGTGATGACTTCAGAAATTTTCTTCAATGTATCTGACATAATTCCTCCATTACATTACCATCCCACCGTCCACTAGCAAGGTCTGACCCGTGATATATCCTGCTTTGTCGCTGGCCAGGAAGACCACAGCAGAGGCTACATCCTCAGGTTTGCCCATGCGACCGAGGGGGATGTTCTCGGTCAGTTTTTGAATGGTTGCTTCCGGGAGATTGGCGGTCATATCCGTTGTTATGAATCCGGGAGCAATGGCATTGACCGTGATCCCACGGGAGCCAAGCTCCTTGGCGGCAGACTTGGTCAATCCAATAAGACCGGCCTTGGAAGCAGCATAGTTAGCCTGCCCGGCGTTGCCCATGACACCTACAACGGAAGCGATATTTACGATGCATCCGCTGCGTTGTTTCATCATCGGCCTTACCACAGCCTTGATGCAATTAAATGCACCCGTAAGGTTCGTACGAATGGGTGCTTCCCAGTCTTCGGAACTGAGGCGCATGAGCAGGTTATCTCGAGTAATACCGGCATTGTTCACCAAGATATCCAATGCACCATGCTGCTCCACGATATTACTAAAAACAACTGTTACCGCATCAGGATCGGTGATGTCGCAGGCGTACATGGCAGCCTCACCACCATTAGCGCTAATCTCGTCGAATACACTCTGCAGGGAATCAGCCTTAAGATCGAGTAACGCTACATTAGCACCAGCTTCGGATAGTGCCAGGCTGATAGCCCGGCCAATTCCCCGGGCGGCACCAGTAACGACAGCGACTTTCCCTTTAAGATAATCCATGAAAAGCTCCAATATCTTCGACAGTACCAACGAGAACGGTTTCCAAATCGGGCAATATTCTCCGATTCAATCCCTGCAAAACTTTTCCGGCACCCACTTCCAAGAACCGTTTGAATCCATCAGCTGCCATCTGGCGGACACTCATCTCCCAGCGTACAGGATTTTCCAACTGGAGCAGGAGATTTTCCTTAATCCTGGCCGCCGAACGCTCCGGTTTCGCGGTAACGTTTTGATAGACGGGTACTTTTGCGTCACGAATCTCGACAGATTCGAGTGCCCGTTGCAAGCCCTGTCTGGCAGTTGTCATCAATGGCGAATGGAACGCGCTGGAGACGTTTAGTCTGATTACCCGTCGCAGTCCCATTCCTTTAGCCAATTCAACAGCGGAGTTAATGGCTTCCTGATGGCCGGAAAGAACTACCTGTCCCGGGCCATTCATGTTCGCTGGAACGACAATTTGTTTATCGTCAGTAGCCTTATTACATATTTCGCCAATTTGTTGTTCCGTGGCACCCATTATTGCCAGCATAGCCCCTGGAGCCCTTTCGCCAGCCTGGGACATTTCCCGTCCTCTAATCTTGACGACTTGCAGGGCATCGTTGAAATCCATCGCTCCCGCTGAAACAACGGCGGAAAACTCTCCAAGACTGTGACCAGCAGTGGCCTCAGGGTATGTGCCACTTTTTTGCAGCAGCAGATCAACGGCCATGCTATGGACAAAGAGTGCCGGCTGTGTAATCTGAGTTTCACGTAGTCTGTCTTCAGGTCCAGAAAAGGAAACTTCCCGTATATCGAAATCCAGAGCGTCGGCAGCCGTATCGTACAGGTTACTGACCTCGGGATAGGTATCATAAAGATCCTGTCCCATACCTACCAGCTGACTTCCCTGCCCAGGGAAAAGAAAAACCGCCACGGCTACGCCACCTCGCTCCAGCGGATGTACATACCGCCCCAGGTAAAACCTGCCCCGAAGGCAGACAAAATCACATTATCTCCCTGCAACAAGCGACCATCCTCTATGGCATCGGCCATTCCGAGAGGAATGGTGGCGGCGGTAGTATTGGCATAGCGATCAATATTTGAAAGTACCTGGTCCTCTTTCAGACCGAGGCGCTCAGCACTAGCATCGATAATGCGCTTATTAGCTTGATGCGGGATAAATAGTTTAATATCATTATTGACAAGACCGTTACGTTCAGCTATTTCAGCACTGATATCCGCCATCCATTTTACCGCATATTTAAAGACAATCCGTCCATCCTGTTGGATGTAGTGCATTTTATTATCCACTGTCTCTCGAGTAGCGGGATTCAGACTGCCGCCCCCTTCCATATACAGGTACTCAGCACCAGTACCGTCACAGCGCAAGATCGAATCGAGGATACCCTCAGATCCGTCTTCACATGGTTCAAGGAGTACCGCTCCGGCACCATCGCCGAAAAGTATGCATGTAGCCCGATCCGTATAGTCAATAATTGAGCTCATGGTATCGGCACCGATCACTAACACCTTGGAATATTGGCCAGATTCGATCATTCTCGCGCCAGTGTCCAGCGCAAACAGGAAACCTGAACAGGCCGCTGAAAGGTCGAAACCCCAGGCTTTACCAGCGCCGATATTATTCTGTACCAAGCAGGCTGTTGCAGGAAACAGCATATCGGGCGTCACGGTGGCTACGATGATGCAATCTATCTCGTTCGGATCGAGTTGCCGTTTCTCAAGAATTTCCAGTGCCGCTTTGGTGGCCATATGGGAGGTTGCCTCTCCATCACCCACCAAATGTCGTTCACTGATACCGGTGCGGGAGACAATCCATTCATTATTGGTTTCCACCATCTTTTCAAGGTCAAAATTATTAAGAATTCTATCGGGCAGATATTTACCTACTGCCGTGATTTTAGCTGTTCTGCTTGGCTGCAACACCATTCCTTTCTTCAAAAATGTCCAAGTGGGCTTCAATTCCTTGCTGGATACTGGTGATCAAGTTTTCGGAAACAGACCGATGAGCGGTGTTCAAGGCATTCATGATAGCCCTGGCGCTGGAGCTGCCATGGGCTACGACTACTACTCCGTTAAGTCCCAGTAAAGGTGAGCCGCCATGTTCTTCGTAGTCTAACTCCTGTACGAGGTCTTTGAGGACAGGACGCATGAGCGGAAGAACCAAGCGCGAGAAGGGATATCGTTTCACTTTCTTCCGTGCCCACCCAGAGACGTGAAGCACCATTCCTTCAACAATCTTGATAACAATATTGCCCACGAATCCATCGCAAACAACAACATCAGCCACGCCAGCAAAGAGATCCCGGGCTTCAACGTTCCCGATGAAATTATCAATATGTTCTGCGAGCAGGTCGTAGGCTCTGACAGTCAAGTCATTACCCTTACCGACCTCTGTACCAATATTCAACAGTCCAACCCGGGGTTTCGGATGATTAAAAATATGAATGGAATAGGCTCTGGCCATGAGAGCGAACTGAACCAGATCCTGGGCCCGGACGTCAACATTAGCTCCCGCATCACACAACAGAAATCCACCATGAGCAGTTGGAATTAGTGGACAAATAGCAGGCCGTCTTACACCCGGTACGCAATTCAACAGAAAAAGCGAGGCGGATAAGAAAGCACCTGTATTTCCAGCGCTTACTGCAGCGTCTACTTTACCCGCTTGCAGCAGCTCGACGGCCTTAACCAAAGAGGAGTCCCTTTTGGTTTTAATAATTCTCGCTGGTCGATCATGCATTTCCACTACTTCGCTGGCATGTACGATCTCAATCCGGTCAGGATCAATGGAATACTTTGCTACTTCCGCGCGGAGTACCGGCTCCGAACCAACAAGAATGACTGTCAGCTGGTCTCCGGGGTAACAACGCGCATACTCCACCGCTCCTTTCACGGTCTGTTCGGGAGCATGGTCGCCGCCCATTGTGTCAAGCGCAATGCGCATCATTTCCGCTAAGCGTCAGGATTGTTTCGGGGAAATCACTGGTCGTCCGCGATAGTACCCGCAGTTTGCGCAGGCACGATGCGGTAATTTTGGTTGGCCGCATTGGGGACAAGTAGCAATCTGTGGCGGTGTTAATTTCCAATGTGTTCTTCGCTTTGCAGAGCGACTGTGTGAGTGTTTCCTTTTCGGGTGAGCCATAGTATCCTAATTCATTCCTCTAATTTTCGCTTTATTGGTAGCAGGGCCGACCATCTTTCATCCATCTCCTCGCTTTTGCATTCACAGGTCTGCTGATTAAGATCGATTCCACACATGGGGCAAAGACCCTGACAATCATCGCGACACAGCGTTTTTTGGGGGAATTCCAAATAAATAGTCCGTGCAATCATATCTGAAATATCCACTTCTTTCTGATGGGCCGGGAAAAAGATCCGTTCCTCCTCACCATCATTTGATTCAGGGAGGACTCCCGCTACCAGCCAGACATTGAATTCTCCCTCAATTGGCGAGGATGCGCAACCCAGACACCGATCACAGACCAGGCCTAAGACCGTGCGCAGTTTGCCTTGCACAAGAAGGTCTTCACCCTGCTGGTGAACTTTCAGTTCCACCTCAATTGGTGTTTCAGGATTCCCAAGATCCTCAACGCCGATGTCAAATAGGGTTGTCTGAAGAACCTGAGGTTCATCAAAACTCTTCAGGTCGCTCCGACGAATTTTCATAAACAATTAAGTTAAAAATACGTTCGATGTTATCACAACAAGCTTTTACAGCCATTTATCCAATTAAAGCGCAGCAGTTGATCCCTACATGATAAACACCTGTGCTTCTTCCCGCTGAATCTCACCGTGCTACGGATTACATCGGATCAGGATACCTGTTGCAGAGAGATAGTAGTAATTCTGAGAAAAACAATGAATTGCGGCACTGCTTTCCTAAGCCAGAATCAACCGGAATCCGCGCCCATATTTTCTTGGGATAAAGTGAGCAGTCAGCTATTGCTGCTGGAGATCAATGTCCTCTTTACGAAGGTTGTCCACCCAGGCCCCGGGATAAAGAGTGTTAATCTCCTCCAATACCGCCTTAGCGTCTTGAATCGAGGTGAAATCGCCAATGCGAACTCGCCACCAAACCTGGTTCATATCTTCCAGCCACACACGCTGGATATAGCCATCATAACCGGCATCACTCACTTGTTGAAGAATTTTCTGGGCCTGTTTGGCAGTCTTCCAGCTGCTGACCTGGACAGAGAAGTGCCCTTTAACGACATCACTCCGATATTTCTTTTCCGGCGGTTTGGCACGAGTAACACTGGCTGCCGGAGCAGGCTTAGGCTTCGTAGCGGTTGTCGTTGCAGGTTTTGGCGCCGACTGGGTGGCAGGGGTTGTTTTTTGGACTGCTGGAGCAGGAGTTTCCGGCAAAGCAACCGGTTCCGGTTCCTCCCTGGGAACTACGGAAGTATCCTCTCGAGCATCGAAATAGAACTCGTGATCCGAATATTCATCACCGTATGATATCACCGTTACCGCAAAGGCGTATTTGCCCACAACGTCCGGCGTGAAGGTGAAAATATTGGAATAAGAGGAGAAGTCCGGCACCAAAAGACTTTCGTCAGGCAAATCGAGGATGCTCCAGCTATAGCTCACATCAAATGCATCTTCCGGTGGCTCGATGATGATCGATTCGGGTTCTCCGAGGAAGATTGGCTTATACTCCTTCTTGCCCCAAGGTAGAAATTGACACCCTACCAATAATGCCAGAAGAATAAGAAACAGATATTTGATGCGGCGTTCCACAATAGTTCCCCACTGTATGTTAACGATTTGCCAGAATATCCTCAGTTGCGAAAAAAAATGCAACCTCTTTCTCAGCATTCTCATCAGAATCTGAGCCGTGGACCGCATTTTCTCCCATATTTGTCGCAAAATCCTTCCTAATGGTCCCTGGTGCAGCCTTGGATGGATCAGTGGCACCTATGAGCGTTCGGAATTCCTCAACGGCATTTTCCTTCTCCAAGACCATAGGCATGCAGGGTCCCGAGGACATGAAGAGTGTAAGTTCCTCAAAGAAAGGTTTTCCGGTATGCACAGCATAAAAGCCATCAGCCTGGGTTTTGTTCATTTTGATTATCCGGGCTGCCCGCACATGAAAACCGGCATCGATAATACGATCGATGATTTTACCCTGGTGGCCAGCTGCCATTGCATCCGGTTTGATAATAGCTAACGTCTTATTCCCCAATACTGCCTCCACTAATATTCTAATCACTTCATGCCAGGGCTTGTCTAACTGTTTCCCCGATTTTTGCGGGACTATCACAGACGTGGATACCGGCGGCCTGTAAGGTTTCCATCTTGCTCTGGGCCGTGCCCTGACCGCCAGAAATGATAGCACCTGCGTGACCCATGCGCCGGCCAGGAGGCGCGGTTCTGCCAGCAACAAAGGCGATCACAGGCTTGGAGAACCCGGTTTCCTTTACCCAAGCCGCAGCATCCTCCTCAGCAGAGCCGCCAATTTCACCGATGAGTACTACTGCTTCCGTATCCTGATCTTCGGCAAAAAGCCGCAACAGGTCAAGGAATGTGGAGCCGATGATCGGATCACCACCAATACCGATGCAGGTAGATTGTCCGATACCGAGCTCGGTCAGCTGGTAAACGGCTTCGTAGGTCAGCGTTCCACTCCTGGATATTACACCAACTTTACCAGGAGTGTGTATGAATCCCGGCATGATACCAATCTTGCATTTTCCCGGGGAAATGATTCCCGGGCAGTTTGGTCCAATAAGGCGGATTTGACTCTGATGAAGAGCGGTATTTACAGTCACCATATCGAGTGTGGGGATACCTTCTGTAATACAGACCACGAGATCGAGTTGAGCATCGATCGATTCGAGAACCGCATCTGCCGCAAACGCCGCGGGTACAAAGATTGCGGAGGCATTGGCTCCAGTTTCCTGCCTGGCTTCTGCAACAGTATTGAAAATTGGCACACCGTTCGGATCTTTCTGCCCCCCTTTTCCAGGAGTGACCCCGGCGACAATCCGGGTGCCATATTCAACCATTTGAGCGGTATGAAAGCTACCTTCGCCGCCGGTAATGCCTTGTACAATCAAACGTGTTTTCTCATTAGCGAGGATACTCATGCCAAGCCTCCTTTCACGGCATTTACCGCGGTTTTTGCCGCTTCGTCCAGGGTCTTGGCAACCAGGAATTGCAGCGGTGAATCTTCCAATAATTTACGAGCTTCCCCAGCGTTGGTACCTTCCATACGAATAACTACCGGCACATCGACTTTCACTTCTTTCAGCGCGTCAATAATTCCCTGTGCAATACGATCGCAGCGCACAATACCTCCGAAGATGTTCACCATAACCGCCTTTACATTGGGATCACTGATCAGAATCCGGAAGCCGTTGGCGACAGTATCGGAGCTGGCAACACCGCCAACGTCAAGGAAATTGGCCGGCTCACCTCCGTGGAGTTTGATAATGTCCATGGTTGACATTGCCAGACCGGCGCCGTTCACCATGCACCCTACGTTGCCATCCAGCTTGATATAATTGAGGCTATACTTGGAGGCCTCGATTTCCTGGGGATCTTCCTCACTGAGGTCGCGCAGACCAACAATATCCGATTGTCTAAACAGGGCGTTGTCATCGAAATTAATCTTGGCATCCAGAGCCATAACATCGCCTGCCTCAGTTACCACCAGCGGATTGATTTCCATCAGGGAACAGTCATTGGCTTCGAATGCTTTCCACAGGGCGTGAAAGCATTTAGCAGCCTGCTTAACCTGGGCACCTTCGAGCTTGAGGGCGTACGCCAGTTTACGAGTCTGATATGCTTGCAGTCCGATGCCAGGATCGATCCATTCCTTCACAATCAATTCGGGTGATTGTGCCGCTACCTTTTCAATTTCCACACCACCTTCGGTAGAGACCATCATAACGAATCGGCCACAGCTGCGGTCCAATACAATGCCAGCGTATAATTCGCGGGCAATGGGGGTAGCCTTTTCTACCAAGAGACGTTGCACTTCCTTGCCGTCAGGGCCCGTTTGGTGGGTGATGAGACGCATCCCAAGAATTTCCCCCGCAAACCGACGCACCTCATCGGGATTGTCAGCGAGTTTAATTCCGCCTCCTTTGCCTCTACCCCCTGCGTGGATCTGGGCTTTAACCGCAATCCTGCCACCAATATTTTTGGCGGCTTCCTCTGCTTCATCGACGGTAAAAGCAGGGTACCCCTCAGGAACGGGTACTCCAAAATTGTTAAATATCTCCTTGGCTTGATACTCATGAATTTTCATATAGATATCCTTTATGATAGATGAATAATGATATCACCCTCACCCTTCCTTGGCCATCCCGGGGGTTGCGAAATCAGCCAGAAGGTCGGAGAGGGTGGGAGATTCGACCTCCTGGAGACTGTATGTCACACGCGTAGAGGGCTTGTCAATTTTTATTACACGGCGCAAATCAATGGGAGTTGCGATGATGACGGAATCGGCATCCGACATGTTGATGGTGATTTCCAGATCCTTTGTCTGGGCTTCACCATAGCCCATGGCCGGCAAGAGGACACCAATCTCAGGATACTTTTGGTAGGTAGCCTTGATACTACCAACGGCGAAGGGGCGGGGATCAACCAGCTCGCCGGCACTATACTTCTCGGCTGCTACGATACCGGCGCCATATTTCATTCCGCCATGGGTGAGAGTGGGGCCATCTTCAACCACCAATACGCGGCGACCAGCGATAACAGATGAATCTTCAACCGCGATGGGAGATGCAGCTGCGACGATTTTCGCGTTGGGATTGCGGCTCTGTATATTGGCTCTGACCTGACTAATTCCATCGGGTGGGGCAGTATCCACCTTATTGATCACGACGATGTCAGCCATCCTCAGGTTGATCTCACCCGGATAGTATTTCAGTTCGTGCCCCGGTCGGTGTGGGTCGACTACCGTAATCAGAAGATCGGGTTTGAAGAAGGAGGTGTCGTTATTGCCACCGTCCCAAAGAATGACATCTGCTTCTTCTTCCGCCTGGTTGAGGATAGCCTGGTAATCAACGCCGGCATAGACAATCGTACCCTCATTGATATGAGGTTCATATTCTTCCATTTCTTCTATGGTACAATCATGCCGGGTTAGATCTTCGAGAGTGGCAAACCGCTGGACACTCTGTTTCACCAGGTTACCATAGGGCATGGGATGGCGAATAGCGACCACCTGTTTGCCTTGGTCCTTTAAGATCTGAGCAATTCGCCTTGTCGTTTGACTTTTGCCACAGCCAGTCCGAACGGCGACCACAGCTATGACGGGTTTCCTGGAAACAAGCATAGTCTGGTGGGCACCGACCAGGCGGAAATCGGCACCAGCGGTATTCACCAAAGCAGCCTTTCCCATGACATAGTCATAGGAAACGTCGGAGTAAGAGAAAACCACGTCATCGATGTCCGAATCAGTGATAATCTGTTGAATCTGGTCCTCCGGCATGATTGGAATCCCGTTCGGGTATAGGGATCCGGCGAGCTCAGCCGGGTATTTTCGGTCATCAATGTTGGGAATCTGAGTTGCAGTGAAGGCAACAACCTCAACCTGATTGTTATCCCGGTAGAGAGTGTTAAAATTGTGGAAGTCACGTCCTGCGGCTCCCATGATCACAATGCGGCGCTTTGTATTAGCCATGTATCATCACCACCTGATTTCGTATTGTTTCTATTTTACACCCAAAGGTAGGGCCCGCCTTAAGTAACAAGGTGAGCAATTTGTTTACAGTTTCCTTGAGACCGATTTAGCCTGAAGGAACAATCCCAGATAGTCCCGCCCACCGGCTTTGGAATCGGTGCCAGACATGTTAAAGCCTCCGAAGGGATTTACGCCAACGAAGGCACCGGTACACTTGCGATTGAGGTAAAGATTGCCAACGTGAAAAAGCTCACGCGCCTGCCTCAGGTGTTCCTGGTTCCGGCTGTACACCGCGCCGGTCAGACCATAAATGGTGCTATTGGCGATATCAATAGCTTCGTCGAAATTGCCAGCCTTTATCACGGCGAGAACAGGTCCGAAGATTTCCTCCTGAGCCAGACGTGAATCCGGTTGGATATCGGTAAAAATTGTGGGTTCGAAGAAATAACCGGATTCCCCAATCCGATCTCCTCCCGTGACCAAATGCCCTTCCTGTTGACCAATTTCAACATAGGATCTAATCTTGTCTAATGCGGCCTGGTTAATGACCGGACCCATGAAATTGTGATGGTCTTCAGCTGGTCCGATCTGAATAGCTTTGGTCCTGTTTACCACCAGCTCCATCAATGCGCTGTAGACTTTTTCGTGAACAATCAGACGCGAGCAGGCGGAGCATTTCTGTCCCTGGAAACCGAAAGCGGAGGCGACGACACCCTCGGCCGCAGCTTCGAGATCGGCATCCTCATCCACCACGATGGCATCCTTGCCTCCCATTTCAACTGAAACCCGTTTGATCCAGATCTGGCCGGGAGAAAGCCTGGCAGCTCGCTCAACGATACCCAAGCCTACCTCCATACTTCCGGTGAACGCTATGAATCGGACTCGAGGATGCTCTACAAGATAATCACCTATTTCCCCTCCACTCCCGGTCAGGTATGTCAGCACTCCAGGGGGAAGACCGGCTGCAGTCATTATCTCCGCGAAAAGTTGGCCCGTAAGCGGGGAATCACTAGCTGGTTTCAACAGGACAGTATTCCCGGCTACGATCGCAGCTGAGGTCATTCCCGCCAAGATGGCCAGGGGGAAGTTCCAAGGAGGTATTACTACTCCGACACCCAAGGGAATATAGAATAGCTCCGGTTCTTCACCCTCAAAGGGAATAAGCGGCTGTTTTTCAGCGTAACGAAGAGCCTCCCGGGCATAAAATTCCAAGAAATCCACCGCCTCCGCGAAATCCGCATCGGCTTCAATCCAGTTCTTGGCCGTTTCCAGAATCATGGTGGCAACAGCCTCATCGCGCCGTTTTCTCAAAATGTCGGCGGCTTTCAGCAGGATATCCGCCCGTTTTTCGACAGGTGTTTGTTTCCAGGAAGCGAAGGTATCATCCGCCAGCTGGATAGCTTCTTCAGCCTGGGCTTGGGTGGCTTTCTGAAATACAGCAAGAACCTGTGCAGAGTCTGAAGGATTGATCGTACGGGCTTTGCGGTCGTTCGTGTAGGTCTTATCTCCGATGATCAGGGGAAATTCTCTACCCTGCTGTGACTTGATTTGATCGATCGAAGCCTTCACCCGGGCGATGTCTTCTTCATTATCGAAGGTGCGAATAGGCAGATTACGAAACGGATTCATATGATACTTGTTCTTTCGATGATTCAATGATTTCCAGGTCAAACTTTAAAAACATAGATATACAAAGCCTTAAAATTTAGAGGGGCAGCTAAGTTTTTCACAAGGAGAATGGGGAATGTATCCAGTAGAAAGTCACTCAGTGCAAAATTGTATCGGTGGTCTATATTTCTGTCGTGAGTCGAGGATTGCGATGATCCAGGCGATGGAGTCCCATCGTTTGCGTCAATTCAATTGCATCCAAATATTCTTCCCGGGTAATGGGGCGGGTGAGTGCAGGATATTCCATAGCGTTATACGCGGGACGATACTGGTCCATGATGTTGATATATGTGTTTATGGATATTTCGTCGACGATGAAACGTAAAATCTCTGCGGTGCCAGCCAAGCCGCCGGGAAGAACCAGGTGGCGAACCAGCAATCCCCTCCTGGCGATTCCAGATGTGTCCAGTTGAAGATCACCTACCTGCCGATGCATTTCACGTACCGCTAACCGATTTACCTCAGGATAATCGATGACCTTTGAATATCTACGGGCAGTATCATTATCGGCATACTTCATATCAGGCATATAGATATCGACTATGCCATCTAAAAGGGCGAGCATTTCAGTTGAGTCGTACCCACCGGTGTTGTATACGAGGGGCAGACGCAGCCCACGCTCAGCAGCGATCATCAAAGCTTCAAGAATCTGGGGCACCACGTGGCTCGGAGACACAAAGTTGATGTTGTGACAACCCAGGTCTTGGAGGTCCAACATGGTCGAGGCCAGCTCAGCAGCTTCGACCTCTCTGCCGGTAGAGTACTGACTAATATCGCTGTTCTGACAGAATTGGCAGCGCAGATTGCATCGGGAAAAGAAGATGGTACCGGAACCACGCCAGCCTCTGAGAACATCTTCCTCTCCCAGATGAGGTCCGGCGCTGCTTACTCGCGCCTTCATTCCGGTATGGCAGACACCTTCCCTTCCGGTGGTGCGATCTGCCTTACAGTGCCAGGCACACACATGGCAGAGGGAGAGAAGGTGGTGGGCAGCTCTGATCCGCCTTTCCAGTTCACCTGTGCGCAGTAGAGCAAGATAACCGGGGTAGATTGGTTTGGCGTCTTTGTTCATGCTATGCAGAATGGATTAGCAATGGTTATCAACAATTTACTGCAGCTATTCTAGTTAGAAAATACCCTGCTCCCGGGCACGAGACGGGGATTGCTGGACGTAGTCTTACCCCAGTTAGAAGTCGGCAAAATTTGGTATCTGCCAGCATTAGTTATTTGAACCGTGCATAAATTCCTGTAGCGTGTGGACCTGAAAAGGTACTTTATTTAAGGTGATGATACTCGTTTCCGGACTTCTAAATGAGAAATAATTGAAACATGGAAGCAATACGAGGGAATCGGCTGCAGACGATTATCTGGGACTGGAATGGGACACTGCTGGACGATGTGGGATATGCCATGGATTGTATGAATCAAGTACTAGGCAAGAGGCACATGCCCTTACTGACCGAAGATCGGTACCGGGGAATATTCGGCTTTCCGGTGAAGGAATACTACCAACGTGCAGGATTTGATTTCAGCACTGAGTCATTTGAGGTCTTATCGGCAGAGTTCATCACACATTACTATGGGAACCTTTCAACGCCAAAACTCTATCCGGGAGCGAAGGATTTGGTATCGGAACTCGGCGAAATGGGGATTGTGCAATGTATCCTGTCAGCGATGGAAGTAGAGCCCCTTCATCAGCACCTGAGAATGAATGGTGTCTATGATGCCATGAAATATATTTACGGCCTAAATCATACGCATGCCACCAGCAAGATCGAGATAGGCAAGAACCTTTTACAGCAGGTCGGTATTAGAGCTGGAGTTGGCCTTTTCATCGGTGATACAACGCATGATATCGAGGTTGCGGAAGCTTTGGGCCTTGAGGCCGTCATTCTCGCACACGGGCACCAGGCGTCTGAGAGGTTAAGTGGCTGTGACAGCCAGGTACTGCATGGATTTAACGATCTGAGGAATCATCTTCAGGAGCATTACCGTTTACCTCTGAGATGAATGGTTCATAGCATCAGCACTGCGAAATGATCATCATCGTTACTGATATCACGCCAGACAATAAATCTTGGAAAACGTGCACTGGAGCACACTTTTTTACATTTATCTTGATTAATGTGCACCATGTACGATTGAAAAATTGTTCTAAAGGAGATTAAAAACTATGAACATCAAGAAACTAACCAACGTCAGCTTTATTATCCTGCTCGGCTGGTTGTTGAGTGGAAGCGGTTGTGATACCCTTTCCAATGACGATCCAGATGATGCCGGATCCGGAACTTTTTCGGTTCTGCTGACCGATGCCCCGTTTCCATCTAACTTGCTGAAGAACGCGTTTATCTATGTGGATAGCCTGGACGTGCGGCAAAAGGGATCAGAGACGGATACCGGTGCCTACATCACCCTGTCAAGCACACCAGCCACTTTCGACTTGATGGACCTGCGTAACGGGGTTACCGCCACTTTAGCGGAGCTGGACATTCCGGAGGGTACGTACAGCCAGGTACGGCTTTTCGTCGATTCCGCGAAGGTCGTTCTCATAGATAGCAGTGAATTCCCACTGAAGGTCCCAAGTGGTGCAAGCACTGGATTAAAAGTCTTTATCCGACCTGATATTATCGTTGAGGAAGGTATCACCTCCGAGCTTCTACTGGACTTTGACATAAGCAAATCCTTTGTAGCGAGGGGTAGTCTGAATGGCCCAAAAGGGATCACAGGCTTCAATCTTAAGCCGGTCATCCGGGCAGTTAACCTGGCTACAGCCGGAAGGCTACGGGGTACGGTGACCGATACATCGGATACTGGAATTGCGGACGTCCAAGTAGCCATTAGCAGCCAGGATTCCGTCTTGACGAGCACCTTCACCGACACAACGGGGGCTTACGCGCTACTCGGCATACCAGTTGGTACCTATACAGTCGAGGCTGAGGCGGCGGGGTATTTAACCGAAACAGTCACGGACGTCGCGGTAGATGAGCAAGGAACAACGGTACAGAACTTTACGTTGCTTCCAGAGTAGTCAATTTTCAAATCAGAGATTGGAAGGGGCGTCCTGCCCGGGACGCCCCTTCTTTATTCAGGCTGTGGCCAAGTGAACGGCTATACTCTAAGTCTGGGTCGAACCAAGGTGATCAGAACCGGCAGAAGGGTAATACTGGCCAGCAATGCAATCAACAGGATTAGGCTGGCCAGGGTCCCGAAATGAAACTGCGGCACAAAGCGGGAGAGCATGAGCACACTGAAACCCAAGAAAAGTACCCCAGTGGTACTGATGACAGCCTTGCCGGTAGTAAGGAGGGTTTCTCTGAGGGCCGGACGGTAGTGGCCCTGATTGCGCTTGAATTCCTGTCGAAACCGTGCCAGGATATGAATAGTATCGTCCACAGCGATTCCAAAAGCGATAGCGAAGGTCATGGCGGTTGTGGGCCGTAATTTGATTCCCACGAAGCCCATGAATCCCCCAACGACTAATAGCGGGAGAATATTCGGCAAGATGGATAACGCTGCCAGGCGGAAAGACCGGAACAGGAGCATCATCGAGATGAAGATGATGATGAATGCGAGAATAAAGCTATAGATCAGATTAT
Source organism: Fidelibacterota bacterium (assembly GCA_042568495.1). GTDB lineage: Bacteria > Fidelibacterota > Marinisomatia > SCGC-AAA003-L08 > TS1B11. Next base: position 67,906 of record JBHPIW010000007.1, on the reverse strand, counting down.
TTACGAGGTGTTGATTCGTTTTAAGGGCCAATAACGTTGTGCCAGTCACAATAACCTTCTGGTCTGGAGGGAGAGATTTTTGTGCCCAGTTCTGGATTGCCCCTTTAAGAAACTCGCCTTGATCCGAATTGATATTGGCGACCCGTGTTGAAATACGGGCCTTGCCATAGCTGAAATCCATCAAAGATTCGGTGGATTCGTCATCAGAAAGGGAGAGTAGCTCGAGAATTTCCTCTTCAGAGTCCGGGACCTCACGTAGCCCACTTCCCAGAGTTCCGTTAAGGAGAAGGATATGGTCCGCAATTGATCGTGTTGCACCGACATCCGGAAGAGATGCGACGAATTCCTGCAGAGTCCTTAGATTCTGAAGATTCTCAGGCTTGGTAATGCCATCGGGGGCGCCGGTATCAAGAACAATCTCCAAGGGTAGAATGTTGCCCATGTGCCTATCCACGAACTGTAGATCATCATATACTTTGTTCCCTGGTCTCAGATCCTCCATGATGGCAGCATTCGTGTTGATCCTGGTGACGCCAATCATCGCTGTTATGAGAACTGCACCGGTGATGGCCAGGATAAGTTTTGGATGCGATTCATTCCACTCACTGATTTTTCTCGCTGCTCTAAGGCGTGTGCCGGCAGCATGGCGTGCAATGGCCTCAGGACTTGGTGGTGGCGTCAGCTGGAGAAGTGCCGGGATGATGGATATATTCAGAAGGAACATCACCATCACCCCCAAGGCAAGAAGCAATCCAAATTCCTGGACGATGCGGACGTTGGTTGTAATCAGGGAAAAGAATCCGGTGGCGGTGGTGAAGCTAGTCAGGAAAAGAGCCGGGCTGACCCGTCTGAGAACCATTTCAAGCGCCCGGTGATGGATTAGTCCCTTGTTGAGTTGTTCATAGTATCTCACGAGGATATGGATCGCGTTGGAGGCTCCAACAATAAGCAGCAGGTTAAAGGTCAGATAGGAGACAATATTGATGGTGATCTTGGCCAGCGCCATTAATCCGCCCATCCAAATAAGTCCGAAACAGATAGCAATGAGAGGGTATGCCAAGGCCCTTCGCTGTCTGAACATGCTATATAAAACCAGAAGGGCAATAAGAGTTGCCGCAGGCAGAAAAATGGTACGTTCGCGGTTCATCATCTGCACGTAGCGGGTTCGCAATATGGGAATACCAGCATCATGCCAGGTCCATGGTATCGTCTCCCGCAGGAAATCGATCTCATGAAGTAGCTGCTCCCTGGATTCGTGAGTGTTGTAATCATCGCTCAGATTGATCATAATTGCGGCAAGAGTGCCATCATCCGAGACAACAACGTTTTTGAGGAGTGGATGATCAAGGAGCTCACTCCTCCTTTGGTGAATCTCCTCATTAGCGAGATTCTCGGGGAAAAAGTAATCCATAGTCAGGATATTCTTTCGCCTGGAAATTCGCTCAATGTTGGCTAAGGATATAACATTCTCAATGCCTTCAAGATATTCCAATTCCTCAGTAAAGGTCCTGATTATATCCAGGTTCTGGATAGAGAAGGGATCGTCCGTTTCGTATACCATCAAGAAGATGTCATCATCCAGGGCAAAGTCTTCTCGAAAGTCAGAGTAGATTTGCCGATCAGGATCATGCTGAGGAAACAACTGTTCCAGACTGAAGTCTATCCGGAGGTTAGACAGATGGTAGCCAAGGAAAATGGTGATTACAGCAGCGACAGCCAGTAAGGTTTTCGGCCGGTTCAGGATGATATGGATCAGACGGTCAGACATGCTGACGCGCATCTGGAGGTAATTCTGGTATCGACGGACCAGAATTTACAAGTAGAGGTACTCCTCCTAGCAGGTAGACCGTGTCTTCCGTTTCGATATCAGACACGCCAGCAAAACAGAGGTTGAAAGGATTATTCAACGATTGGTGCAGTTTCAGAATTGGCTTTCGAGAAAAATGGACCCCACTTCTCTTCCGGAGACTTCTCAGTGAGGAGGCTGACGATCACCAGCAGACTGATAGAGATAATGACTCCCGGAATCACAATATATTCGCTGCTGGCGAAGTCGAATTCCGTGCCTGCCAATGTGAGGGAAAAGTTCACTCCTAATCGGTTAAATACGGCAATACCGATAATGCTCCCCAAGCCCCCAGCAATACAGGCGACGCCTCCCTGGGCGGTGACACGTTTCCAAAGAAAAGCAGCCAGCAAAGCGGGCGTTAAACTTGCACCAACCAGCGAATATGCGTAGAGCGCCATGGAAAGGACTGTCTCGAACTGTGTGAGGAGGAGCAATCCAATTCCCCCGAAGATCACGATGAAAATCCGCTGCAAGCTCACCATTTGCTTCTCACTGGCATCAGGCTTGAGAAAACGCTGGTAAATATCGCGGCTGGCATTGGTGGAAGGAACGAGTAAAAAAGTATTTCCCGTCGAAAGAACAATGGCAATCGCGGCGGCAAGCAATACGGCACCTCCCATAATTGGCAGGCCATGGCGAGCAACGTAGAGAATCACTGTTTCAGAAGCAGCGCGTCCCACGATAGATGTCTGCTCCATAAGGTCCGGGTAGGCGGCGCGACCGGCGATTGCCAGGAGGGCCAGGGCTGTCTCAATGACAATGACTCCCAGCACCATGCCAACAACAGCCTTGCGTGCTGAGGACTCATCCTTGGCGGAGAAGAATTTCTGATACATCCCGCTCTCACCAAGCAGCAGCAGGAAAGTGGGCATTGCTACACCCAGCACCCATAGGGCATTATGACCTCCCATGGGAGTTAAGTGTGTGGCAGGGAGATTCGATGTCAGGGAGGCGATCCCCCCAAGTTGGAACACCATGTAGGGCAAGGCGAATAAAACCCCCAGTGTAATGATGATCCCGTTGAATACATCTACGGTTACGATGGAAACCATTCCAGCCAAGGCAGTGAAAACGACAATGGCAGCAGCGGTGATATACATTCCCTGGGTGGGTGTAATCGCACCATCGGTTACGATGCTGAGAATCCATCCGCCACCACGGAACTGGTAGGCTGCAATGGTCACATAAGCTAAGATAATCGCTACGGTCCCGAGAATCCGGGCAGCTGGATTGTAGCGCTGCTCCAATAGATCCGGGACTGTGTACTGGGCAATACGTCGTACTCTCCCGGCTATAAAATAGGCGACTACCAATCCTACCCAAGCCCCAAATGAGAACCAGAGCATGGAGATACCGGAGCGGAAGGCAAGACCGGCGCCCCCAAACAGGGAACCAGAACCAATCCAGGTTGCCACAAGAGTACCGACCAGAAAAATGACCGGCACAGAGCGACCAGCCACCATAAAGTCTTCGTGGCTCTTTACTTGTCTTGAACGCCAGAGGCTGACACCAATGAGAATCAAGGGGTAGATGAAAACCACAGCGATAAGAAGATTCATAAAAATTCTCCCATGGTAGAGTATCGATTTGCCCTGGATGGCAGGGCTATATTCACGATGACATCGGTATTTGGTTCAAAAATAGACGGAAATTTACAGCTTGGCTACTCCCTCGGCTATACGATCCAGAGCTTTCCGGATGTTTTCAACCGAGTTGGCATAAGAGAAACGCAGATATCCCTCCCCGTAGGAGCCAAAGGATGTTCCCGCCAGCGAGGCGACGGAATATTCCTCCAGGAAGTACTCTTCAAGTTCCTTACTGGATTTTGGCAGCGCCTGGACATTGGGGAAGACATAGAAAGCTCCCATTGGATTCAGGCAACTTATTCCTTCGATGGTATTCAAGCCGTTGACAATCACATCTCTACGGCGCTGGAATTCCATGATCATTGCCTGGGAGTCCTTCTGGGGTCCTTTCAGTGCTTCAACACAAGCCATCTGAACAAAGCTATTCGTACAGGAATTACTATTGGTCATCAAGCGTGACACCCAGAAGGCGGTTTCTTCCGGCATCACGCCATACCCTGCGCGCCAGCCAGTCATGGCATAGGTCTTCGAGAAACCATCCAAGAGAATCACATGTTCCTGCATGCCGGGGAAGGACAGCAAGGAGACATGTTGGCCATCATAAATAATACGGGAGTAAATCTCATCCACCAGCACAGTGATGTTATGTTCATTTACCAAATTCGCAATTTGTGACATTTGATCTTCGTTGATCAAACCGCCAGTGGGGTTGGCTGGAGAGTTGAGGATCATGAAGGTGGTTTTTGGTGTAATGAGTGACGCCAGTTCATTCACATCGACGCTGAAATCATTTGCTTCCCGAATGGGCAATGGTACCGGTTTCGCGCCCATCCAGTTAATCACGGATTCGTAGATTGGAAAACCGGGATTGGGGTAAATGACCTCATCCCCCGGATCGACAGTAGCCAATAGTGAGAAGAAGATAATCGGTTTCCCACCGGGAGTAACGACGACCTGGCCTGGATTTACATCTACTCTCCTGGTTCGAGTAATCTCCTCAGCAATAGCCTGGCGCAGCAGGGGCAAGCCCGCAGAGGGACCGTAGTGGGTGTAGCCTTCATCCAAGGCGGCCTTTGCGGCTGATCGGATATTGGCTGGCGTATCGAAATCGGGTTCACCTATTTCAAGATGAATCACTTCCTTTCCCTGGCTTTCAAGCTCCTTGGCTCTCACTAAAACTTCAAATGCAGTTTCCGTACCAAGACGAGACATGCTAGCTGCAACTTTCATTATTCAACTCCCGTTTTCCGCAACAGATGAGATACTGATAGCGATAGTGTTTGAGACGCAATACCATCTACGCGGTTTGTATTCCGGATATCTGAGCCAAGGAGCGTATAGTGTAAATGATAGCGCAATAGAGGGGGAAGAGTAGTTACGTTTATGACCTCATAGGGACATGATTGACTCATGAAAAAAGCCCCTGAATTTATACAATAGAACATCCTCTTTCACCTGATACTGTGGAAAATGCCATTTCCGGAATGAGTATTCTCCGTTGCCCTCAGGCATGGTTTTCGGGTAGATTGTAAACTCGGTTCTCGAAACGAAACTTAATTCTGCCAGTTGGTCTGAACCGTCTGCTAAACAACCAGGGCCTCAAATGAAGCTGAAGCTACATTGGCAAATATTTATCGCGATGATCTTAGGGACGGTCTTTGCTTTACTATTAGGTGACAAAGCTCTCATCGCCGCACCGCTGGGTACCATCTTCATGCGCTTGCTGAAGATGATCATCGTTCCATTGGTGCTTACATCCATCACAACCGGCGTAGCCCAATTGGGAGACAGCCACGCTTTGGGACGCCTGGGTGCCAAAACACTTGGCTATTACTTTCTCAGCTCGGTGTTGGCAATCCTGGTTGGACTGACCCTGACGAACATAATCCAACCCGGTCAAGGATTGACAATTTCGGGTGTAGGAAGTGATTTTGATCCTTCTCAGCTCCAGCATCCCCAATCGTTGGGAGAAATTATCGTTCGCTTAATCCCGGTTAATCCGGTTCAAGCCGCAGCCCAAGGCGACATACTGGGACTTATTTTCTTTTCCCTGATGTTCGGTTTTGCCATTACAAGATTAAAGGGCAAACCGTACGAGTTTTTATTGAATTTCTTTGACTACAGTTTCCGCGCCATGATGCGGCTGACACGCGGTATTATCCGACTGGCACCCATCGGTGTTTTTGGGTTGATATCAAGTGCCGTAGCAACAGCCGGTTTCGATCTATTCAAAGCTGTCGGTATGTATATGATTACAATCGGAACCGGTTTGACGATTCACCTGTTTGTTATCCTGCCATTGCTGATCTTTCTATTCACTCGACATAGTCCAATCAAACATTTCCAAGCTATGGCCCCTGCCATGGCCACAGCCTTCTCAACCAGTTCTTCCGGTGCGACGCTTCCCGTTACCATGGACTGCGTGGAGAATAATGTGGGTGTTTCGAACCATATCAGCAGCTTCACCCTGCCTTTAGGGGCGACCATCAACATGGATGGTACAGCTCTCTATGAATGCGCCGGTGTTTTGTTTATTGCACAGGCGTTGGGTTTTCCCATGACCCTTTTGGATCAAATCACAATCGTAATGGTGGCTTTCCTTGCATCGGTCGGCGCAGCTGCAGTGCCTTCGGCGGGATTGGTAATGATTTTCATTGTGCTGAATGCAGTGGGCCTGGGTAACAACGCACAAGCAGCCCTGCTGGTAGGAACGATGCTGGCGGTAGACCGACCTTTAGACATGTATCGAACGGTGGTGAATATCACCAGTGATTCGATTGGGGCGGTAGTGATTGCTCACTCAGAGGGGGAAGTGCTAGATTACCCAATGACGTTGGAACAAGGGACTTCGACGTGAAACAAGAACCTAAATAGCCGGTATCTCTTGACGTCTGCTGTGGGATCGCTTAAGTTGTAATCGGCTCTTTGAAGAATATTGCTCGCGGGTTAGCTTGTAACTCAGATCCGTCAATCTCACTTAATAGGGCGCCATATTCGGTTAACGCAGCGCAGGCCTTTTCGTCTACGGGCGGATTAAGGAAGCCTGCTTTAGTTGAGAGGGGCCCACCGTTCATAATAGAACGGGATCTTGAGTTCGGTTAGCTCGCGGGCATCTTTATTTATTGCCGATTATTGCTACCCAGAGTGATCATGGAGAATATTCTATGGTTCAATATCTGTGATGCGTTCAAGTACGGTCTCGATTGCTTCCTTTGGACCTCGTACCGTAAGAACTGTCATATCTCCTTCAAAGGATCGTTCTTTCACCTCTAAAATGTCATAAACAGTGCTGATCAGTTTCGATTTACCAGTGGGAATTTCTATTTTGTATTCTTCAAATTCTCGTGAAAAGGCTTTCAGGATAGCCGCTTCCAATTGATCCAGGCGTAAACGCTGCCTGGCTGAGATTACCACACTTTCCGGCCAATGATATTGCAGCCGTTTCAAGGTTCCCTTATCACTAATCAGGTCCAATTTATTCAGCACGACGATACTCGGCTTTTCATTCAATCCGAGAGTATGCAAAACCTCGTTAATGGTATTGAAATGGTCCTCTGCTTGAGGTGATGAGACATCAACCACTTTAAGGAGCAGATCGGCTTCAGATACTTCGGACAGGGTTGAGCGAAAGGAAGCGATTAGGTGATGAGGCAGTTTTCGAATGAATCCAACCGTATCACTTAGAAGGATATTCTGGCTACTCTCCAAGTGAAGCCTGCGGGTAGTCGTATCCAGGGTAGCAAACAAACGGTCTTTGACGTAGACATCAGCATCGGTCAAGGCGTTCATCAAGGTTGATTTTCCAGAATTGGTGTACCCTACCAAGGCGATTCGAAAGGAGTCTTTGCGGCGCAGATTCTGGACTACTCGTTCGGCAGCGATATGCTTTAGTTCATCTTTGAGTTTCTTGATCCGTGTGCGCACAAGTCTGCGATCCACTTCAATTTGTGCTTCACCGGGGCCTCCGCGGGTACCGATTCCTCCCATCTGTCTTTCAAGGTGAGACCATTGCCTGGTGAGCCGGGGGAGTAAATACTGCAGCTGAGCGAGCTCAACCTGTGTTTTGGCCTCGCGGGATCTAGCATGTCTAGCAAAGATATCAAGTATCAGCCCACTACGATCAATAATCTTCATATCATCACCAGCCAGACGTTGCAGGTTTTTCTGTTGGGCCGGTGTCAGGTCATCATCAAAGATCAGGAGACTGCAATCCAATTCATGTGCTTGATTCACAAGTGATGTTGCCTTGCCCTTGCCGATGAATGTTGAAGCGTCCGGGCGATCACGTCGCTGGGATATCTGCCCTATCACTTCCACACGGGCTGTTTCGGCGAGCAGACGTAATTCGGCAAGGTGTTCTTCTAACAATTGGGGCGTTGAACCACTCCAATCAACACCGACCAGGATTGCATTTTCCAACTGCTTATGGCCGTGAGTCGGATCGTCGTAGCGAGTGGTATGCATTCCCCAAGATCATTTCTAATATAACAAGTATTATCAAGAAATAGAGGAGAGGTCGCCAAAGTTCGCGGCCAAAGCGAGCCTGCCGAACGAATTCATGAGCATCTTGATCTTCATCAAGTACAAACATCTGATCCGAATTCAGAATATTCAGAATAGCAGATCTGGTGAGATACCGACTCTCGAGTTCTCTGGCAGGAATATTGACCCTGAAACTGAACTCACGTCCCTGGATATCGTCAGTTTCAGGTCGATGGCGGTTCCGGGTGGAAAGAGCGTAAATCCCTGGCCAGTCTAAATTCTTCAAGACTACTGAGCGTGTTCGAATACTGGGAATTACCAAACTGGTCATTCCATTCGGTGATGTCAAAGTCATCGGTTGAGTAGCTTCAAGAGGTGAGACTTCCAAGGTGGGCGTATCACCTATACGCACATCTTCCAGGACATCACTGGTACTACGCCAGAAGATCAAATGGTGCCAAAGGGGAATGAAGCTGCCCTGAAGAGGCAAATCCGTCCATTGTAAATGAAAAGGTAGACTGAAGACCAAGACATTCCCATCTAAGATACCGGAACGGATTAACAGGGATTTGCGGTTCTCAGCCCACAATAGCACCTCATCATTCCCGCGGGGATTAAGAGGATACAACCGCGACACCTTGGGAAGGTCATCAATCTCAGATTCCTTCCGGAATACTCTTGTCAAAGTGCCCGGGCTTAACCTGGTTCGGTCAAGAGACAGGGGAGATTCAAAGCTTTCTGGTATGGCTTGAAACAGCGGAAGATCGAACTCCTGTTGGATTGTCGCTATACCCTGATAGGTTGATTCATCCGGTCCGGGAATAATTATCAAGGTGCCTCCCCCTTCAAGGAATTCTTTTAACTGTCTGAGCAAAATACTGGGGATCGCTTCCAAGCCATTCAAGATTACAGCATCGATAATATCAGGTGACCAAACAGGATCATCAGGATCCAGAATTTGCAGTTGAATGTGGGGTTTATCAGATACCAATGAGAGCAGTGCTTCCTTAACGAAGGAAGGACTAAAACCGGAGGATTCGACAAGTAGAACACGCAAGACGGGGGGGATATAAGCGTAATAATAGAAGCGATTATCACCCATTCGCTCATCACGCTCTACTTCGGCATAGCCCCTTTGGTGACCAGATTCGACAGGTGCGACTTGAAACTGTACCGTTTTCTTTTCGCCGGGCCTTAGGTCTACAACCAATTGTCCGGATCGCATGTCATTCAGCACAATCTGCACGGGAATTTTCTCTCCGGGTCGGGTTCCTGTATTACTAAGGGCTACAGATACCTCCATGAGTTCACCCACCAAGGGAATGGCGGATTCGACTTCGGTGTTTATTACAGCGATATTATGGTCCTGGTCAGGAAGATAGATAAGGAAGAAATGCCAATCCTTCCACACGGAAGTATCCGTACTAAACTGACGGAGTATAGGCTGTAAATGAACCTGAAAATCACTAATGAGAAAGAGTTCCCTGTTCGCGTAAAGTTTAGCGGCATCTTGAAAGGCCGGTGCCTTCAGCGAATCCAGAATCAAATCCATCCGATCGTTTCGAAGTCCAGGTTGGCATAGCCCGGCGATATCATCGATTCCGGGCAAATCGGAAACGAGTCCATCATAGATCATGCTGGCATCGGAGGATCGGAACATGACGATCCGCCCTTGATTCCGCTGATCGGCGAGAACCTCATAGAGGGGTTCAAGCTTCGAACGCAAGCGTGCTATTTGTCCCCCAACGCCACGTTGATCCATACCAGGATTATCCCCACTGGCACTGAAGGAATTGTCGACGATCACGACCGATATGGTAGAAGCATTATCACCAATCCAGCCCCGGAAATAGCCCTTTACGACAGGTCGGGCTAAAAGCAGAATCAGGATCAGCAAGAGTAATGTTCGCAGGAGCACCACCAACCATTGATGCAATTTCAGCCGTCGGATAGATTCGTGTTCCAATCGACGAAGAAAATAAAGTGTGCTGAAATCCATGACACGTGTGTTGGCACGGCTGAGCAGGTGGATAATCAGCGGGATAGCAGCAGCAGGCAGTGCCCAGAGAACTTGAGGAATCAGGAAGCTCATAAGCCGGCGGCTATAACCAGAGTAATTGCCGCACCTGATAGCACGGGTATGGCAAGGTTATCGTTAATAAAGGGCCATCGAATGAGTTCAGCTATTGCGGCAGTGAATGCTCCGGTTAAACTTGCCAGCAAGGTCAAATTAGAAGGTATGGTCAACAGAAGACAGACGAAGAAACAGGCTAAGGTTCCTTCAAGGGTTTTTGACCCAATCCGTATTTTGCCGTAACGCTGTCCGATGAGAGCAGCGGCCGTATCACCGATGCTTGTAAAGAGCATAGTAAGTATCGCTATGGCGGGGGTGAATAATAAGGCCGCCAGGAGATATCCCACGAAGACGTACAGGGCACCGGAAGGACGATCATATTCATGTTGACGGGTCACATAGCCGAAGAACTTCTTGTATAAGATACGACCGCGGGGCAGGTACATACGAGCAAGTTCGAAGAGCGCCATCGCAAGGACCAATAGAACAAGCAGAGGTTTACCTAATTCAGGGCCGACAGCCCAATAGCCAAGGGGTATAATACTGGACACCAAGTGAACGACTTTTCTCCCACGTTCCTGAACAAAGGGTAACAATCTCATTTTTGGAGTTCTCGATAGCGCTTTGCGATATCCGGGGCTCCGAACAGCGCTGAGCCGACCACAGCAATGTCGATGCCGGTAGATCCAATCCGGTCAATCGTTTCGATGTTGATGCCACCATCAACCGCAACAAGATAGTGATGCTCTCTGCGCGCTGCAACCGCCTTACTCATATTCATCAGGGTATCTTCAATGAATTGCTGGCCACCAAATCCCGGGAATACAGACATGATAAGAACGTATTCCAGATCAATGAGATAGGGTTTTAGCACATCGAAATCGGTATCGGGATTAATGGCTATTCCAGGTGCAGCTCCCAAGGCCCGGATGGTACCCAAGTCACGACCTAAATCCTCGCTAGCCTCGGCGTGGATAATGATGGTATCGGCGCCCGCCTCGGCGAATTGCTGGAGGAAGCGATGGGGCTTCTCGATCATGAGGTGGGTGTCGAGGATTGAGTTTGCTACTTTACGTACCGCCTGCACTACGAGTGGTCCAAAAGTAATATTGGGTACAAAGTGTCCGTCCATGACGTCTAGATGAAGGCGGTTGGCACCTGCTTTTTCAACAGTATTTATCTGATCTTTCAGACATGAAAAATCAGCGCTAAGGAGACTTGGTGATATATTTTGCATAATTAATGTTACCTTTTCACCAATGGGAAGATTGATTCAGGCCGCGGCATTTCTGTCTGCATCGAAGCGGCAAAGGGAGAAATTCTGAAGATCCTTAGTAATGTACCATACGCCCCAACATGTAATCATTCCTGATCCCTGTCATAGGTACTAACGGTCAAATTGATCGCCCGTTTGACTTTCAGCACCGTTCCGCCGGCGATGCTTTGGTCGACGATCGTATTGGGCAACAGATTGGGGGCATAGAGGTATCTGACGCGGCCTAGTTCAAGACCAGCGTCCAGGATTTCCCGCCGACCGGATTGGAGCCCCATACCGACTACACTTGGGACGTAGTATGACAGAGGAGCCTGGCCTAAGCTAACCATTAAGGAAACACTCGCACCTCGACGAAGCAGGTTTTCTCCGCGTGGCTTCTGCCAAGTCACGACACCCGGATCAAAATCGTCGTTATAGTTGTTCATCACAGTGTCAATTGCCAACCCTGCCCTTTGGATTTCTATTTCTGCCGCGCGCAAGGTCTTGCCGATCAGATCCGGGACGGACACCATTCTTTCTTCAGCGGTGACGGTGAGCTGAATGATGCGTCCCTTTTTTACGCGCGAATACGCTTTGGGGTACATCTCAAATACTTGATCGGGTGGATACTCCTGGGTGTGAGTGACGAAGGTCCTCTCTGTTCGGAAGCCTTCCTTTTTAAGAGTGTTAACAGCTTTCGGGTAGGGCAAACCGACTACATTTGGCAAGAAACGGACTTGCCCTTGACGAACGTATGCGGGCATGAGGACCTGGTCAACCACAAGGGCAAAAACGATGCCCAGGCCTCCGAGAGCTACAATAAATTGGATTACCGATTTTACTTTCATGACTTTTTCAACCGGACAGCAAAGACACCGTCGACATCACTGTCAGGTGGGAAAGTACAAAGAGCACCACCTGAATCTATCCAATTCTGAGGTACATTCTCCGGCATGGGGTCAATATAGAAATTGGGATGACCATTCTGAAAGTTTTGTATGAGTTTCCAATTTTCTTCATCTTCTAGAGAACAGGTGGCATAGATTAAAGAACCGCCAGTATTCAGGTATCGAGCAGCGTGCCGTAACAATTTCATCTGATTCGTGGTCATTTCATCGAGATTCTCCGGCTGTCGCCGCCAACGAAGATCGGCGCGGCGTGCCATCACTCCCGTTCCCATGCACGGGGCATCCACAAGGATTTTATTTACTTTCGGAAGAGGTTTGCCAGTTGCATCACCGGGGTAGATATCTACATTATTCAGCTCCAGCCGATTGACGGTGTCATTGATCATCGCCACCCTTTGATGATCGATTTCGTATGCCAGAATAGATCCTTCATGTCCTACGGCATCCGCCAACAGGGCGGTTTTCCCTCCCGGTCCGGCACAAAGATCAATGATGCTCTCACCCGGCTGAGGATCCACAGCTTCGACGATTGCTCCTGAGGATGGATCCTGCACAATAAATGCTCCCCGGTCCAAGTGCTCCGGTTCCAGCAAGGGAGCAGGTGAAGGGTTCACTCTGACATAATCATGGAGATATGGATGAGATTCGGATGAAAGGCTCAGTTTATGGACAGTGTCACGGAAATATTGCTGATGAACTTCTTCCTTTCGCATTCTGAACCATAATGTCGGCTCAAGGTTATTCCAGTCCATCAGGGTGATGGTCTTTTCCCGGCCCCATTGATCCAGCCAACGCTCAACTAGCCATTCGGGGTGACTATAGGCAGCGGCGATTTCTTCGGTGGATGATAATGAAAATTCCTGTGGTGGCCGTTTGCTGAAATCCCGCAATACCGCATTGACCAAACCTGCTGCTCGTACCAAGCGAATATCGCGTGCCAATGTCACCGTAGTATCTATTGCGGCATAAGGAGGAACGCTGTCCATGTACCTTAGTTGATAGGCGCCAAAGCGAAGCAATCGTTTTACCGCGTGTTCGAGACTGTTATAACGACCGTTATAACAGGTTGCCAGCTCGGAATCCAGCCGTCCCCGCATACGAGTGGTTCCCATGACCAGTCTGGTGATGAAGCGCCGGTCCTGCGCTGTCAGGCTGCCAGTTTTGAGTTCCCTGTGCAATACTTCATCGACTCTGTTGCCGCTCTTCTCGGCCCTGGCCAGGACGTCATAGGCAATTTTCCGGACTTGATCGAAGATTTTATCGTCCCCTTAGAATCCCAGTCGAGTTCCTGGAGGAATCACTGTCCCGCGGAGGAAATCATCCACTTTCATTCGTCGACGTCCCTCCAGCTGTACCTCGGAGACAGCCAAGATGCCTTCACCCGTACCTATTTGCAGTTGACCCTGATCAATCTGCAGGATTTCACCAGGATCCCCATGACCATGATTCACTTCCGCCTTGAAAAGCTTCATCCGCTGACCTTCAAAGAGGGTGGCAGCCCCAGGTTTAGGTGAAAAAGCACGGATTTGGTTTCTTATTGCAGCTGCCGAGTCTTTCCAACGGATTATGTAATCTTCCGGCCTTATTTTGGGCGCGCCGGGTATGTCGCCCTCAACAAGCCTTGATTGAGGCTGTGGTATTATGTCGTCTTGCTCCATCTTGTCCAAGGTATCTACAACCAGTTCGGCACCCAACTGTGCAAGCCGCTCAGAAAGTGATCCGAAATCATCATTGGGAAAGATGTCACAATTTCTCTGCAGGAGAATATTCCCAGCATCGATTGTGGGTGTCAGGGCGATAGTAGTAATACCCGTGGTCGTTTCACCATCCAAGAGGCAATGCTGGATCGGAGCTGCGCCCCGATATCTTGGCAATAGCGATGGATGGAGATTAATCGCACCGTGAGGCGTAAGGGAAAGAAGACTATCCGGCAGAATACGAAAAGCCACTACAACGAGGATATCGGCCGCCAAGTCGACCAGCTGAGAGTAGAAGGCCTCATCCTTGAGTCTTGCAGGCTGGAGAATCGGGTAATCCAAGTCCTGCGCCAGACGTTTTACTGGTGGAGATTTAACCCTCTGACCACGGCCTACCGGTTTGTCCAGACCGGTCACAACCGACACTACCTGGTGATGTGAAAAATGCAGTTGGCGGAGTGTTGGCTCAGCGAAGGCTGGGGTTCCCATATATACTAGGCGCATAGAACCCCCACGAAATGTTTAAAGGGTTATTCCTGAGGAGGGTACACCCTTTTCGGAAATTTCGGATAGTCGTTTATCAAGAATTGCGAGCTTAGTGGGAGTTAAATGGTCAATATAATAAACGCCGTTAAGATGGTCCACCTCATGTTGAATGACCCGTGCCAGTAATCCCTCGACGTATTCCTTGTGTATCTCACCGGTCTCATCCTGGTACTGGACCAGAATTTTCTCAGGACGGGAAATCGTAGCTCGGATCTCAGGAATACTCAAGCAACCCTCCTCCATGTCGTAATCGCCCGACGTCTCGAGAATCTCCGGATTGACTATGACGCGTGGATAGTCGTCTTCATCATTATGGGTGATGTCAATAACTGCAAAATTCAAATCCAAGCCCACCTGATTTGCCGCCAAACCCATTCCCTCCTCTTCGTACATAGTCTCAAACATATCCTCCAAGAGGGGTTGGAGAGATTGAATGTCGGTGACCTTCCGGGTCCGTTTTCGGAGCAGGGGATCACCGTATTTTACGATGGGCAGTACTGCCATCAGTCGCCTTTAGGTGCTTCAACTCCCTCGGAAGCCTGACCAACAACGTACGATCGAGCAACGGTGATCTTGGTTCCTTTGCCGATGTCAAGGATCACTTGATTTTCATCCTTGCCTTTAAAAGCTTCGATCTTGCCGTAGATGCCTCCCCGGGTAAGTACCTGATCACCTTTCTTCAGCATCCCAAGCATTTGCTTTTGCTGTTTCTGCCGTCGAACTTGAGGACGGATGAGCAGGAAATAGATAATGGCGAACATGAGGACCATGGGTAGGAAAGCAAGTGCTCCACCACCAGAACCCTCTCCTGCGGGTTGACTCATTGCATTCAGAATATCCAAATCAGCTCCTTTCTCCTTTATTTTATCTGCCAAATTTAAAGTGAGGCTGCCTCTTATCACAATGCCAGTCAAGGGGATGGCGGAATAATTGTCCAAATTGCCCGATCAACTTGATCTATTGGTCCATAACCAGAGAAGCAACTGGAAATACCGATGGATGTGAGCTATAATTGTGAGATTGATCCGCTTTAATTCAGATTGTGACTGAGGCTGAATCCCGTTTGAGTTCAATCTGCCGGTGTTCCTGCATTCCGGTGAATTCAGCGAACTGATCCAGCCTGCGGGAAATATCTTCATTCGTTCGACAATCCATGAAAGTTTTGCGCCACTTCGAAGCTCCCGGAAAGCCCTTAAGATACCAACCGAAATGTTTCTTAGAGAAATTCACTGCGACTCGCTCGGATTTGTCTGCGCGCATCAGTTCGAAATGTTCCCGGCACATTTGTGCAATATCGGGAAGGATTGCCGGGGTGGATGGCTTACCGTCCAGCAAGTCGTTGATCTGCTTGAAGATCCACGGTCTTCCCAATGCACCACGCGCCACCATTACGGCGTCACATCCAGTCTCGGCAAACATCTGCAGGGCATCCTCCGCCGTGAAGATATCCCCATTTCCAATAACAGGGATTGATACCTGTTCCTTCACCGCTTTAATTATTGTCCAGTCGGCGTTCCCGGTAAACTGTTGTTTTGTGGTACGGGGGTGTATAGCAATGGCCGCACCGCCGGCTTCCTCAATGATTATGGCGGCTTCGACAGCAACAATTTCGTTGCTATCCCAACCCGCGCGCATCTTTACTGTCACAGGGAGATGGGGCACAGCCTGTACGGTAGCCCGGACCACCGCACGCATGAGGTGCAAGTCTCGCAGCATAGCTGAACCGGCGCCTTTCCGGGTAACCTTGGGCACCGGGCAGCCGAAGTTCAGATCGATGAGGTCG
This sequence comes from Fidelibacterota bacterium, assembly GCA_042568495.1. Taxonomy (GTDB): domain Bacteria; phylum Fidelibacterota; class Marinisomatia; order SCGC-AAA003-L08; family TS1B11. The sequence goes on along the minus strand of JBHPIW010000007.1, from coordinate 51,726 downwards.
GGATGGAACCTCTCTGCCAATAATCTTGCTGAGCTGGCAATAGTTTCCGGAGTTTCACCAAAGAGCTGTATTCCAATTGGCCGTTCAGAGGGAGTGAACTTTACCAAGTCCAAGGTTTTGGAACTCTCACGTATGACCCCATTGGCACTCACAAACTCGGTATATACCAGTCCCACTCCCTGTTGACGGCACAAGACGCGGAAAGGATGATCAGTCACACCGGCCATGGGTGCCAGGAAAATGGGGTGATCGATATGGAGGGAACCTAATTGCATAGCGGGGAGGCTAATAAAAGCGCAGCTTCAGCTAACTTGCTTTGACGAGGAGGAGGGAGCCATAGTTTCGAAATACCGGCCGATGGCAGCTGTGGCTTCTTCCTGGGACTGATATTCTGCAACCGTGACGTGGGGATTGCCAGCTATCATTGCCGAGAGTTTGCGGCCTTCTCCAGGTTGGTAAAGGGCGAGGACCGACTTTCCATGCATACTCGCCAAGGCTGTTTCCACACCGACACCCAGAGAGGGAACTGTAACATCCGCAACCATTACATCACAGCTATTGATGAAGTCGACATCCCTCTGGTAGATAGCCTCTGGTGTTGTGTCCCTTTCGCCCATGCGGGTGAATCCCAGGTTCCCCACGAATTCGGTGAGAACTTCCCCATATTGTTTTAATTCTTCAATCATCCGGGGATAGAGGTAGGCCTGTTGTCGGCCGCCGCTCATACTTCCAGCAAAGTAAATGCGCATAAATTCAACTATAGTTGTTCGTAATCAGGGGAGGTCACCAGTGAAAAATCAACCGGTTCCGACCTCCCCATGATACTAGTTAAGAACTATCGCACGCCATGCGATTGGCAACGACTGAGCCAGTAATTTACAGCTCCGCAAAGCGCCGGTTCACCACTTCCCAATTGATATTATTGATGAAGACATCAATGTAGGAACCGCGATCAGTGCCATAATCCATAGCAAACGCATGTTCAAAGCTGTCCAGTACAAGCAGGATGTCCTGATGAACCGGGAATCCCACATGGTGTTCCGTGAGCATATAGGTATGCAGTTTACCATCGACGCGGGATTTGGTTAGTACAACCCATCCGATAGTGCACAGGCCAGTGGCCTTCAGATCCTTGATGAATTCCTCGTAACTGCCGAATGATTCCGCGATGGCCTGCTTCAGATCAGCACTGGGCTCTCCCTTCGCCGGCAGATTTTCGAAATACGATTCATGAAGATAGGTGCCGTTAAATGCGACTGCTTCCCGGCGCTTTAATTCCGACCAGTGTCCCCAGCTGTAATTGGTATGAGCCTTATCGGTCTTTTTAAGCTCCTCCTCGATCAGATTCAGCCTTGCTACGTAGCCCTTGTAAAGACCGAAATGAGATTCCAGAAGCTTGTCGGAAATCCCCTCCAGTGTCCCCAGCAAGTAGCTAAAGTCACGTGCTTCATGTGCCATAATTTGTACTCCTCTTTCTCGTGGTTGGTTTGGTGCTTGTGGAAAAAGGTTCCTTTTCCCAATTAATGTAAATCTTTATTTGGCGCCTGACGTAGCGAGACAGGGCGTCTGTGTCAGAACCAAGGCCAGCAGTCACTGGTTCTGCTCCTGGAAATCCATAGAGAGGGATTCTCTCGCATCCTTTGAGAGATTAGTCTCATAACGATAATCGCCATGGCTGATACATAGTTTTGCTGCAATGGCTGGATCGATCAGTATCTCACGTACCTGGATTGCCAGAGGAAAACGCACATAATGCACTGAGCTGATCTTATCTTCTTCACTGCGACCAGCTTCAAACTCTGCGAATGCCCTTTCTTCTCCCAACTGCAGCCAGAGACTTTTACCATCAGTCAGGCCGAGGAACGCGTGGAGCTTCTCTTTGATCCTGGCCTCCTCGGTTATCTCAATAAATAATGTAGCGCTAAGATTATTTTCACCAGGTAGAAGGGTGTTGTAGATATCGATTTCTTCCTGGATTGCATCGTCATGAACCATCCGCTCAGCGCGCATCATCTCCTGGATCTGGAAAATGATCGTTTGACGGTCTTCAAAAGTCAAGGAGATATCGGGTCCCAAGGCAACTCTGCGCCGCGCTTTGTGTTCCATTACTGCTTTGCGAATGTCGTCTCGATCTCGTTCGTAATCCGCGATATTTACCAAATCGTCCAAAGTAACCGGTTTCATTCACTCACCTCTGTAGATCTCACATATCCGATTATTATTCATCCAGGCCATAGGCATGTTGTATGAGAGAGATAGGATGGAGTGGTACGATATCTCCCTTGCTAGCCTGGTGGATCTGCATTCCTGCCAGTGTGCAATCAGAACAGGTGTGCTGTGCAGGTTTGCGGTTTATCGTATTGACCAGTTTATCAGCCACCTGCATGGATTCGTCGAAGAACTCCGCCTTCATGCCCCAGCCACCATCCATTCCGGAACATTTATCGATCATATTGACCTTCGTGCCAGGGACCAGCCGGAGTAAATCGCGACTCTTGTAGCCGCTTTTCTGAGCCTTCAGATGACAGGGAAGATGGTAATTAACCTCGCCCAGTTCGTTGACGAAAGTGGTGTTTAGTTTCTCTTCCTTATGGAGCATCATCAGGTACTGCGAGATATCCATGGTATTCGCTGCCACCAGGGCTACCTTCGAAGACATATCCTGATCACCTTGGCCCACATAGACATAATCCTGACGGATGGTCAAAGAGCATGTAGGAGGCCCGGTCACCACAATCTTATATCCCTGCTCCACCCACCGTGCCAGTTCAATGATATTGGGCACAGCTTGTTTGCTAAAGGCCTCGAAGTCTCCAGCGCTTAAATGAGGTGCCCCGCAGCAGCGCTCATTGGCTATTTGAACCTCGACGCCATTATGCTCCAGGACCTTAACGGAAGCACGTCCAACCCCCGGATCGTTTGCATTGGTATAGCAGGTAGGAAATATCACTACCCTACCAATGGGGGAGGTTGGCACAGACACCGTTCTACGATGTTTCCTGAACCACCTGACGAAGGTTTCCCGGTGAAATTTTGGCAGTGATCTGCGGCGGCTGATTCCCATCACTTTTTCCATAAGAAAACGGAACAGCCAGAAGCCATTAACCCAGTTGGATAAGGGGGCCAAACGGGTTCCCATTTTTCCCATGGAATCGGTACGACTCAGAAAAATGTCGCTTAGTTTCTTTCCCCGAGTTTGCGTACGAATGGCTTGCGCACGCAGCATGAGCCGAGGGAAATCCAATTGAAATTCGTGTTCTTTGTCAGGAGTATACGGGCAGATCGGATCACAAAGCTTGCACTGATAACAGAGGTCGATAACACGCCATTTTTCGTTTTCAGTAAGCTCGGTGACCTGTCCAACAAACTCAACTTCGATGCTGGCTTCGGCAGCGTGCATGCCTTCCGGGAGATCCTTGTATTCGGTGCGTTCTTCCACGGCACCGACACGACCTTCCTGCTCAGCAATTTGCCTTTTTTGCTCTGCTTGACCATCAATTGCATTGAACAAGGCGGGGAACGAGGGACACAGATTCCAGCAGAGACGGCAGCCAACACAGATGTCGTACACCCGATCAAGCTCTCGCTCCAATGATGTTAGATCCCAATAGTCGGGAGACTGGATATCGTAGATCGCGTGGGTAGTATCGCTGTGGTCAAGCATGTTGAGCGCCTACGTTGGTTAATTTATAAAAAAATAGTAAAGGATATGTCAAAGGACCCGTCACGGTGTGTTGTAACACACCGTGACGGAATAGACAAATCAGGACAGTGAGTCCAGTGTAGACTGAAATTTCCCGGCATGGGATTTTTCAGCCCTCGCAAGAGTTTCAAACCACTCTGAAATCTCACTGAAGCCCTCATCCCGTGCTGATTTAGCGAAGCCAGGATACATCTCGGTATACTCATAGGTCTCGCCAGCAACGGCAGCCTTCAGGTTGTTCTCGGTATCCCCAATAGGAAGTCCGGTGGCGGGATCACCTACTTCCTGCAGGAATTCCAAGTGTCCAAAAGCATGACCGGTTTCACCATCGGCGGTGTTTTTAAACACTCCAGCAGCCTCGGGATACCCCTCAATGTCCGCTTGGCGTGCGAAATAAAGGTAACGTCGATTGGCCTGTGACTCACCAGCAAATGCTGCTTTCAGATTCTCTTCGGTTTTGCTCCCTTTCAAACTCATCATTCTCTCCTTATTCAGTTTGGTGGGTGGTTTAATCAGATGACAGCCGATTTGCTATAGACCGTCAATAGCGTTAAAAATGTCATCGATAGACGGAGTATCATCGCCGGGGCTTTGCTCAACATTCATCCAGCGAAGCACGCCTTCCTTGTCGATCAAGAATTCCGCACGAGTAGAGAAGCCGTCAGGCAATGCCACACCGTACAGATCAGCAATCTCGAGCTTGCGATCGCTCAACATGGGAAAATCAATTCCGCCCAGCGAATCGCAGAAAGCGCTTTGACTCAAGCCGCTGTCGGCGCTAACGGCGATGACTTCTGTATCCCGTTTTTGGAATCCCTCCAGATTTCGGTTATAGTTAGGCAATTGGACAGAACAGACTGATGAAAATGCCAAGGGGTAAAACACCAGAAAGATGTTTTTCGTGCCAAGGTAGTCTTCCAATGATAGGGTCTTTTTATCTACATCCTGTCCAGTAAATCGTGGTGCTTTCTCGCCAACTTTCAACGACATGGCCTATTCCTCCTCATTTTTGAGTTGACACTCGGTGCATTCACCAATGATTTCAATGGAGTAGTCATTGGCATTGAAACGCTCATCCCGGGCAATAAACTCCTCGACACCTTCCAATGGGATATCAATATCGAAGATTTTCTGGCATTGTCCGCATCGGAAGTGGTCATGACGAGTCATATTGCCATCATATCTCACGAAGCCATCGTCGTAAATACGCTGAATCAAATTACCGTCGGCAAGCTGATTCAAATTGCGGTAGACAGTCCCCAGGCTAATATTCGGAACCATTCGCCGCACGTTCTTAAATATCCACTCGGCGGTGGGATGGCTCTCGGTTCTACGAAGAACTTCCAGGATATTATTTCTCTGCTTGCTATATCTCATCATAAGTAGTAATGATTCCTACTTAAGTTTAAGGACATACTTTGTTCAAATCCAAGTAAAATCTGAATTAATGCCAGAGGTTAATTGGTTGGGATTAAATCAGATCTTTTCTACTGCGTGGTCGGTGGTGTTGATTGCGTCGGGGTTTGCGGCGGGAAACGCCAAGAGAGGCTATAGTGACGCATGTATAAATCACCCCAACCCGGTTGAGGTAGATAGAACGGGGAGTTCTGGATCGTTGCACCAAACGGATTATAGATTCTCATTCTTAATTCGAAGTTCTTGGCTTTCAGCCCCACCTCAGCACTTACCCAGAGGACCGAGGAGGTGGTACCACCTGGATTCACATAAGGTGCGCTATCCGCGTAGCGGGGATCCAGCCATATGGCGAAATCATTGGAGATGTAGGAAACAGTTGCTGCGGCAAATGGGCGGGCTCGCATGCGCCGCAGGGGCAGGGTGAATGTGACACTGCCCTGAGTGAATAGATGAGTGGGGAAGACGCATGTGTCTTGGGTGTTTACCGCCGTGACGGTGCCTGAGAAACGCAGGATGTCCTTCCACAATTCCCAATCGGTCATGAGACCGGCAGTTGCAGCAGTGCGATGATCCCCTGTTGTAATCTGGGCAAGTTGAGCGGTGATAATCCCAGAGCTGCTGATTATGTGTCCAGTAAGTATGAGTTTATCCAGGGCTAGGGGATTTTCTAACCACGAGACACTGTCCTGAAATTGGCGTCGATTATGATGTGGGTAGTCGAAGAAAACGCCGGACTCTTTGGAGAATTTCAGGCATATATTCTGTTTTCGATAGACAACCCAACCTTCCAGCTTCAGGTCACTTTCGATAAGGGCCAGTCCACTATATGCCGAAAGCCTGTTTCCAGTCCAGGTCACGCCAGCCCGGTTTTTGAGCCACCGGGACATCCGATAGCCGAGTGATTTATCCGATATGCTGCGCTGCTTGACGTCCATGCCACCTACGAGGTGCCAAGCCGAGCTCAAATCATAAGTGAGGATGCCTCCCATCCATTGACTAAGGCTACGACGATCGATGTAGCTGTCGTTGGTCATATCGGTTGTAATGGTTAAATAGTTCGTCATGGTGGCAGTATATAATTGAATATTGACTGGGCCAGGAGTCCAGTTGAGTTGGAGGCCATAGGCCAGGGTGCGTGAGTGGCGACGATCCGAAGTAAGTAATCCCTGTTCCAAGAGTAGTGGGAGTCCAGCCTGTTCTTTTTGATGCAGGAGACTAAAGTTGAAATGAAATGATGGAGCAGCATTTTGTTGATAATCGAATAAATAGTTCTGAAGGACATTTCCCTGATAATTATCGCTACTGGGTCCCGCTTTGGCATAGGGACCGGGATGGTTACGCGCTTGACCGGCTAGCATGAGATTACGAGATTCATCCAGTTGGGCACTGCCGCCAATTTGAATGTCCTGCATCTGGTAACTACCTTGGTCCCAGAAAAAATAGGTTTGGTCGGCCCTGGAGATATCCTGCAGCGGTGCAATATGGTATTCCTGATCGGTGGCTGAGAATGATTTTCGACGTCCATTCACAATGGCGACATCGGGCGACGTGAAAAGACGGGTACTGTTGATCGTTGCTGAGGGGATAACCGCGGAATGGATGGGGATTCCAAGACTGCCATCCAATCGTAGAGCACCCAAGCGAATATCGGCTGAAATGAAAGGATTTGTTGCTGTAGCGAAGAGATCGGAATGACCCCATGTATCCCAAGGCAGGTAGAGTTGAAAAGTCTTTGGCACATCCTGAATGAAGGGACATAAACGCCCAGTCCGTGTAAGGATTCTGATTCCCGGAACATCAGTAGTCGTGGTAGAATCGATTTCCTGGGCTGCCACATGTGAGAGCAGTATTGCAAGTACCGATGACAGAAGTTGGACGTATTTCAAGATTTGAGCCCCTCGTGTCCTGACACCTGTCCTTGTCGAAGTGAACTTCCCGTTGGTTGCGAGTTACCTTTGCCAGTCGTTTCTTCTTTCGGAGACATTTCCAACATTCCGGATGATCTTCGGGATCTTTTTCCCAGTTTTATTAATTCTGGAACCAAGAGGAAAAATATCAGGGTGTTCGAAATCTGGTGAATGGAGGTAAAAGCGAGGCCTGAAATCAAGACGGCGATTACTTCATTAAATGCTGCTTGCGCGTACAGAGGAAAACTAATAGATGTCAGACCATCGTATAGCACGGTACCCACGAATCCGGAGACGGTTATAAGCAGACGGAAATTCCAACGACGCAGCTGACGGGGATTAACTCGATAGAACAGTCCTCCCAATAGACCAACGATTGTTTCGCTGAAAACCTGTGCGGCCAGCAGAAGCGGGAAGGCAAGCCCTGATCCCATGGGATTCGATACGGAGAAGAGAAATATGCCGCTCGCTCCCGTTATCATTCCCAACTTCGGACCCAGTACGGCACCGGCGGTGAAAGCCAACGCCGTGACAAATTCGATATTTGGTATCATCGCCAATGCCCACCCAGATCCAACCATCAGGGCGACAAACATTGCCACCAATGCCATGGTGGTTGTTCTCACTGCCGGTAATGTTTCCAGAGGGAAGTGCGGAAGGTGTTTCGAGCGTCGGTGAAGGATTCTTCCCCAAGATCGCTATCAATTTCTCTGAGCATCAAATCCAAGCGTCCATCCATTCGATCAATGAAATGAGCCAGCAGGGCTTCTGGGAATTTAGGAGGTCTTGGGGCTCCCTCGGAGCTGCTGCCCGGATGACTGAGGATGATATGCTCAAGTTTGAGCGTGAGATGCGATGGAAAGTCGGGAAGGGTTTCAACTACTTCCCGGAGAATGTCTCTCCCGAGTACCACGTGACCAATAAGCTGGCCATCATCGGTATATCCACCCTGAAGGCCGGAGGACGTACCGCGTACTTTGCCGATGTCATGAAGCAGGACACCACCAAGGAGTAGATCGCGGTCGATCCCGGGATAATGGGCAGCCACTACATCAGCTAGAGTGGCGGTAGAAACCAAGTGTTTCAGGTATCCTCCGCGCTCGGTATGGTGGTAATTCAACGATGCCGGCAGAACCAGCATTACGTTCTTGTAGGTCTTGAATATATATCGCAAGAGCCCCTTGATATGTTTGTCTTTTATGCTCGCGATATGTCCCATGAGTGTTTTCCATAGTTCCCGCCGGTCTTCGGGAATCGTAGGAATCAGGAGTTCTTCATGATAGCCATATTTCCCGTATCTCTCTTTGGATGCTTTGGCAATGTGGGAACAGTTCAACTGCATGATACCGCTAAAACGTTCGACGACCCCCTTTGCGGCGATAGGATCCCCGGCGGCAAATAGAGTTCGAAAATGCTCGACCTGGTCCCAGATCTTAGCTGGAATACGTCCTGTAGCATCCTGAAATGTGAGATCCAGGTAATAGTCGCCGGTCTTCGTGGTCTTTAAGTGCTTTTCAAGGCAGAGAAAGAAGCCTTGAACGGTAGTATTCTCCTGGAAATCTCGAATAGTTGTGAGCTTCATGTGGAAGATATTTTACTTGTACCTGTCATGAGAAACAAGCTCGATTGCTGTCCGTCGTGAAAAGCCTTGAAGGTGTTCGACAGGTAGGATAATTTTCAGGTCAGCTCATAGATGATGGAAGTGAAAGAAGAACGTACACAGGATACCCAACGCCCTCGAACCGGTATGGTCGTAAACACAGGAGTAGCAAATGTTTATGGGGACCCATCCTTCAAATCAGAGGTGGTTACCCAGGCGATCCTAGGCGAAATGCCTGCGATTATTGACCAGCAAGGGAAATGGTTTCGGATCAAACAATGGGATGGATACGAAGGCTGGATATACCATTTCTATCTAGTCAAGAATCCACAATATTTTGATGGCCAGAATCGGATGAGCGTAAGCATGCCTGTTCTACAGATACGGGAGAAGCCTATAATCACTGCGCCATCCATTCGTGATGCAGTATTCGGGGTTGAACTTCCCGCGCTGTCGCATAAGGATTCATGGGTGGAGGTTAAACTGCCGGATGGCATTACCGGTTGGCTCATGGATGAACCGCTGCGTTTGAAGGGCACTAAACGGGAACAACTGGTGCAAATTGCTACCCGTTTCCGAGGCACACCCTATCAATGGGGAGGCAAAACACCCAAGGGTTTTGATTGCTCAGGATTCATTCAGACCTGTTTTAAGGCCATTGGGGTATCTATGCCCAGGGATGCTCATCTACAACACCGTTTCGAGGATTTGCCCCCCATTGAAACCGCGAAAGCCAAGCCTGGAGATCTGTTTTTTTTCAGTGAGACTAAGGAGCGGATAACGCACGTAGCAATGTCATTGGGTGGCCCAGAGATCATCCATGCCTCCGGTTGGGTGAAGGTAGAGAGCCTGGATGCGGGAAATACATGCTACAATCGCCAGTTGCATGATATATTCTCAACTGGCAAAGATGTAACGAAGTTGCTCGAACGCGATGACTAATCACGGCATTCTAAACAGACATGTGCTGGTGCTTAATCGAAGCTATGAGCCAGTCATGGTAACAAGCGCGAAGAGGGCGGTAATTCTAATGCTCATGGGAAAAGCCGATGAGGTAGTGAGCTATGAGGAAGTAATCCACTCTCCTTCTTTCGAGATGCCTCTGCCCAGCATCGTTCGCTTGGGTCGATACGTTCGAGTGCGTGACAAGAAAATTGTACTTACACGTAAGAATGTGCTAAAGCGTGATAATCACCGATGCCAGTATTGTGGCAGGACTTCAGTGCCATTGACACTTGATCATGTATTGCCGAAGCAGCGGAAAGGTCGAGATACGTGGGAGAATCTGGTGGCAGCCTGTCACCCCTGCAACGTGAAGAAAGGTAATCAGACTCCTGCTGAAGCCTCCATGCCGCTCCTAAGAAAACAGTTTAAACCGTCAAGGATCACCTATTTCCAAAAATTTGTTCGGAAGCCCCAAGCGTCGTGGCGTCCTTACCTGTTCATGGAGCCAACATCATGAAACGCAAGCGTATTCTCAGCGGAATGCGGCCAACCGGTAAACTTCATCTGGGTCATTACCTGGGTGTTCTTGAAAACTGGGTAGCTCTTCAAGGCGAGTATCAGAATTTTCATCTCATTGCGGATTATCACGTTCTAACTACCTCGGTGGATACATCCCAGATTGCGGACAGTACTTTCGAGATGGTGAAAGATTGGCTTGCCGCCGGTATAGATCCGGAACAAAGTCCGATATTCCGGCAAAGTCAGATCAAGGAGCACGCTGAATTATTCCTGATTTTGAGTATGCTGATTACTGCAGCAAGGCTCGAACGGAATCCAACCTTAAAGGAGCAAATACGGGATCTGAATGTTGAAAATACCACCTATGGGCATTTGGGCTACCCGGTACTCCAATCTGCAGATATCTTGCTTTATAAAGGTGAGTTAGTACCAGTAGGGGAGGATCAGGCTCCCCATGTAGAAATTTCCCGCGAGCTAGCGCGCAAATTCAACCGGACGTATGGAGAGGTATTTCCTGAGCCGCAAGCTAAGCTGAATCAATTTGCTCGACTGCCGGGCTTGGATGGCCAGGCAAAAATGAGTAAATCATTGAACAATGCCATTCTGATATCTGACACTCCGGATACTATTCAGACACGGCTTCGCAAGGCTGTAACTGATCCGCAGAAGATTCGTAAAGGTGATAAAGGCCGACCAGATGTATGTTTGGTATACACCTATCACACTCGCTTTAATAAAGCGAGGATTCCAGAAATACGCTCGGGTTGCGAGAGTGGACAGTTGGGTTGTGTTGATTGCAAACAGCTATGTACCCAAGCAATAGCGGATCACCTGGCGCCCTTCCGTGAAAGAAGGGAGTATTTCGAGGATCATCCCGATGAGGTATGGGATGTGCTTCAAACCGGGGAAGTACGGGCGAAGAGCGAGGCCGAGAAGACGATGGCCGAAGTGAGACGGGCAATGAGGATAGGTGAATGAGCTATCAGGTCCATCTGGAAAACTTTGAGGGTCCCTTGGATCTGCTACTTTATTTTATCCAGCGAGACGAGATCGATATCCACGATATACCTATCGCTCACATTACAGCCGAGTACCTAAGGTATCTCGAGGTAATGGAGGCATTGAATCTAGCTATCGCCGGCGAGTTCATTCTTCTTGCAGCTACGTTAATGCGGATTAAGGCACGGATGCTTCTTCCTCGGTCCGAACCGTTGGAGGATGAGCTTATCCAAGATCCGCGGGAGGTATTGGTTCAGCGATTGATCGAGTATCAGCGGTTTAAAAAGACTGCGGAAGAACTCCAGCAATTAGCGATCACACGTTCCGCCTTTTACCCAAGCGGGATTCGTGCAGATGAAGGTAAGAACGGAGTGCATCCCGGAGAATATTTACGGGACATATCGCTCTTCCAATTGATGAATGTCGTTAAAGAGGTCATGGAGCGCATGTCTGGTTCCGAATCTCTGGTGGTGGTCAGAGAACCAGTGAAGCTGGATGAAAGCATCAGGAAGATTCAGCAATTCCTGGCAGTTACCCAGAAGATCACTCTTCGAAGCGTGCTGGAACAAGCGAGTCATATTCAAGAAGTCGTGGTGACCTTCCTGGCGGTATTAGAGATGATGCGACGAGGGCTTCTGGTAGTTAAGCAGAAGAAGCCATTTCAGGAAATCTACCTGGTTAGGACTATCGCGGATTAATGCAAAGCCGGTTAGCGGAAGAAATCCTAGAGGTTGGGGAAGTACTGCTCATCGCATCCTCTGAGCCCTTAACACAGGCAAAATTAAATCAGAGCCTTGAGCGGGATGACATAAGTATTGACGAACTGGTCAAGCAGCTCCAATCTCGATTCACAGAACAGGAACGGCCAGTTGAAATCCATGCCGTGGCGGGCGGATACCAGCTGGTCACACGTGCTGAATTCAAGCCTTATTTACAGCGTCTATTTCGTCGTTCCGGAAAGTTAATCTTGTCTCGCGCCGCGCTAGAAACTCTAGCGATCGTGGCTTATCGGCAGCCGACTACCCGCGCCGAGGTCGACCAAATCAGAGGAGTCAGCAGCGAGTCAGTCTTACACACGCTGCTTGAGAAGAACCTTGTGACGATCAAAGGTCGGGACGAGGGCGTAGGTCGGCCACTCCTGTATGCTACTACGGCAGCCTTTCTTGAGGCATTCGGATTGGACCGACTGGGCGATCTGCCAAAGATGAAAGAGATTGACGAAATTTTGACTGAGGGTGAAAAGCCATCAGTGGCGGAATATGAGGTTGAATAAATATCTAGCGGCTGGAGGTGTGGCCAGCCGCAGGAAAGCAGATGAATTGATCGCCGGCGGTCATGTCCAGGTGAATGGACGCTTGATTACCACTTTGGGTGTGGAAGTAGTGCAAGGAGACGTGGTTGAAGTTGATGGCCGCGCCCTAGAGTTAAAAGAGAATGAAGTTGTCTATTTACTTCATAAGCCACAAGGTGTAATCAGTTCGGTTACAGATTCCCGTGGTCGGCCGACCGTTGTTGATATCATTCAGGACCAACGTCGTCTGTTCCCAGTGGGGCGTCTCGATCGAGACACCACAGGTGCATTACTGATTACGAATGATGGTAAGCTAGCAAATCTATTAACACATCCACGCTACGGTGTGGAGAAGTGTTATCTAGCACAAGTAAAAGGACGTCTGCCCTCGGGAGGAATAAAACAGTTGGGAAGGGGCACAACTATCGAAGATGGGATAAAGGTGCGCGCGCGGGTTTCAACAGTGAGCTCCCGAGGTAGCAAGACCATCTATCAAGTACTGCTAACCGAGGGCAAAAATCGGGAAGTGAAGCGGATATTCCAGCACTATGGGCTGAGTGTGGTTCGATTGCACCGGGTGACATTTGCCGGGCTGTCAGCGGATACACTTCAACCTGGAAAGTACCGGCGTCTTTCCAAGCCAGAAGTACAGCGGCTTTATAAATTGGCAAAGCCCGGGAAATATTCCCAAAGCGATGAGAAACAGATGGATATTCATGTATTGCAGTCTTAAACTTCTCTGCTTTTTGAGAAGGTAAGTTCCGTGGGAACAGTGGTAGCAATTGATGGTCCATCAGCATCAGGGAAGAGTACTACGGCCAGAATGGTTGCTGAAAGACTTGGGTATCTGCACCTGGATACAGGTGCTATGTACCGTGCAGTGACTTTTACCTGTCTGGAAAATGAGATTCCTCCCGAAGAAAATGCAGCAGTGTCGAAGCTGCTTGAATCGCTTGACATTCGTTTCCAGTTTCAAAATGGACACCAACGTACAATGTTGGATGGACGCGATGTCACCAGGGAAATCCGCGGCGCGCAGGTCACAGAAAACGTCAGTGCATACAGTGCCTTGAGGGTTGTCCGAGAACGCATGGTAGTTCTGCAGAGAGCCTTTGGCGCAGAGCACAATGTTGTCTGCGAAGGACGAGATATAGGCACCCGTGTGTTTCCAGCTGCGAATTTCAAATTCTTTCTGGAAGCAGATCTCGAAGTCCGAGCCAAGCGCCGATATGAGGAATTAATCACTTTGGGCGAGAGTCCTTCATTGAAAGTTATCAAACAGGATATTCACCAAAGGGATGCAGCCGATTCCTCTCGTGAGTTTTCTCCCCTTCGGAAGGCGGAGGATGCTATCATCATTGACACCACGAACTTAACAGTCAGACGACAGGTTGATAAAATTGTCAATCTTGTTGAAAAAGGACTGAAAAAAGCAAGTAGTTGATTTACTAACAGGAGAACCAAACCCAGCATGAGTGACATGGAAATCAAGGATTCGAACCCGGAAACTGAAGAACATCAGACAGACGCATCAATAGAGACTGAGGTTGAATTGAGCGAAACAGAACCGGTTGCAGAAGAATCCGAAGCGGCAATAACAGAAACAGAAGAAATTGAACCAATCGATTCCGAATCTGAGGAAGTAGAAGAAGAATCTGAGGAAGTAGAGGAAGTAGAAGAGGTAGAGGAAGTAAGGGAAGTTGAAGTTGACTACCTTGCTCCATCCCTTCTTGATGATATCACCACAGTCACACCCGAGATACTGGAAGCAATGGAGAAATCGGAGGAGGTTGAAAAAGATACCTCTTATGAAGAAATCATCCGCTCTTCCGTAAGCGACATCCGGGAAGATGAGGTCCTGCGCGGCAGGGTCATTGGTACCAACGAGAGAGAAGTCTTGGTTGATATTGGCTTTAAATCAGAAGGGATCGTTCCCAAGGAAGAATTCTATTCCGAAAACCTTCCCCAGATCGGAGATGAGATATCTGTCTACCTGGTCAAAGTGGAAGATGCCAGTGGTCAGACAATTTTAAGCAAAGAAAAAGCCGATTTCATGGAACGTTGGGCAGAAGTTCGCGATAAAACCGAGAGCGGTGAGAACATCACCGGAAGAGTTACCCGCCGAATCAAGGGTGGAATGGTCGTAGATCTTGGTGGAGTCCCAGCTTTTCTTCCCGGATCACAGATTGATATTCGCCCAGTACAAAATTTCGACGACTTTGTTGGTCAGGAATTTGAGTTCAAGATCGTCAAACTCAATGAGGCGAGAAAAAATATTGTCCTATCAAGGAAGGAACTACTTGAAGCTGACCTGCAGGAGCGAAAAAACAGTCTTATAGCAGATTTACATGTTGGTCAGGTCCTTGAAGGGCGTGTAAAGAATATCACTGATTTTGGCGTTTTTGTGGATCTGGGTGGATTGGATGGTTTGTTGCACATCACTGATCTTAGTTGGGGACGAGTGAGCCATCCTTCGGAAGTAGTGGGAATGGATGAAGCAATTACCGTGAAGGTAATTGATTTTGATCCTGAGAAGCAGCGCGTTTCGCTCGGACTTAAGCAACTGCAGCCCCATCCTTGGGATAGTGTTGATCTCAAGTATCCTGTTAGCACCGTGGTGGAAGGCAAAGTGGTCAGCATGACCAATTATGGCGCGTTCGTTGAGATTGAACCAGGAGTGGAGGGCTTGATCCATGTCTCCGAGATGTCGTGGACCAAACACATTCGGCATCCATCGGAGATGTTTACGTTGGGACAAGCGGTTGAGGCCAAGATTTTAAGCGTTGATATTGAGGAGCGGAAAATCTCGTTAGGCGTGAAGCAGCTCCAACCAGATCCTTGGGATCAAATTGAAGAAAAGTACAAGGTCGGCGCGATTCAAGAAGGCAAGGTACGTAATCTAACGCAGTTTGGTGCCTTTGTGGAGTTGGAAGAGGGCATTGACGGTCTCATCCATATTACCGACCTATCCTGGACGAAGAATGTACGTCATCCCAAGGAAATTCTGAATAAGGGTGATGAAGTCAAGGTAAGGATTCTGGATGTCTCCCGTGAGAATCGTCGTATCGCGCTTGGTCTGAAGCAAGTTGAGGAGGATCCGTGGGATAAGATAGAGGCTCACTTCACTTCAGGTAAGCAGGTTAAAGGGGAAATAATCCGTCTATTAGATAAAGGTGTAATCCTCCAAATGGAGATGGATATTGAGGGAATCATACCCCTGAGAGATATTCCCAAGCGTGATCGGAAAAGAGCGACCGAACACTTGGAACCCGGTCAGGTCTTGGATGTTACAGTACAGGAAATCAGCTCCGATGATAAGAAGGTCGTTCTTATGTCGGACGTTCTGGCACTGGAACCGTCAGAGGAGGTAAAGGCGGAAGAAAAGGTCGACGCAGAAACTCAAGTGGAGAAGAAGGCTAGCAAGCCTAAATCAGCCAAGACGTCTCAAGATGAGCCAATCGCCGATTTAGAGGAATCTGTCGGGGAAGAGAAGGAGATACCGAACATTACTGACGAGGCGGTCGAGGAGATGAAAGATACCAAATCCTTGGTCGAGGAGGAGGCATCAGAGGAAGGTGAATCCCCGGCTCCAAAGAAAAAGATGACCAAGGAACTCCAAGAAATCCAAGACTCCGACCAAGATACTGAAACAGCCACAGTTGATCAACCAGTGGATATGGGAGATGCCGAAAAACCCAAGCCAAAGGTGAAGAAGAAAACCACCAAGGCCAAAAAGTCTGCCGAGGTATCGGATACTACTGCTACCGAGGTGAAAGAAGAATCCAAGACGAAGGCGAAGTCCACCACCACAGCCAAAAAAACAACGCCAAAGAAAGCCAGTAAAGCTGTTGTTAAAGAGGGAAGTGAGAGTGGGGTGGAGCTAACGGAAGCGGCAGCTAAAAAAGATGCCAAATCAGGTAGTGACAAGGATTTGGAAAAATCGGAAGCAAAGAAGAAAGAGAAAAAGGGAGATTCTGCGAAAGGTAAGAAGAAGACTGATACCAAGTCTTCGTGATCGAGCAGTTGATGGATGGTCCTACATTGTAGCTACCTTAGCGAAGTACGTCTCTGTAACACACACATTCTTGGCCGATGGTAGAATTGTCACCACTCCGAACTGGGATCACCAGATCCGGAGTGAACCACCTCGTAAGTATAGAATAATTACCCCTTTTACCTAATAAGGGATTCATGGTACGGAATTCAACCAAGCGGAAACCGATTTATAGTGATCTGGGCTATAAATTTGGCGCGCTTGGTCTAGCCATAATTCTATGGTTTTTTTCTATCAGCAACAGTCAATTTGAAGCAGATGCTGAGTTTCCCGTTGAGATACGAAACATCCGTGAAGGAAAAGCACTCTCGGGGGAAGCTCCTAGAAGTGCGACACTACGCTTCAAAGGAAGTGGGCGTGCGCTGGCCAAATTATTTTTATTTATGCCCTTTTCAAATTCGAGGTTGGTACTTGATCTTGAACGAGTCCAGCGCAGTCATGTTTTCTATCTTGATGAATATTTAAAAAATAATCCTCAACGTATTGATATCCCCATTCCTGGAATCCGAGAGACTATCGAGTTTATCGAGGTTGTTCGCCCTGACAGTATTCGGGTTGTATTGGGTGACTATCGAGAAAAACGCGTGGCGGTTGTTCCACAAGTTACCATAGAGGTTGCGTCCGGCTATACCCAGGTGGGTGAGATGATCATTACACCGCCAGTGGTACTTGTAAAGGGTGCCGCTGAGGCAGTTGACCAGGTTATATCGGTATTGACGAGCCGACGAACCTACCGAGAGGTGAATAGCCCGCTGGACATTCGCGACCTTGGATTGTGGCATCCAGCACCCGAGCAGGTTCTGGCTATTGAGCCGGTGAATGTTGATGTAAGTGCGGATATTCAGATGATAGGTGAGCGCAGATTGGTAGGTGTGCCAGTAGAAGTGAAAAACATACCCGCCAATTTGAATGTATTTGTTGGGCCATCAACAGTGTCCATAACGGTGACAGGGGGGGTAAACTATCTTGCTGATCTGGATACTGGTGCTGTTAAAGTATACATCGATTATGAGCTGCAATGGTCACCTACTGATCTGCTTGTTGAGCCCCAAGTAGCGTTGGATGAAAACCTTCTTGAATATCACGATCTAGTCCCAAAACAATTAGAGATTATTACCACACGACCACCTCAATGATCGTGCTGGGTATTGAGAGCAGTTGTGATGAAACGGCTGCGGCGGTGGTGGAAGATGGCTCACTGCGTTCAAATATTGTCGCCTCTCAATTAGTCCACGCGACGTTTGGCGGAGTAGTCCCAGAGGTTGCGTCACGCTTACATGAAAAATCAATTATTCCCGTTGTAAGACAAGCATTAGACTCAGCTGATGTTTCTCTCGCTGATTTGACGGGTATTGCAGTTACCCATGGTCCTGGCCTGGCTGGTGCTTTGCTGGTGGGATTGGGTTTTGCGAAAGGACTAGCACAGGCTCTTAGGATACCGATGGTGGGCATAGATCATATGGAAGGTCATCTGTGCGCGAATTTTCTGGAACGTCCCCCCTCATCGACTGATTATCCTTTCATTTGTCTTCTAGTTAGTGGTGGACATACGCATCTATGGTGCGTAGAGGATGTCAGGCGCTACAAGCTATTGGGACAATCACTGGACGATGCGGCTGGTGAGGCATTTGACAAGGGTGCGCGATTACTCGGGCTGGGATATCCGGGAGGACCGGCCATAGAAGCTGCCGCTGCGCAAGGGACTGGAGAAACAGTACAATTCCCCAGACCTTTGCACGGTACCCCGAATTGTGATTTCTCCTTCAGTGGATTGAAAACTGCTCTATATTACCATCTCAAAAGACTCCCCTCTCCGATCTCAGATGAGCAGCGCAATGACATTGCGGCCGCCTACCAAGAGGCCATAATCGATACGCTCATTGATAGGTTGAAACAGGCACTCCGGCAGACTGGATTGAAACGGATTTGTGTTGCAGGAGGTGTCGCAGCAAATATGTTGCTCCGTTCTCGTCTAGATGAATGGACTGAATCGGAAGGACTTGTGATCAAATATCCCCCTTTGGAGTATTGCACGGATAACGCCGCGATGATTGCCATGGCGGGATATATGCGTTTAGCAAGCGGTGTGCAATCTTCCCTGGACTTGGAAATACGTCCAAATTTGAGCCTTGCAGAGCAGAGCAATGGTTGAATTTGATACAACAATGTCTTGGGGCTGGATTGTAGTTGGGCTCCTAGCCATTGCGTGTATTATTACACTCTACCGCATTCGGCTGAAAGCACTTCCATCGTTATACAGATACCTGATCTTGGTGTTTCGATCTGCTTTCCTGGTAGTAACACTGCTACTTTTCGTAAATCCAGAGTTCACTTGGATGCGAAGACTGAGTGTTCCTCCCAGAATTGGCATATTTCTAGATAACTCTTTGAGTATGGCCAACCATCCGACTGCTGCAGCATCGACCATTTTCACCAGAGTGAAAAATGTGATCGGTTGGGCAGAGGGATACGAGTATCAACCTGTATTCTTAACATTTGGAGAACGGCTGAAGCGGCAGGTTGAAAAACAATTTGAATATCTGCCAGATGAACGGATTACCGAATTTGATCCGCTTTTAGATTATTGGGAGAATACTAATCTACAGGCGATCTTCCTATTCTCCGATGGAGTTGCGACCTCAGGGGTGGATCCGGGAGTCTTGACAGGTGCGTCCCGAGCACCAATCTATGCTATCGGAGTAGGGGACACGGCCAGGAATGTGGATATAAGTATTCTAGATGTGCACTATCCCTTGACTATGTTGGAACAGGAACGCAACGATCTCACAGTTAGGATAAGGGCAATAAATGCCACCGGCAGAAGAAGCCGATTGTTTATTTTCAATGAGGATCAGCTTATCCATTCAGAGCAGATCTCCTTTCGTTCCAGGGAGTCTGTCCAGTCATTCACCATCTCAATAGTAGGCCGGCTTGAGGCCGTCCGTTTCAGGGTTGAACTGATGGTTCTCCCGGAAGAAATCAATATTGACAATAACGCACGTGAGCTGGAAATCGACGTGTTGCCAGGACGAAGACAGGTTGCATTACTTACCGGTGGACTTTCACCCAACACATCCCATATAAACAGAAGTATTCGAGAAGTACGGCACGCGGTCGTCCAACAACTTGTTTTTATTAAGGGGAAGTGGCAAGGAGATGAAGCAAAGTTCTGGGACACGCCACTTGATCTGATTGTCTTGGATAATTATCCGACGACATTTTTGCCTGAGAGTCACTTGGATAGACTTATTGCGAAGCTCCGTCGGGATAAGTCCGCTGTATTATTGGTTGAGGGACCGGATAATAACAATCGAGATTTTATCCGTCTTGGCCGGGTATTGGGATTGCCCATAACGGTTAATGACAATGTCAACGCAGCGCCCTCGCAACTCACACCGGTTGTCGAATTGCCAGGATTGAGTATACAGTGGGGAAAATATGCAGAAAATTCTCAAGCGGCATTTCCGGCAGTCAATCTTGTTCATGCAGTCAATGCGCGGCCGAATCTTAGTTTCTCAACGGTTCTTATGGACAATGAGCTCAGATCAATAGTCGCTTATGGTATAACGGGTGAGCAGAAACGGGCATTTTTCTTGCTGCCCGACCTTGCAACTACCCATATGATGCTGAGCAGAACTGACTGGCAGAACTACTTGCAGGATATCTTGATAGCTCTACTTGAGTGGGAGCTAGAACCTGAGGGCTTCTCACCATATATTTTGCAATCTGATAAACGACAGTACCACCTTGGAGAGAAGGTATTACTGAGGGGAATAATGCGAGATAGAGCCGGTATAAAAATGCTGCAACCTGTTCTATCGGTTGAAATAGATGGACCTGGATCATCGAAATTAGTCACACTTAGCTACAACTTTGACTCCGGTGAATACGAGGGGGAGTTCTGGCCGGGAGATCCAGGGGCATATCAGATGGATATGTATCAAGAGGGGAGCGCTGTTCCACCTGGCAGGGCAACCCGGTTTCAGGTGCTAACCGGACGAATTGAGTTGGAATCAATAACCCAAGATCGTCACAGCCTCGAACGATTGTCTCAAACCAGTGGAGGCAGTTATACGGACCTCAATGGTGTTGATAATCTACTGGCTAGTCTATCCTATCAACCCGAACTGATGACGAAAGAGCATCATTTTTCTCTCTGGCAGGTGTGGTATCTTTGGCTAGCCTTGGTCTTGGTACTTGGGCTTGAGTGGAGCCTGCGTCGCATTATGGGGCTTGTTTAAATGCCAGATAGTTGACATCGGTGGTTTCTCCATATAACTTCCATTCAATAAAGTAGGCAGAGGAGGCCTATACGCAACTTCGTTACGGGTAATTTGATCTTTTCATAGCGCGATTGAAGCGATCAGGTTTGCCCTTGTACGAGGTTGCTGCTGAACCGAATGCAGCAACATTCGGTTTTTTTTTAAATCAAGATCAGGGGTGCACACTAGAATGCCTGTATGGCCCATCGTCCTAACCAGATTAGAATTGTCTGTACTGGATCGTGTGAAACGATTGATCTCTGGCAAGAATGGAGGAATTTTGTGACAAAGTATCTAGGGCTGTTATTCGTCGGCATAACGGTACTATTTAATCATGTCCTTGCTCAAAATCAGCTGTTTCCTACAGTAGATGAGATTAGACCAACGGAGGGTGAACAGTTCTTGCCTCCCTACCAGGCCGCTGTTCAAGGGACTGCTCTGGAGAATCAAATCATTCCAGCCGAATACATTGTAGGTCCCGGAGATCGATTTGTGATAACAATATTAGGCACTGATCCATATATGGAATTAGTCACCGTCACACCTACCGGAGAACTAATCCTCCCAAAAGTCGGATCCGTCTCAGTCTCTGGACTGACGGTCGATGAAACGAGTCAAAGGGTCAAGGCTTCGATTATGAATACATTCCCCACCTATAATTCTGATTGTGTTCTTTATGGCATACGCGAGATTCGGGTAAGCCTCGCGGGGGCAGTGAGGTCGGCTGGTTTCCAAGTGGTTACACCACTTTCCCGCGTATCCGACTTATTGAGAATTTCTGGAGGCGTAGAGCCTACTGGTGCGCTTAACCGAGTGGAGTTACGCCGAGTTGAAGGCGCGACAATACATCTTGATCTAGTTAGTTACTATCACGATGGTGATCTTTCACAAAATCCCTTTTTGCGAGAGGGCGACCAGGTCATTGTTCCTAATGGGGACTTAACTACTGATCTCGTTTTAATACGAGGTCTTGCCGCCACCCCGAAGTATTATCCGGTTCGTCCGAATGAGACTATCGCGACACTTTTGGGAAGAATACCAATCGAAAGCCAAGCTGACTTGTCTAGTGTTACGATTCAACGTCACACCCAATCAGCAGTAGAGGAAAACCAAGTGGTAGTTACTGGACAATTCCCAAAAGTGCGGATTTATCCAGGGGATGAAATATATATACCTCGTATCGCGATTATTGCTGTCACAGGTGAAGTAAGAAAACCGGGTAACTATGCATTTCAACCCGGAATGGAAGCCAGTGATTATATAGTAATTGCCGGTGGAGTCACCAGGGAAGGATCTTCAAAGCGAGTTCTTATTGAAAGGAAGACGGCGAACGAAATTCGTGGATTAAAAACTGAGATTCTTGGTGGAGACGCTATTTATGTACCTCGCTCCTTTAACAGCGTATTTCTAGGTCAGTTAGGCATGATACAAGCAGCGCTCACCTTCCTGCAGTTATATATGACTTACTTGGCTGCCACAAGAGTATAGTAAGCTAATAGGTGGTTTTACAGATCATTTCATGACTTTCACTGGATTAAATATTAATAAATAGAACAAATGACAAATAAAGAATCAGAGCAAACTCATCCTACTTTACTGAACTACGTAGGTGTTCTATCTAGATGGCGGAGTTTCATTCTAACCGTTGTTCTCGGAACATCCATATTGACTGCGGTTTTCAGTTTGATTATGCCTAAAACCTTTAAAAGTACAGCTGTTATCGTACCGGCAAAGGGTGGAACACAACTGAATGTATATGAGACACTATCCAGTAGTTTGTTCGGCTTGGGATTAGGTGAGAGGACCACCGAAATACTGTTACTCAAGGCCATACTGGATAGCAGAACACTCCGGGAAGACTTGGTCACGGAATTCAACTTGATTGAGCTTTATCGCGTTTCGAATATGGACGAAGCGATCCGCATTCTCTCCGACCATATCACCACGACAATCACTGAAGATAATACCCTGGAAATTTCCTTTGATCAGCGCACAGATTGGTTCGCATTTGGCAAGAAAAAGGAAGAGCCAATACGTCTATTTGTTCAACAGGGCGCAAGTCGCATTGTGCAAACACTTGACGGATTAAACCGGAGGTATCTGGGTCAGGAAGCTAAGCAGTACCGGGAATTTATTGAAGAGCGATACAAGGAAATTAGTAAAGATCTTTCCGAAATGGAAAACCGTTTGACAAAATTCCAGAAAATCCATGATGTGTCCTTTTTAGATGCACAGCTCCAGGCAACGCTGGAAGCGGCTGCTCTACTTGAAGCCGAAGTTGTCAAACAAGAGCTGGAACATGCTCTTGCAAAAGCGAAGTTGAGCGCGGATAGTCCGTTAGCGGAAAACTTAGATTCTGAACTACAGGCAGCTAAAACTGCTTTTGAAAGAAGCTTAGGGGGGAGAAACAACGAGAAGCGATATCTTCTGGGTTATGACCGTAACATCCCGGAGCTCATGAAAGAATATCTACGACTCCGTCGAGAAATAAGCATTCAATCGGAAGTATTCAAATTTATTATAACCAAGTACGAGGAATCAAAACTTCGTGAGGCTCAAGACACCCCGACGATTATGATTCTCGATTTCCCACAGACACCTGATTTGCGTTCCGCCCCACGGCGGGCATTTATGGTGATCACTGTAGGGATTCTCATGACGGTTCTGGCGGTGATTCTTGCATTCGTATTTGATTTTTTCCGGCGTATAAGGGTGGAATATCCGGAACAGTACGCCGATCTCATTTCGGGACAATAAACAGTGTGAACCACGGTATGAACAAGAGTCCCCAGCGAATATTACCGGAAACACTACTTTGGCATAACAAGGCTCTAATTACCATACTCGTCCTTAGTGGCCTTGGATGTCTGATCATGTTTTCGGGGGAACACGTTGCCTTGCTGGTTCTATCGTTAACGCTGTGCGTTCTAGCCGGTTATATTATTATGAGCCAGGCAGGGGGCTTGATTGTCACACCAGCCCTTCTGTTTTTCATTTTTTTCATTATGTTTACCTATGCCGGTGGCTTGTGGCTATTTTTTCATAATGGTGAAGGCGTGAGTTATGGTGGTGGGGAGCCGAATTATTCCTTCTACGTAGCCATTACAGGAGGAATTCTATTTATTGCGGTGGGTATGATATGTGCCACAGCAGCCTTTGGATTTTCCCCAAAAAGAGAATTGCGTCATTTTCGAGAACGCCCGTGGCGAAATGCATATCGCATGCCAGGAGACCGAATGGTATTCGGTCTCCTGGGTATAGTATCATTACTCGTCTCTATTTTTTATATCTATAGTATGGGTTCGCTACCGTTGGTGAAAGTAATACTTGCCCAAGGAACATCGGATGTGTACGAACTAGCTACTTTAGCAAGAGCAGAATTCTCTCGTTACGGGCGTGGTGCAGGCACTTATTTCTACCAAGGATACTTTCAGCAGTTTTATCTGATCATTCTGCCCTTTGTGACCCTCTATGTTGGCTCTCAATATCTCTATTATCGAAGAGCTCTATTAGGAATTGGCTGGATTTTACTTGGAGGTATCACTGCCTTCATCCTTGCCTTGTCATTACAGCGCTGGCCGATTATGTTCTTTTTCATCCTTAATTATGTCCTCTTTGCGAGCTATGCAGGTCGCATCCGAATCTCACATGCTATCGTTTTTGCATTACTGGCAGTATCGCTCTTTGGTCTGCTTACCTATATTCGCGGTCTGGAAGGCTTTGGTATGGTATTGGACTGGGTTTGGAGGAGGATCTTTTGGACAAATGTAGATGTCCTATACTCCCTTTTCGAGCTATTTCCAAGACACATAGATTTTTTTGGTGGTAATGCGATATTCTCCGATTTAATGGGCGTATTACCAGGACCAGATGTTGGGTTTGCTCGTTGGCTGTACGACAAAGTATATCAGGTTCATGGGAATGGTACCGCATCCACAATGGTATGGGGGGAATTCTATGCCGATTTTGGACTAGTGGGCGTGCTGGTAGGCTCCTTATTGGTGGGATTTATTATGCAGGCGGTATATATCTTCTTCATTCGTGGTAAGAAGGATACTCTCCGCCTTCTGATATATGCCATGGTTACGATGGCACTTGGTGAGTTAGCAATTGATAATCCTGTCGCAGTACTGTTTCAATATGGAATCGTATTGGTTCTGTTACTGGTTGTAGTCCTAAAAGTCATGCGATGGCTACTGCAGCCATCGATAGAGCTATTACCTCAGAGGATGTGAGCTGAGATATTCAACCCCAAAGATGACGTCTCAGATTGGGATTACAGCCCTGAATGGGCTCGTAGTAGTTGGCGGAATTTTCATCTTAAATGGCATCATTGCACGCACCTATGGTCTCAGTGTTCTTGGGGAGTATCTGCTCCTGCGCAGAATAGCTTTCGCCATGATCCCACTATCCGTTCTGGGAATTACTATTGCCATACCGCGCTATATGGGCATCTCCAGGGGTGAGGAAGCGAAACAGAAGCAAATATTCTCCAGCGGTTTGGCTCTTTTTCTCAGGTATGGCGTGATGGTAGTACTGCTGCTAACAATTATCATGGGACTAAAACCAACTGTAATCATCGCAAATGCTTCGTTTATCGATACGGTGTTGCCAATCAGTACACTTTGTCTTGGAATCGCAATCCATCAAATGACCTACAGTTATTACCGCGGCAGTCTAATAATGTCGATTGCCAATGTCCTGCACTTAGTTAACGTGGGTGCCATTCCGATCCTCTTGGTGGTATTTTTCCCCTACTTCCCGATAGGAAAGATTGTATTATATCACGGTCTAGCCGCAATGGTCATTTCTCTTATTTTTCTAGTACACCCGGCAATTTCGGGATGGATGTACAGTAGGACTCACAGGGAAGAACGAGTCCAAGTACGTACGGAGTTGATGTCCTATGGTATCCGGAGAATACTGGCGAATCTGGGGATGCTATGCCTTCTAAGCTTCGGTCCAATTATCATAGCTCATTGGGCGACCTACGAGGATCTGGCATTTTTTTCGCTGGGCATTCAAGTAAATACCATGTTTTATCCAATCCTGGGCCCAATTGGAATAATCCTTCTACCTGTTTTCGCATATCATATTTCCAGTGGAACAGCTGACAGGCTGTCAGACAATCTGAGAATGCTGTTTATGGCTGGGACGGCAGTCGGTATATATGCCACTTTTCACCTCTGGTACTTCGCAGAACCGCTATTGTTCTATTGGCTTGGAGAAACTACAGAGCAGGGGATACTACTCTTTCGGTTATTCTGCCTTTCTATTACTGCTTATCTCTGGTTCGAGCTAGCACGAAATCCGATTGATGCATATACCAAGGTTGGGCATAACTCGCGTAATGTCATTGTCAGCGTGTTGACTATCGCAGCCATGATAATTCTTGGTGTCAGGGTGCTCCATTATCCCGCCGCAATAACAATCACTTTTAGTTACGTATTGGGATTCTTGATCCTTGGTGGACTATCTATTCGAACCTGTTACCAACTCTATCGAGTGATAAATGTAAATATACGTCCTTTCATCGAAGTAATCGTTTTGAACACCCTGATAATAAGCGGTATTTGGTTGGTCTCGATAGTACTTGATCGTAATGATCCGACAGCGGTGCGTATACTGATCACAGAGTTATTTGCGTTCACTCTGTATGCAATGGGATTATGGTGGTTCAAACAGGAGTGGCTCAGATATTTCATTAGGCGACTTCGTCAAAGCTCGGCGTAATGATAAAGATTTTCATAGGAACATCAGCACACAATTGGGATGACATCCGAATACTTCGTAAAGAGGCCGTTTCCCTGGTAAAGGAGTACCAAGTAGAGCTGCATGCTCCTGCTCCATTTGAGTATCGGGAATATGAAGGCATCAAAATATACGGTTTACCAGGATGGGAGAAGGTTTCAGATCGTGGAAAGATCAGGAAGGAATTACGCAGGCGATTAAAAGAATCTGATGCTGATATTTTTCATTTCCATGATCCTGAACTTATCCTCCTGGGATTGTCAGCAAAATTATTCTACCGAAAACAGGTGATTTACGACATACATGAGGATTATCCTTCGTACATCCTGCATAAAAGCTGGATTATTAAACCTATGCGTGGGCTAATAGCCGCATGTTTACGTTGTCTGGAACGGTTGGCAGGCCGAATTTTTAATCATCTCATAACGACTTCCACCGCCATTAATGATCGTTTTGCACATTATCCCTCTACGATTATTGCCAACTATCCTCGCCTCCTGCTCAACGGAAATTTCCCGGAGAAACCAGAGGGTACAGTTGCCTTTGTGTATGCGGGTAGTATGGAGGATATTCGTGGGATTCGTGAGCTGGGGCACGCTTTTATAAAGGCAAGTGACCGAAGTTCTGTAAAAATGAAGCTCAACATTGCTGGTCCAATTCGAGGATCGGTGGAGTTTAAAAATGATATGCTAACGATTTTTAATCATCCATTAATTGAGTATCACGGTGTGCTGGAATTTGAGAAGGCTATGGAGCTGATGAACTGTTGTCACGTGGGTTTAATTCCGTTTCTTCCGGTTGCTTCCAATCAGAACATCGTTCCACACAAGCTTTTCGATTATATGGTTGCAGGTTTGGCCGTAATGGCGACTGACTATCCGGGATGGCCTCAAGAATTGACAGATGGGAAGATCGGAATTCTTTTCAATCCCAATGATCTCGATGCCACTGTGGAACACCTGCTGGCCGTCGCGGGAGAGCCACAGCAACTGCAACAGATGGGACGATATGCATTCGAATTGGTGCGCGAGCAATTCTCGTGGGATTCTCAAGAAGAGAAACTACTGCATGTCTATGAGTCATTTGCATGAAACACCGAGGAGTGATTTTGGGATTCCATCCGAATGGAATCTAGAAATACGCTGTCTACAGGAATAGGATAGGATGCGATGATCAAGATTGAAACGCCACAGAGGTTGAACATCAGCCAGGAGCGTGTTATTTGTCGAGATGTAGATGTTGGCAAGGGCACAGTGATCTGGAATTTTGTGAATTTGTATGAGTGCCGGATTGGAGAGGATTGTATGATTGGAGCTTTTGTCGAGATTACAAATGATGTTGACATTGGCAATCGAACTCGAATTCAATCTCACACCTTTATATGCAGTAGAGTCAAGATTGGGAATGATTGTTTTGTCGCCCACGGCGTTCAGTTCATCAATGATATGTTTCGCGAAGGGAGACCTGCTCCTGATCCTAGTTCATGGAAAGCGACGATTATTGAGGACAGGGTTTGTATTGGCACAAACGCTACCATCCTCCCAGTCAGGATTGGAGCCGGAAGTGTAGTTGGAGCTGGATCAGTAGTAACACGGGATGTACCATCGGGCGTTATTGTGGCGGGAAATCCGGCAAAAATTATTCGGCAGCTTGATGTCAGCTAGAAGTAATGGTGATGGGGTGGAGTTTGTGTATTGCAGACGGCTCAGAATTCGATAAACAGAAATAGAGATTCATTTGAACTCACTTGATTTTATATCACAGACGAAGACAACCCTGTCGTCGGCGGAGTGGATTGATAATCCCGAAATCTTGCCTAAAGTAAGCATTGTCATCCCTACATACAACGAGTCGCAGTATATCAAAAAGTGCATTGATGCGATACTGATGCAGGACTATCCCCTTGAAAGCCTTGAGATCCATGTTGTTGATGGAAATTCTGAAGATAATACATTGGATCTTGTCCATCAGCACTTCATTGATCAAAAAATGCCTGTAACGGTACATATGAATCCAAATCGGAAGACTCCTACTGGCTTGAATATCGGTGTAGGTAAATCGACTGGGGATGTGGTCATTATTTTAGGAGCTCATGCAGAACTATATCCGGGATTCATTCGACGCAATGTGGAGAATCTCCGGATCCCTGGGGTAGTCTGCAGCGGGGGTACTCAAGTCAATCTGGGGGAGTCACCCAAGCAGATATCCATCGGCGTCGTAATGAGTCATTGGTTCGGGATGGCAACTGCCCCGCATCGATATCAGAAAAAGCCAGGCAAGGTTCATACCGTGGCTTATGGTGCCTACAGGAAAGATCTTTTCAAGGAGATCGGTTACTTTGAAGAGGAAGGATCTATTGCCGAGGATGCCGAACTTAACTGGCGAATTATTCAAGCAGGCTATGACATATATTTTGATCCAGATGTCAAGGCTCGGTACTATCCCCGAAAAACATTTGTCAAATTCGCATACCAAATGTATCGCTACGGAATATTACGCGCATACATGTTCCGAAAGCATTTCGAAGGACTATCCTTTCTTCATTTTATACCACCAGGCTTCTTGCTTACTTTAGTAGGCTTAGTGGCCGGTTCCATATTCAATAGAGTCCCTCAAATACTATTAGCCGTACTTCTTCTGATATACGGTGGATTGGTAACAATTTTTGGTTTACTTGCTTGGAGAGTAGAGAAGAGAGCCAGGCCGATGTTAATCAGCTGGGCCTTTGTATCCATGCATTTGGCCTGGGCTCTAGGATTCATCATAGGTGTTATCAGCCGCAAAACGTTTTTCAAGGAATATGTGCTTTCATCTCGTAACCATGAAAGAAGCCCATGAGATACTTTTATACACATGCAGTATATATCTAAGAGGTATCGTGACTCACGCCCACACTTTCATCAAGGCTTCAAGTGTGCTCTCAGTCTCGTTGGAGAATTTGAGAAGGATTCCGGGTAGCATTTTCATCACGCGCGTGTACAGAGCACAGAGAAGAAGACAACATATATTAGATTGAGCCATGCAATATGACTAGATCGGCTTAACGGAAATTTTCTGATAATAGGAATTTTTACTATGACAATAAGACCGTGGAAATACATTATCATCGGTTTGCTGGTGCTTGGGGATTTGGCATGCTACAATTTTTCGATAAGCTTTATAGGCGTTGATGCACCAAAAGCTCTTCAGAGTCCTTGGATAGCAGCTTTTTTATTTGGTATGATAATTTCCTTTGCATTTTCTGGGTGTTATTCACATCAAGGTTTAGTGTCCAGAATCGATGAAGCAGCCCAGATAATAAAATCATTGGTTATCTTAACGATGATAGTGATTTTGGTCGGAATTGTTTCAGAGACGTCTTTATACCTTGGACCGCGCGGATGGGTAAAATTAGTCTTTATCTTTGGCCTTGTCTGTATAGGCTACCGTTGGCTGTTTCGCTCGGCCCAGAAATGGTTTTTCCGTTATAACATAGGAACCCAACGGACGTTGATTGTTGGCCGCAATCCTAGGTCGGAGCAGGTTTATCAACAGATCCGTTCACGTCCGAAGCTGGGCTATAATTTACTTGGCTTCGTGGATGAACCAGTCCCAAATCCAGATTCATCTCTTCAGCCAGTCGTGGGGGATATCAGCAGTTTGCCTCAGCTGATCCATGAAATGGCCCTGGATGAAGTGATTATCGCGCTTGAAAAACCTGAGCACGAAGCGCTCCTTAATCTAATGTCGACCATCAATGGACACCCGATTGAGATCAAGATTCTCCCCGACATGTACGAGGCGGTAACCGGATTAGCAAAAACGGAGCATGTTTACGGTTTGCCGCTGATCCGTATTAATCCTGATTTCATAACGCCCTTAGAAGCCGTGGTGAAGAGGGCATGTGATGTTCTATTATCCGGACTAGCAATTATAATTGGGGCTCCTTTCTTCATGATCATCGCGATAATCAATCGGCTTACCAGTCCTGGTCCGGCGATTTTTACACAGGAGCGAGTTGGCTACCGCGGGAAGCGATTCATGATGCATAAGTTCCGAACAATGGTGGATGATGCGGAGCAGCATACAGGTCCAGTATGGGCACGCAGTGACGATCCGAGAATAACCTCTTTCGGTAGACTACTCCGCCGGTTTCGTTTGGATGAGCTGCCTCAAATATGGAATGTGTTAAGGGGGGATATGAGCCTGGTTGGCCCTCGCCCAGAACGACCGGCATTCGTAGAGTGGCTCATGCAGGAGTTCCCATATTATCATCGACGGTTATTGGTTCGTCCCGGGATTAGTGGTTGGGCTCAAGTCCGCGGAGTCTATGATCGATCTCTAGATGATGTACGGCGTAAATTGAAAGATGATTTCTTTTATATTGAAAATATGTCTCTTCGTTTGGATCTAAAAATCCTCTTGATTACCGTTTGGGTGGTCCTTAGCGGCAAGGGTCACTAACTTTCCCTTTTAATAAAGAATTATTGCCAGGAAAGGTATCACGGACCTTAGTTTGTGACCTGTTAAAAAATTCCGTAATCAGAAAAATCTCAGGGAGATCAGGAATACGCACGATGCTACCAATAAAGCTTATTAGACAAAACATCGAGGAGGTCCGGCAAGGAATTCTGAACAGGGGGAATGATATTAGCGACCTGGAGAGTGTTGTGAAATTGGATGAGGATCTACGTGCTCGAATAGTACAAATCGAGACCTCGAAGGCAGAACGTAATCGGGTGACGCAGGATATTGCCGCGTTGAAGAAGGCTGGGGAAAGTGCAGAGGATAAAATTGCCGCGATGAGCCGGCTGTCGAAGAAGATAAAGAAGATGGAAGGTGATATTCAGGAACTCCAGGATAATATCCATAAGCACATCCTCTGGATCCCCAATTTGCCACACAACTCAGTTCCGACCGGAAGCGATTCTACTGACAATAAAGTAATTACGGTTGTCGGGGAGCCGCAACCAGTGGTACCAGGCGGGAAGGATCATTTGGAGTTACTGTCAGCATTAGAACTCGTAGATTTCAAAGCGGGAGCCCGAATAGCAGGCCGAGGATTTCCACTCTATACTGGCCGTGGCGCGCGTCTGGAACGAGCACTGATCAACTTTATGCTGAATCTACATACGGTAGCACATGGATATACTGAGATATACCCACCATTCGTGGCGACGAGGAAGGCAACCGAAGTCACAGGTAATTTACCCAAGTCGGAAGAGGACATGTATCTGGCTACGATTGATGACCTGTTCTTGATCCCCACAGCGGAAGTTCCCATCACCAATATTCACCAGGGGCAAATCCTGATCGAGGCTGATTTGCCTATCAAATATGTTGCGTTCAGCGCTTGTTTTCGTAGAGAGGCTGGGAGCTACGGAAAAGAGACAAAGGGTCTTCTACGCGTACACCAGTTTAACAAAGTAGAACTTGTGAAATTCGTTCACCCGGATGTTTCCTATGATGAGTTAGAAGCTCTCCGCAAGGATGCCGAAACAGTGTTACAGCAGTTAAATCTGACCTATCGGATTGTTGAATTATGCACAGGAGATCTCTCCTTCGCGGCGTCCAAATGCTATGATCTAGAAGTCTATGCACCAATCACGGATCAATGGCTTGAGGTCAGCAGCTGCAGCAATTACGAATCTTTCCAAGCTCTGCGAGGAGATATTCGATTCAGGAGGGAGGACACGGGCAAACTGGATTATATCCACACACTCAATGGATCAGGTGTAGCCACACCCCGATTGCTGGTGGCATTGCTCGAAACATTTCAGAGAGCTGACGGAAGTATAGTCCTACCCGAAGCCCTAGTGCCCTATTACGGCGAGGAGGTAATAGCCCCCGCGTGAAAGTCCTTCGAATGGCATGGTGTATTCCTCATATTATCGTCGCGACATTCGTGATGGGTGGCTTAACTATTCTCACAGCGGCTCTCGATCACTCTAAACGTTATATCGGGTGGTGGCCGCGAAGATGGGCTAAATGGATACTCTGGACATCGGGTTTATCCATCTCCGTGAAAGGATTAGAACATTTACAGCCAGGCCAGCAATATATTTTCATGAGCAATCATGCCAGTGCCCTTGATATCCCAATTGCCCTTTCGATTCTACCAGGGACCGTGGTGTTCCTGGCGAAGCAGGAACTTTTCCGGATTTTCTTTTTCGGCTGGAGTCTTCGAGCCATGGGCAGTATTCCAGTCAATCGTTCGAATGCTAAAGAGGCAAAAAAATCTGTTGATCATGCTTTGGAGATTCTCCGGACAAAGCTCATTTCGCTTATCCTTTATCCAGAAGGAACCAGGACGCGGGATGGCAGATTACTCCCCTTTAAAAAGGGTGTATTTTTCCTGGCGTTAAAAAGCCGCCTTCCATTGGTGCCAATGGCAGTCAGCGGAAGCTTTGAGGCAATGCCCCCAGGTGCCAAGGTCATGACGCAAAAGCATATCCAGGTTACAGTAGGGCAGCCAATCGAAACGGTAGGGCTTAAGGACCAAGACCGAAACTCTCTGGTCCAGGATGCCTTTACGAGCATTCAAGGCCTTTTGGATGGGCCATTTGACTGAGTCTTCCAAAGATAGAAACTCATGTCGACCCCTTCAGAAATAGAACTTCATGCGCGATGGGAGCATAGTCTGGACCGTATTCTAAGGGGTCGTGAAGGCAAGTATCGTGTGATCAGACAAGGGAAGCGTAATGGTGGCCCCGGGCCTGATTTTCTAGGAGCCATTCTGGCGTTTCCTGACGGAAGTGTTCACCGTGGGGATGTTGAGATTCATCGCAACCGTAATGATTGGTTTCACCATAAACATCAATGGGATCCTCGTTATTGGGGTGTGATGTTGCATGTAATTGCCACTGGTTCATTGGAATCGGTACCCTCTGGGCCTATGAGAGCGATTCCTACTGCATACATTGCACAGGATTCAAATATTCCCATCGCTTATTGTGCAGAAGTGCCCTCTCCCTTGCATGCCAGTTCAGATAGCGCAGATTTTATCCACATCATGGCACAGCAACGATGGTGGCGGCGGTTAAGTGAGTTCCATGTGACACAGGAGCAGATTATTCTTGAACTCCTGGTTCGTCGTCTGGGACCTGAGGGCCGGAAATTCGGTGTTATGAATATGTGGTTGAGCGGCATTAATACAGAATCTGACATGTACTCCTTTCTCTCGCAGGTTCACGAGGATATAACAATCAAGGGGCAATCCAGTTCAATCAGGAGATTCCTGGGGCGGGTTATGCTTACAAGTGCTTTGGCATACTTGTTCCAGCATGATCATTTGCGTGCCTGGAATCAATCGCTAGAGGATATTACACAAGTAGTGGCAGAATTGGAGAGTTCCGGCTTCCCTTCACCCACTGAGCCCTTTATCATAGAAATTACCGGCAACTGGTTACTTCCGCTTTTTCAGGCGCGAGGAGACCGAGATCGATTCGAAGAGTGGTATCAGCTTCCTTTGGGATGGAAGTATGGTCGGGTTACAAAGCATGCCCATCGTCTCGGTATCAATCTGCCAGCGAATTTTGGCCAACAGCAGGGCATCCTGGAATGGGTGGAATCCCTTTGCCAATCCCTGGAGTGCAACTGCTGCCCAGTAGCGGGAGTAGTTGGTGATATCTAAGATCATGACATGGGACGAGTGTATCCAATGGGTCCGAAGCAAGCAGGATCTGGGAGAGCGAGTAGTGTTCACGAATGGCTGCTTTGATCTGGTCCATGCCGGTCATGTTCATCTTCTTCAGGAAGCCAGTAAGTTTGGCGACGGCTTAATAGTGGGAATCAATTCCGATGATTCCGTTCGGCGGCTTAAGGGTACATCCCGTCCGGTAATGCCGCTTCGTGACCGTTTGGCTGTTTTGGCTGCTTTTAACGTGGTTGATGCATTGGTGGTTTTCCCACTGGATGATCAATCAAAAGATGCAGAGTCTGATATTCTTTGGGATACACCCCATTCCTTATTAGCCCAGCTATGTCCTGATACGCTTGTGAAAGGTGGTGATTACCATGAGCAAGACGTGATTGGACGTGAATTTGTACGTGAAGTACGGATTGTAGCGCTTCTCGAAGGACGAAGTAGTACTGAGCTTCTGAAGCGTGCTGAATTAATTTCACACACCAATGCGGATCTGGATTAGTGTATCTGTGGAAAACTGACCCTAAATTCGCAACCTTCATGGATCACATAGCAACAATGAACCGAGTTTTACTGGCAGTTATCATGGGTTGTGCCTCTTTAGGCGATCCTCTGTGGGCGCAGGATCGAATGCAGGAGGGTACCCCACTGGGTGATGGCGTCGTTGCTATGGATATGGATTTGGATGAGGATGATATCTCCCGCTTTGATGAGCTGATGGAAGAAGCGCGATTGATATTTGTGGATGCGATCGTGGCCGACAAATCGGGCGACACACTGGAATCAGCATATTACTTTAATCTGCTATTTGAAGCCATGGCGGATGTTGAACACTTGAAGATGATGGATGAGTTTCAAATCCTGGAATTCAACCGGTTTCTCAATGCTACGATCAATTTTTACGAGGAGGATAGTCAAACACTCGACAGAATCGAAACTTCGCTCTCGGTATCTGCCCTTAGAGATGAGCTGAGCCGCTATACCCGTTCTTTTCCTATGGATATCGGAGATATTTCTGAACTGGACCTAAATGGGGAGGACCACCTGCCAATCGTTTTTAATGATCGGGTGGCCCGGATCATTGTGTTCTTCACCACCCAAGGCCGACGAAGCATGCAGGTTTGGCTCAACCGCTTACCTCGATATCAGAAAATCGTGGAACCCATTCTGGAAGAGGAAGGTGTCCCAAAGCAGTTTATATATCTGGCATTGGTTGAGAGTGGTTTAAATCCAATAGCTCGTTCCTGGAAACATGCTGTCGGGCCATGGCAGTTCATTTCTTCGACAGGCAGGCGATATGGACTTAATCGTGATTGGTGGCGTGACGAACGTCGTGATTACATCAAATCAACCCAGGCGGCAGCCCGTTACTTGAAAGACCTATATGCCGAGTTCGGTGACTGGTATCTAGCCATGGCAGCCTATAATACTGGTGAAGCCCGAGTACGCCGGGCTATTCGGGTACATCAGAGTACCGACTTCTGGAAGTTGAATATCCTTCCCCGGCAAACCCGTAATTATATTCCTAATATAATGGCGGCATTCCTGATAGCTCAGGATCCTCAAAAATATGGATTTACAGTAAATCCAGAACCGGATCTCGAGTGGGACGACGTTCCAGTAGATAAAAGTTTGACATTTGAAATTCTGGCTCAAATCGCGGAGTGCACGCCAGATACCCTGGCGCTGTTTAATCCGGAACTTCGGCAATTCGCGTCCCCGCCGCCAGAGGACGATAAACCCTATATCCTGCGCATTCCTAAAGGCCATCAAGAAGTCTTCCTTCGGAACTACGAACCTATCGCCAGTCAGGTAGGTCCGGTTTTGGCAGATGTGCAAATCCGGCGTCACCAGGTACGCCGCGGGGAGACACTGTACTCGATTTCCAGACGCTACGGTGTACCAATGGGCGAGATCGCAAGAGCAAATGGGATGCGTAACTTGCATCGTCTCAATATTGGCCAAAGACTTGAAATACCGGTACCGACATCCAGTGTGGCTGCTGCCCGGCAAGCAGACCTGCCACCTGGACCGGGGATGAAGAAAATTGTATACACCGTGCGTCCCATGGATACCCTCAGCGAGGTTGCCGAGGCACATGGGGTGGGATTATCAAAAGTGCGTCAATGGAACGGACTAAGACCGGGCTCCAGTTTTATCCGGATGGGACAGAAATTGGTGATCTGGGTACCGACAACCTCATCGCCACCTGTCAGACTTGCAGCCCGTCAACCGGTAAATGTCGAGAATATGGATAAATTC
The DNA here is from genome assembly GCA_042568495.1 of Fidelibacterota bacterium. GTDB lineage: Bacteria > Fidelibacterota > Marinisomatia > SCGC-AAA003-L08 > TS1B11. The sequence goes on along the minus strand of JBHPIW010000007.1, from coordinate 15,393 downwards.
ACCTATACCGTTCGTCCAGGTGATACGCTTAGCCAGATCGCAGAAGCACACGGGGTTGGACTTTCAAAGCTGCGTGCCTGGAATGGCATCAATTCAGGATCAAATTATCTCCGCATTGGGCAAAGGCTGGTTATCTGGGTTGAGAAAGGATGAGCGGTGGCCGCTATGATCGTGCCATGAAATGGATGCTGGTTGTGGCATCTATTCTATTGATACTGCTATTATTTGCACTCTTTCGCCGACCGACCATTGAGCCTTGGCAACGGCCGGGGGATGGACCACGGATCGGTATAGTCACCATTGCCGGGATCATCGTGGATAGCGACCGGATAGTGCGACAACTGGACCAGTTCAATCGTAGAGGAGATATCGAGGCCATTGTATTAAGAATCGATTCTCCCGGTGGTACGGTTGCGGCCAGCCAAGAGATCTATGCCAAAGTCCGGAAAATCTCGGAAGAAGGAGCAAAGCCGATAATAGCCTCCCTGGGCGCTATGGCCGCTTCCGGTGGGTATTATATTGCCATTGGAGCAGATTCCATCATGGCTGGACCCGGTTCGGCAACAGGATCCATTGGTGTCATTTTTGATTACCCAGTTGCATCCGAATTGATGGACAAGATAGGGATTCAAGTAGAAGTGATCAAGAGTAGCTCACTCAAGGATGCCGGATCGCCGTTCCGAGAACCTACAGAATATGACCGGCAGAGTTTTCAACGTGTGGTGGACGATCTCTATGAACAATTTTTAGAAGCGGTGCAACTTGAGCGAAATTTACCGTTGGAGCAAGTCTTGGAGTGGGCTACCGGGGAGATCTTTTCTGGTCGGCAAGCACTGGAGCTCGGAATGGTAGACTTACTAGGAGATTATGAAGACGCTTTGGAACTCGCAGGAAGTCTCACCGGGAGTATTAAACGGCCTATCGAGATAAGACCATCTGGACATCGACGCCTCAGCTTGGAAGAATTTATATTTGGGGATCGTTCTAACCTGAGTTTGGTCCCTCAATTTGTACCTCAATACCTAATGCGCTAGGGAGGAGGGCGAGCATGATACGAACAGAACTGAGAGAACTCCTGGCGGAACGCCAAGGACTAACCAAGAGCGAGCTGATCCATTTGCTAGCAAAAAGCACGGGTCTGACAAAGGTGGAGACCGAAACGGTTGTTGATGGCCTCTTAAGCATAATCCAAGAGGTCCTGATGATAGGCAAGAAGGTGGAATTGAGAGGATTCGGTTCGTTTATGGTTCGTATCCGCCAACCGCGTGAAGCGCGGAATCCGGCCACTCAGGAGACAGTATTACTGGAGCGCCGTTCAGTCCCTGTCTTTAAGCCGTCAAAAACGCTCCGTTCGATTGTTGATCAATCATTGGAAAAGCTTTAGGAGTATCAGGATATTATCGTTTACTTATATGAAATGGGAAGCAAGGAGGGTATATGCCCTGTGGACGCAAGCGGAAACGCCGCAAGATAAATACGCATAAGCGTAAGAAGCGGCTGCGCGCAAATCGCCATAAGAAGAAATTGCGTTAATCGAACGAAATTTCATTCCATGATCGGGTGAATGCATGCTGCGTATCGTTTTCCTGGTAGCGTTGTTATGGTTTAATCCGCTTGTCACACCCTTGTGGGGGTGGGGGTCAAAGGTTCACCGGCTGATTAACGACCAGGCAGTAGGTCTTCTTCCGGATTCGGTAGGTGCCTATTTCCAACATCACCGAGACTGGATCGTGGCCTTGTCGACGGATGCCGACCAACGACGACGGTATGATCGAAGTGGTGCACCATACCATTACATCGATCTGGAATACTACGGTGAATTTCCTTACGCCGATATCCCTGCAGACAGGCAAGCAGCGGTGGAGAAATACGGGGCGGAGAACCTTGAAGCATGGGGTTCACTGCCATGGCATACAGCTGCTATTGCATCGGCGTTGAAGGATGCATTCGAGAGAGGTGAGTGGGAGCGAGCCGTTGTCCTGGCGGCTGATCTCGGTCATTTCGTTGCCGATGGTCACCAACCATTACATACCACGGTCAACTATGATGGTCGGGATTCCGGCAATAACGGAATCCACGCTTTATTTGAGACAAATATGGTTGACAGGTTCCTGGATGAATATAGCTGGGTGAATGCATGGATCGAGCCTATTGAAGATCCAGCGACCTATCTGCTTGGCTGTGTAAACGAAGCCCACCAGGAATTGCCGGAGCTGTTGCGTGCAGACCGCCTAGCAAGGGTCCCCTTGTCGAAAAAGGAAAAAAGGATACTTGCAGAGGGCTATTCTGCCGGGCAAGAAGCAATACCTGCCCAATACCTGGAACAGCTCTATAAAGATACCGGGGACATGGTGTGGCGCCAAATATCGCTAGCCAGTGTTCGATTAGCTTCGCTATGGTATTGGGCGTGGGCGCAGGCAGGTAAGCCCGTACCTCCTTAAGAAGACAGCTATGACCAGCCCACTTGAGATTCTTACCGTCGCACAGTTGAACCGCCAAGCAAAGCAGTTGCTGGAGTCTCACTTCGCCCCGATATGGGTCGAAGGTGAGATTTCCAATTTCAAACACCATCATTCCGGACATATGTATTTCGTTTTAAAGGATGAGCAAGCAGAATTGGCGGCAGTAATGTTTGCGTCAAGCAACAGGGCCTTGAATTTCAGTCCAGCTAATGGTCAGAGAATCTTGGCCCGCGGGAATCTTACCCTCTATGAAACGAGAGGGCAGTACCAGATTGTTGTACAGAATCTATATCCGGCGGGAGCTGGTGAGCTTTGGCTGGCCTACGAAGAACTCAAAGCCAAGCTACAAGCGGAAGGCCTTTTCGATCCAGCGCGGAAAAAGCCCCTGCCCGTGTTTCCCAAACGCATAGGGATCATTACTTCTGCCAGCGGTGCAGCGGTGCGTGATATCATACAAGTAATGGGTCGCCGTGCGCCTCATGCTACACTCGTAGTTCGTCCAACGGTGGTTCAAGGCGAAAGCGCGGCGGGGGATATTATTGCTGCGATACAAGAGTTTACCGCTTATGGTCAAGTTGATCTTGTTATCCTAAGCAGAGGAGGCGGTTCCCTGGAGGATCTTTGGCCATTCAATGACGAGGGTGTAGCCCGCGCTGTGGCTAATTGTCCTCTGCCAACGGTATCCGCTGTAGGGCATGAGACCGATATTACTATGTGTGATATGGTGGCTGATCTTCGCGCGCCAACCCCATCCGCCGTAGCTGAATTGGTGATAGGTGACAGGGACACATATGTACAATATCTGGATGACCGTATCGCAATTCTGGAGAAGCTACTTCATCGGTATCTGGAAGATGCCCTGCAGCAGTTACGCAGAATTCAACAACGTTACGCTTTCCGTCAACCGTTGGTACTCATTGAGAGGGAACAGGAACGAGTTGGCCAGTTGCTGATCCAGTTAAATAAGGGTATACTTCATATTCTTGAGAGAAAAGCCCAAGCCCTGGCCGTTAATAATTCAGGGCTAGGCGCTCTAGATCCACATGCAGTTATTGAGAGGGGCTATTCAATTGTCACTGATCCAACTACTGGAAGAGTAGTCTCCAGCTTGGCTCAACTCGCCCTTGGACGGGCACTAATGATTCGGTTGAAAGATGGATCGACTGGAGTAGAGGTTACCCAATTGGAGAAAACATAGAATATGGCCAATACAAAAAAGGACCTTACCTTTGAGAATGCACTTGAGCGTCTGAATCAGATTGTTGATCAGTTGGAGTCGGAATCTGTTACTCTGGATCAATCATTAGAGCTGTTTTCCGAAGGGAAGCGGTTATCTGAAGTATGTCAGACACAGCTGGCAGCAGCCCAGGAAAGAGTCCAAACACTTTTAAAGACTTCAACCGGCTTTGAGGAAAAGCCAGGTCTGGAGGGCAAGGAAACCAAGGGACAATCATGAAAGCCTTCGGTATTGTCGCTAATTATCGGAAACCCGAGCTCTGGGAATTACTTCCCAAGTTGGTTGATTGGCTGCTGCAACGGGGATGCAATGTGGCCATTACCGACCGCTTGGCAGGACCCAACTATCAACCACCACAAGAGGTGACGGTCTATTCTACTGCCACGATCGTCAAGCACGTCGATGCAATGCTGTCAATAGGGGGGGATGGGACGATTCTTTCTACTGCCCGAATTGTAAGCAAGGCCAAGGTACCAATACTAGGTATCCATTTGGGGGGACTGGGTTTTCTGGCCGAAGTCCCTGCCGCTGAAATCTTTACGGCGTTAGAACTGGTGCTGGAAGAGCAATTCCGTATTGAAGAGCGCATGGTACTGGCGGTTGATCTACAACATGCCGGGAAAGTGGAAACTTACTATGCAGTAAATGATCTGGTAATTGACCGCGGCAGTTCACCACGTCTTCTTCAAACCAAGGTTGAAGTCTCAGGCAAGTGGCTCAATGATTACGTGGCGGATGGCTTGATTGTGGCTACCCCAACCGGATCAACAGCCTATTCCCTGGCAGCAGGTGGGCCGATCGTAGTGCCAGGCCTAGAAGTACTTACAGTAACACCGATCTGCCCCCATTCTCTCTCAGCCAGATCCATTATCGTTCCCAGTTCTGATAAGGTTGTGATACGCTTTAAGGAAGATCAAGAGGGTATGGGGCTAACCCTAGACGGACAGGTGAAAGTGGGAATTGACAGTAAGGCCGTACTTACCACCAGACGTGCATCATGGAATATTCAAATGATCCGTCTACCTGACAGCGATTATTTTCATGTATTACGGACGAAGATGGGATGGTCAGGAGAAGCCCGCGGTGTACTTACCTGAGATCTGATGAATCAGAGCAGCAGACGAGCGTGTTCGATTTTCAGGCAGCGATTCTGAACTGCCCATAGTCCCGCATCCTCTACAATTTTAATTGCGTCATCGTTCACGATACCTAGCTGCAGCCAAAACGCCTTAGCTCCTACTGCTACTGCTTCCTGAGCGATGGGGACCACATGTTCCGGCCGACGGAAAACATCTACGATATCTATTGGTTCTGGAATTTCAGCTAACGAGGGATACGATCTTTGGCCGAGGATTTCCATATGCCCGGGATTGACCGGAATAATAGTATAGCCCTGACCAAGCAGATATTTGGCGACACCATAAGAGGGTCGTGTTTCATTAGGTGACAGGCCTACAATGGCTATGGTTTTCATTTCCAGGATTTTTTTTATGGTGGTATCACTCATGACGTCGAGACTCCTGAATTAATACAGAAGAACTGCAGGTGTTTAATACCTTTTACGAAACAGATTGTGGAGCACATATCCGGCCAGGTTTGGATTTTCTTTCAGCCGACGGAGGGAGTAATCGTACCACGCTTCCCCAAAGGGCACATAAATACGAACCTTAAATCCCTCAGCCAGAAGAGCCGCCAATTTCCCATTCATAGGTACGCCGTATAGAACCTGAAATTCGAAACGGGAGCTGGGTATGTTCAGTTGCTTTATAAGGACAAGTGCTCGATCAATGAGGTCCCGATCATGGGTCGCAATCGCCACGTAAGTATCGGCATTAAAAGCCTGCTGCAAAAGCGAAATGAAATTGTCATTAATTGCAGCTCGATCCTGGATAGCAATATCCAGTGGTTCCCGGTAGATACCTTTGCATAACCGGAAATTCAGGGGCGATTGAGACAATTGGTTCAGGTCATTGCTACTGCGGTGCATGTAAGCTTGCAGAACCGGGCCGACAGCATTGTAGCGTTGGACACACTTTCGAAATAGCATTAAGGTATCATCCGTGTGGGGAGAATCCTCCATATCGATTCGCAGAAAGTTTCCGGTTTCAGCAGCTGTATCCAAGATCCTGAACAGGTTCTGTTCACAGATGGAATACTCTAGATCCAAACCCAGATGGGTTGGTTTCAGTGAAATATTAGATTGAAGACGGTGATCGGAGATTTCATGGAACAGGTCTATGTACGCATCGGCTATTTTCCCTGCCTCTTCGCGGCTAGTAACATGTTCGCCCAGAATATCCAATGTGGCTTCGAAACCTTTACCATTAAGAGACTTTACAGTTGCCAAGGCTTGTTCTTTGGTCTCACCGGCTACATAGCGCTTGGCAACCAGACCGACGAATACTTTCGGGAGCACAGGCAGAGAGAAGGCCAAAAGATTGTTAAGCATTGAACCCATAGAGACAAAATTACCATGGAAGGATGGGAGGTACAATGTCCGGCGTATTGTTTCCGACGGGAGGAACGGAATATTTGCAGTATTTTTTTAAATCAGGACAAATAAGTCCGAGAATGGCTTGACTTGAATTTTTATTTTAGGCTAAATTTTTCATCCTAAAAATGGCTGGGTAACGATTTGTATATAGATTTTGCTCCCGTACTCATATTCGTCATTTTTTCAGTCGCGATCATCCTCATCCTGCTCCTGGTCCAACGAATCGTGGCTCCGTTTAGAAAAAGTGATGTTAAAGACACCACCTATGAATGTGGCGAGGTTCCTGAAGGAATTGCCTGGGTCCAGTTTAATATCCGCTTCTACATAATTGCCCTGATCTTCCTCATCTTTGATGTGGAGGTGGTCTTGCTATTCCCGTGGGCGGTGGTATTTAAGAAGATTGGATTAGTCGCTTTTATCGAGATGTTTATCTTCGTATTTATTTTGGCGGTTGGGTTGGTGGCTGTCTGGCGCAGGAAGGATTTGGACTGGGTTAAGATGGTCATTCCCTTTGGTCGTGGCAGGTATGCACGCCTCACGCAAGCCGAGGATTAAGAAGAGTGCCTGCTCTTCAGAATATTGAATTCTTAATGGACATGAACTAGAGATGGATTTTTCCCTGGTCAATCGCTTTTCTCACGATAGTATGATTATCGGGAAGGTTGATGATCTGGTGAATTGGGCGCGCGCCAACTCCCAGTGGTACTTCCAATTTGGGTTGGCCTGCTGCGCAATTGAGATGATGGCTGCCGCAGCTCCCAGGTACGACTTGGAACGATTCGGTGCTATGCCACGCACTTCACCGCGGCAAGCAGATACCATGCTGGTAGCCGGAACGGTAACCCTGAAAATGGCCACGCGAGTTAAGCGTTTGTATGAGCAAATGGCAAATCCGAAATATGTCATTTCCATGGGTAGCTGCGCCAATAGCGGTGGCCCGTATTGGCAGTATGGCTATCATGTTCTGAAAGGAGTAGATCTGATCATCCCAGTGGACATTTATATTCCGGGATGCCCTCCACGCCCCGAGTCTCTAATGCAGGGTCTATTGGAACTGCAGAAGAAAATTAAGGAAGATACGCCTCTTCGCAAGGCTACTTGAGTGCCAGCCTGATATTTGGATCATGGAACAGTCAAAGATAGCTGCAAAGATCGTAAGCGCTTTTCCCGAAGCCTTGATACCTTTGGAGGAAGCCACCTATTTGGGGATTGTGCCTGAAAAATGGGAAACTGTGGCCCATTTTCTACGGAATGATGAAGAATTGTTATTTGATTCCCTGATGTGCTTGACCGGCTATGATAGAGGGCCCGGCGAAGATCTGGGAGTCGCCTATAATCTCCATTCGATGGACAAACTGCATAAGTTGGAAATTCGTGTTGAAGTGCCCCGCGATGGCGGCGTTGTTCCCTCGGTAGCGCATATTTGGCGCATCGCCGACTGGCACGAGCGTGAAGTATATGATATGTATGGCATCATTTTCGAAGGCCATCCCGATCTGAGGCGCATGCTGCTTCCGGAAGACTGGGTTGGACATCCACTGCGCAAAGATTACGAGACGCCCGACTACTATGCTGGCATCCCCGTTCCGAAGGATAAGCGAGGCTGGGAATGAGTATATCAGAAGCAGCCAAGAAGAATTTCGGGGTCGTCGAGGCGGAGGAGATGGTCATTAATATGGGACCGCAGCATCCCAGTACACACGGGGTATTGCGCCTTCTCATTCGAACGGATGGTGAGATCGTCAGCCATATACAACCCCACCTTGGATATCTGCACCGCTGCTTTGAAAAGCACTGTGAAAACCTGACGTACGAACAAGTGGTTCCGTTTACAGATCGCTGTGATTATATAGCGGCCATTAGCAACAACCATGTCTACGCAATGGCTGTTGAAAAGCTCATGGGCCTTGAAGTGCCAGAGAAAGTGGAATATATCCGCGTTATCATGGCCGAATTACAGCGAATTGCCAGTCACCTTCTCGCGTTGGGGGCTTTTGGGCTCGATTCGGGTGGTATCACCCCCTTTACATATATGTTTCGGGATCGTGAGAGGATTCTGGATCTATTTGAGTATACTTGTGGTGCCCGATTACTCTATAATTATATCTGGATCGGTGGAGTATCGCATGACCTGCCGCCAAACTTTATTGATCTTGCTAATGAATTCCTGGATTATTTTGAACCACAAATCGTTGAATATGATCGCATTCTGACCTATAACAAAATATTTATCGAACGCACAGCTGATGTAGGTATCCTGCCACCAGAACTCGCTATCAGCTATGGGTGCACAGGACCAATGCTGCGTGGATCCGGAGTCAATTGGGATCTTCGAAAGAATGAGCCGTATTCCATTTATGATCGATTTGATTTCGATGTGATGATTGGTAAAGGGCTTAAAGGAACGGTGGGAGATAGCTGGGACCGTTTCTACATCCGGGTGCAGGAAATGAGGGAGAGCGTTAAAATTGTTCGCCAGGCACTGGCCCAGATGCCGAAAGAAGGTGATGTCCACGCCGCTGTTCCCAAGAAAGTCCGGCCGCCAAAGGGAGAAGTATATTTCCGAGGTGAGAATCCACGCGGAGATCTGGGATTCTATATCATGAGCGATGGATCAGCAAAACCCTATCGGTTGAAAATGCGCTCCCCGGCCTTCTGCAATTTGTCTGTCATTGGAGAGATTGCCACCGGGTGGATGCTATCGGACCTGGTTGTTATTTTAGGGAGCATCGACATCGTTTTGGGAGAGATTGACCGGTGAGCTCCTTCGTCGATGCCGTCATCCAGTTTTTCACCCGGTTCTCCACGCTATCGGATAACACAGTCAGCTTGATTATCATTGCAGCTGGTATTGTATTCGGCCTGGTGGTATTCCTTCTGCTGGCAGTTAACGCACTGGTTGCAGTCTACTTCGAGCGTAAAGTCTCGGCTTTCATGCAGGATCGATTGGGTCCGATGGAAGTGGGTATTTTCGGATTCCGCGGTGGTAAACGCTATTGGGGTGGGATTGGCCAGACTATCGCAGATACTGTCAAGCTACTTTTTAAGGAAGATCTCATTCCAGGTGAAGCGGACCGTAAGCTGTTTGTGTTGGGTCCGTTCGTCATCTTTGGGGCGGCGTTCTGTGCCTTTATTGGAATACCCATCGGTTATGGCATGGCAATTTCGGACTTCAACATCGGCATCTTCTATGTCACTGCTGTCAGCTCCGTTGGGGTAATCGGGATTATTCTGTCAGGTTGGGCTTCGAATAATAAGTGGTCGCTGTATGGTGCAATGCGCTCGGCAGCACAAATCATCAGCTACGAGCTCCCGGTAGGATTATCTCTCCTGCTGGTGGTAATGGTGGTGGGCAGCCTGAAGTTCTATGACATTGTTGCCTGGCAGGAACAGCATCGTTGGTTCCTGATCCACAGCCCCTTCACCGTTATTGCCTTTATAATATTTTTCGCATCCGGCCTAGCCGAAGCAAACCGGACACCCTTCGACCTGCCTGAGGCTGAATCGGAGCTGGTAGCGGGATATATGACAGAGTATTCGGGATTCCGCTGGGCTATTTTCTTCCTATCAGAGTACGGGAATGTGGCCATTATTTCTCTGATGACCTCGATCGTTTTCCTAGGCGGATGGCTTTCCCCAGTGGGCAGCCTGTTGCGACTCTTCAATGTTGCGGAAGGATGGTATTTTCTGGAAGGTTCGATTTGGGGAATTTTCTGGATCGCAGCCAAGGTTGTATTCCTGGTTTTCTGCATGATGTGGTTCCGTTGGACGTGGCCTCGACTGCGTGTGGATCAGTTGATGTATACGGCCTGGAAGGTCTTTATACCCTTTGCCCTGCTGAATATTTTATTTGTCGGCATCTGGGAGCTGCTATTTGCGTAAGAAATGGATATGCTCAGTTAAATCATGAAGCACTACTTTCAGAACATCGGGGACACATTTTCCACCTTGTGGGATGGTATGCGAGTGACCATGTATCACTTTATCTGGAAGAAGCGCCTTACGGTTACCTTGCAGTATCCGCATGAAAAGTGGCCGATTCCCGACCGGCATATCGGCTTCGAGGAAAAACAGTATAACGTTATCCGCTCCCGGCTGCATGTTGATATCGATGACTGCATTGGTTGTATGCAGTGTGAAAGAGCATGTCCGGTAAGCTGTATAAAAATTGAAACTATCAAGATACCTAAGGAAGCGGAGCTGGGGGCATTGCCTGGCAGCACACAGACCAGCACGACTTCACAGGGCAGTCCCAAGCGTCTTCTGGTCACCCGATTTGATATTGATATGTCAGAGTGCATGTACTGCAACCTGTGCACTTTTCCCTGCCCTGAAGAGTGCATCTTCATGGTGGGCGGACCAAACGGCCATAAGCATCCCATTGATTATGAATTCGCCGAGCGGAATCGCAATAACCTGGTATATCAGTTTGCTTCTGCCACCGATGATGAGGTTGAGAATTTGGCACAGTCGGTGGGTGTTCCCAATCCGAGGAATAAGCGCGAAGAACGTCTTGAGCGTCACCGGATGGAAGCGGCAGGGATGGTTGTGCCGGAGCCAGCTGGGGCAACGCCCGAAGCTGCGAAGGTGCCTGACGCGAAGGCCAAACCTGAACGCGTTCTGACTGAACCCAAGATGGACCTCTCGGCACTTTCGACGATTGACGATCGGGTAATCCGGGGACTGGCAAAGAAAACCGCTATGGCAGCGGTTCGTGGTGGTGATACGGCCCCGGACGTAGCAGCAAAGGTCAAGCAAGCCCTGGAGGAAGCAGGCAAACTTACAGCTGCTATCGCTGAGATCATTTCTCAGCTAGCTGGGGCAGAAATACAGCAGCCGGGCGCTGCTCCGGAAGAAGCGGCCAAACCAGCGAGCCCACCTTCTGAATCCAAAGATTCGTCCAAGGAAACCGGCCAGGCAGAGGTTGATCTTACAGTTCTTAATTCTATCTCAGACAGAATGGCACGCAGCAAGGCCAAGGTAATCTTGAACAAAACGATGCGCGAAGGCGGTACTGCCAAAGAAGCGGTGCTGGAGATACGAAAAGTGCTATCGGAGATGGATAAACTGGACAGCGAAGTGGAAACCGTGCTGTCCCAATTGGAGGCATGACCAACCGGTGGGTGATATAGCGTTCATTGGCGTAGCGGTGCTGGTTGTGGTGTCGGCCTTTTTTGTTGTTACCACCCGGAACCTGGTGCACTCAGCCATTGCGCTGATGGGTACTCTGTTCGGGGTAGCTGGCCTATACGTTTTCCTCTATGCAGATTTCATGGCAGCGGTTCAGGTTGTGATTTATGTCGGCGGTATCCTGGTGCTGATCATATTTGGCGTGATGCTTACTCATCGTATCACAACTCCAGTACTGCTTCAGACCAGTATGCCCAATCGGTTTTTTGCGGCCGTGGTGGTTCTGCTCATTATGACGGGATTATCAATTCTGGTAATACGAACCCCCTGGCATGAAGGGATCATCACCGAGACTACTGGCACGGTGGCCACAATCGGGACCTCCCTTATGACCAAGTATCTATTGCACTTCGAAGTAGCCAGTGTGCTCTTGTTAGTAGCACTACTGGGTGCGGCGTATCTCTCGAGGCGTGAAGATGGATAGTCTTCAGTCATACCTGTTTTTGAGTGTCATTCTCTTCTGCCTGGGGCTGTATGGTGTGATGACGCGCCGGAATGGAGTTGCGGTTCTCATGGGTATCGAGCTGATCCTTAACTCTGCCAATCTAAATCTGATCGCATTTAACCGTTTCGGTGGCTTAGCTGAGGCGTTACCCGGGCATGTTTTCGCACTTTTTGTAATTATCATGGCAGCGGCAGAAGCTGCCGTAGCACTGGCAATTATCATTAACCTGTACAAGACTTTCCATACGGTAAACGTTGATGAAGCGCAGGAGATGAAGGGCTAGAAAATGGATCCACGGACCATGTATGCGCTGATTATACTTTTCCTGCCGTTGGCTTCCTTTGTGCTTCAGATATTCTTCGGGAAACGGATTGGACCAAGAGGTGTCTGGATATCCGTCGCCTCACTATTTATTACCCTGATCCTAGCTTTCAGCATGCTGTTTACGACTGTGCTGGGCACGCCCATACACCATTATCCTGAAGTAGAGTGGTTCTCTCTGGGATCATTTTCGCTGACGCTGGGTTTCCAACTGGACAACCTGGCCGTAGCGATGCTCACTGTCGTGGCCATCATCTCCTCCCTTGTCCACCTCTTTTCAGTGGAATACATGCGAGGTGATATTCGTTATACCCGTTACTTCGGCTATCTGGGGCTGTTCACCTTCTCTATGAATGGTATCGTACTGGCCCACAGTCTGGTGATGATGTACATCTTTTGGGAACTGGTGGGCTTGAGTTCCTATCTCCTCATCGGTCACTGGTTTGAAAAGGATTCGGCAGCTTCAGCTGCAAAAAAAGCATTCCTCACCAACCGGGTGGGGGATATCGGTATGTTCATCGGTATCATGCTGTTCTGGACGGCTGCCGGTACGTTCACGTTTCCGGGACTGTTTGATGCCGTGGATGTCCATGGCGCCAACTTATTTGCGGGCCAGACAACCCTCCTGACGGTGGCGGGTATCATGGTCTTCATGGGAGCGGTAGGCAAGTCGGCCCAGTTCCCACTGCACATCTGGCTTCCGGACGCCATGGAAGGCCCAACTCCGGTTTCAGCTCTCATCCATGCGGCAACCATGGTGGCCGCCGGTGTGTATATGATGGTACGCATGTTCCCTATACTGACTCCGGATGCTTTGCTATTCGTCGGGGTTATCGGCGCCATCACTGCTGTTCTAGGTGCACTCATTGCGATTACCCAGTTTGACATCAAGCGAGTACTGGCTTATTCGACCATAAGTCAGCTGGGCTACATGATTATGTCGATTGGTATGGGTGCCCAGCAATATGCATTCTTCCATCTTTCGACCCATGCCATGTTTAAGGGATTGTTGTTTCTCTGTTCAGGCTCGGTGATCCATGCGATGCACCATGCTCTGCATAAGAAGGGCGATCATGAAACCGACGCGCAGGATATGCGCAATATGGGCGGACTACGAAAGAAAATGCCAATTACATATGTAACAATGTTAATTGGCACGTTGGCAATCTCAGGCGTACCACTTTTCAGCGGATTCCTGAGCAAGGATGCCATTCTGGCCGGAACCGTGGCCTTTGCGCGGGAGCATCACGAATGGTGGGCGGTACTATTTCCTATTGCGGGCTTTGGAGCGGCAGCTATCACGGCGTTCTACATGTTCCGCTTGATTTTCATGACTTTCCACGGTAAGCCTGCAGATGAAAAAACCCAGGAACATATGGCTGAGACACCGGCGGCAATGACGGTTCCCCTGGTTATTCTGGCCGCTCTCAGCTTCGCTTTCTTCTTTACCTTACCCGGTGTAAATCCAATGCATTCGGAAGGATGGTTTACACATGTAATCCATCAATCGGAAAATCTCACCGGGTTTACGGAGCTGGGAATAGAACATCTAGAGCATGGCTTCCATGAAGCCCACGGAACCGCCATGACAATCTCATTGTTCGTGGCGGCCTTTGGCATACTTCTAGCGATCGCTTTCTATCTGCTTGGATGGCTCAATCCCAAAGCCTGGGCCGAAAAGTTGAAGCGCATCGGGATATACCAGCTTTCCTTCTACAAGTTCTATTTTGATGAGATATACGATGCGATCCTGTACCGGCCATTTCTTTGGCTGACCGATCAGATTGCGTGGCTTGACTGGGACATCTGGGATCAGTGGTTTATTGACGGTTGGGGAAGGAATACTATCCGGGCCGGAAATGCATCAGGTTGGGTGGATTACAATTGGCTCGACCAGATTATTATCGATGGTGTTGGCCACGTGGTTCAGGGATTGGGTGCTTTTACCCGCAAGATTCAAACAGGCCGGATTCAAAACTATCTTATGTGGGCTCTAGCTGGTGCCATCATCATTGTCATCGTGGCTGTAAGCATATGAGGAATTAACGGATTCACTTCAGGTATTGACTGATACCAACAGGAAAGTTTGACTAGATGAACGCTTCAATATTAACTCTGCTGGTTTTTCTCCCGGTAGTCGGTGCGCTGGTCATCCTGCCGGTGCCAAAGAGTCGGTCCGGTTCCATTAAATGGATCGCCGCCGTATTCACCGGGCTCCAGGTGTTGCTGGCCTTCTGGCTTCTTGCTGTTTTCGACCGCTCAAGCGGTACTATTCAGTTTGCGGTCAAAGCTGCCTGGATACCCACCTTCAATATTAACTACCACGTGGGTGTGGACGGCCTATCCATGCCCATGGTCTTTTTAACCGCCCTGCTTTCTTTTATTTCCATTATAGCCAGTTGGAACATTGACAAAGCTCCCCGGGGGTATTTTAGCCTATTTCTGCTCCTGGATGCGGGTATGATGGGTGTCTTTGTAGCGCTGGACTTTTTCCTCTTCTATGTTTTCTGGGAAGTCATGTTATTACCCATGTACTTCCTGATAGGTGTCTGGGGTGGGCCACAGCGTCAGTATGCGGCCATTAAGTTCTTTATTTATACACTCTTTGGATCTGTGTTGATTTTGTTATCCATGCTGGCTCTATACTTTTATTCCGATCCACACACGTTCAGCTTGATAACTCTCATCCAGGAAGCTCCCAAGATCAACGTGATGTTATGGGGGATTAATATCAAGTGGCTCATCTGGGTAGCCCTGTTTATCGGCTTTGCCATCAAGGTACCCATTTTCCCGTTCCATACCTGGCTGCCATTGGCACACGTGGAAGCTCCTACCGCTGTCTCGGTAATCCTTGCCGGTGTACTGTTGAAAATGGGAACCTACGGAATGCTGCGAATCAGTTTTCCGCTTCTACCAGATGAGACAGTATACTTTGCCACGTTCCTGGCGGTATTGGCCGTAATCAATATCATCTGGGGCGCGGCTAATGCGATTGCCCAAACTGATTTGAAGCGAATGGTGGCGTATTCATCCATCAGCCATATGGGTATGGTCTTATTAGGTATGGCAGCTGTAGTGAGCACCAGTCGAGCCGGCGCCCAGGCGGGAATGAACGGCGCCGTACTGCAAATGTTCAATCATGGTACCATCACTGCCATGCTCTTCCTTTTGGTTGGAGTGATCTACGACCGTGCTCATCACCGATATATTGTTTATCCCAAGGATTACAAGGATGAGGCCCTCC
>JBHPIW010000069.1:0-5651 GCA_042568495.1 Fidelibacterota bacterium | reverse complement strand
TTCCCAGTCTTCGGACAAAGCCATGGGACCCCACGCAAAATCAACGGGTGTTAGCAGGGGTTCCAGGACGTGCAGCGCGATCAGCTCAGCATCGTATTGCTGGGCGATGGCGACGGCATGGGGTATCGCGACTTTGGAGTAGTCTGAAAAATCAGTGGTGAGCAATATTTTCTGGTAAGACAGCAATTGCCGAATCCCAGCTACGAACTTATCGCAGTTTCCTCTGGCTTGGTTTCTCTGAGGATGCTAGCCAGTTCCTGTCGCTTCTGGCGCATCCCCTCAGCCAATTCGGTCAGTGTCTGATGGTTCAAGGTGTCCTGTACCAAACTACGAATATGCTGCCACTGATTATGCAGCGGGCAGGCCACATCGTCGGAACAGACATCCAGCCCAATGACACACATTTCCTCTTCAGGCGGCGGGCCCTCGATGGCATTCACAATCTGGAGCATGGTGATTTTCGAAGAGGGCCTGGCCAGCTTGATCCCTCCATTGCGACCGCGGAAGCTCTGGATCAAGTGATTGCGGGTAAGCGTCTGTACCAGCTTGGCTAAAAAATGCTTGGGGATATTATAGGCTTCGGCAATGGAGCTGACCATTGCCAGTCCTTTCCCCTCATTTTCGGCCAGATACAACATGGCCTGAATTGCATATTCAGCTGATTTGGAGTATAGCATAATAATGAGATGTCTTTGTCCAAAATTATGTTCTGTATTCTGAAGAGGCAAATGTAAAAAATCCATACACTACATCGACAATGGCATGTCACTCAGCCAAGCAACCAGATAAACATTTGAGTGCGTTGAAGCCCAAGATTAAGTTCAGAGAACCCCCTGTCTTATGACGGAATAATTATCCATGAGTATGAGCATACGCGGGGTGGATTATGCAAATATGTCCGCCCTCCTGAGTGATGATGAAGTCCTCGTCCAGCATGCAGCCCGGGATTTCGTGGAAGCTGAAGTGCTGCCCATTATCAACACCCATCATCGCAACGAGACCTTTCCCGCCGAGCTGATACCTCAGCTGGCCCAGTTGGGATTTCTCGGAAGCAATCTGCCGGAAGCGTATGGCTGTGCCGGCCTAAACAATGTGGCGTACGGTCTGATGAATCAGGAATTGGAACGCGGGGATTCAGCACTGCGTTCCTTCGTATCCGTCCAGACATCCTTGGCTATGTTTCCAATCTTTACATTTGGGTCGGAAGCACAGAAGCGTCGGTGGCTTCCGGCTATGGCAGCCGGTGAAATCATCGGCTGCTACGGTTTAACCGAGCCTGATGCCGGCTCTAATCCGGCTGCCATGCAGACCAGGGCATCCAAATCCGGAGATGACTGGATTCTGAACGGCACCAAGATGTGGATCACCAACGGATCAATCGCCGACGTAGCGGTGGTCTGGGCCAAAGATGATCATGGTGACGTACGTGGTTTTCTGGTGGAGAAGGATTTCGAAGGCTTCTCCGCCCCGAAAATGACGGGGAAACTATCCCTGCGTGCCTCCGTTACATCGGAATTGATCCTGGACCAGGTATCGGTTCCGCAGGCCAATCTATTGCCTAACATCAAAGGCTTGCGAGGACCATTGAGCTGCTTGACCCAAGCTCGCTACGGAATTGCCTGGGGAGCAATCGGTGCGGCCGAGGCTTGCTATGAAGCTGCGTTGAAATACGCCAAGGAGCGCATCCAGTTCAACAAGCCTATCGCGAGCTTTCAGTTGACACAAGAAAAACTTGTCTGGATGCTGACAGAAATTACCAAGGCACAGCTCTTAGCTTTGCAGTTAGGACGTTTAAAGGATCAAGATGCGCTCCGTTTTCAGCAAGTCGCCATGGCCAAAAGAAACAATGTCTGGATGGCCCGCGAATGTGCCCGTATGTCGCGGGAGATACATGGAGCTAACGGCATCATCGACGAATATCCCGTGATGAGACATCTCATGAACCTGGAGAGCGTTTATACATACGAAGGTACCCATGAAATGCATACCCTGATCATGGGAGAGGATATTACGGGGATCTCAGCGTTCGAATAGAACAACTTTTTGAATTCTTCACCATAAAGGAGAACGGTATGATAACAAGAGCCATACGAATCACAGGAATATTGACGGTTTTTGCCCTACTGGCGTTGAGCTGCAGTAAGACGGAAGCGCAGACAACCGACATCCGCGTGGAAACAGCCATATGCGACATGTGCGCCCACAATATCGAGCAGGCCGCCGGAAAGGTTGAGGGAGTCCAATCGGTGGTGGTTGACATGGAGAAAAAAATCGCCAAGGTCAGCTATGACGCAGGTAAGATCAGTGTGGCCGCCATCGAGGATGCCATCGTGGCTTCCGGCTATGCAGCCAACGATAAGGCTGCAGATGAAGCAGCCTATGATAATCTTCCGGACTGCTGCAAGATCCATGTTGAGGAGTCTTCCGGCATCTAGCTGCAAATATTAACGAGAAGGCCCGGGAGACCGGGCCTTCTCATATAATAGTAATTATAAAGTTCAATCAGTGAGGTTGTTCGGGACAGCGTTCATGGATCAACCGTAATCCCCTAACGGTCAGGTCAGGATCGTAGACAACCGGTGTGCGGAGCTTGCCCTTAATCAGTCGTCCCAGCCCACCCGTGAGCACCACCTGTATCTTATTCCAGCCGGTTTCTTCCCGGATACGGGCTACCATGCCGTCAATTTGATCTACTACCCCATACATGATCCCGGCCTGGAGATGGGATTCCGTATCCCTTCCAATCACAGTATCCGGCACTCTCAAATCAACAGATGCCAGAAGCGCAGCCTTGGCAAACAGCTCCCGGGCGCTGGTTTCTACACCCGGGGCGATGGAGCCGCCGATGAAGTGACCCTTTTTATTTACCACATCGAAGGTAGTGGCAGTGCCAAGATCAATAATTACGCAGGGTGTGCCATAGAGCTCCCGGCCAGCTACAACGTTACAGATCCTGTCCGCTCCAACGGATTCCGGATCTTTCACATCCAAGCCCAATTTCAGCGGCAGATGCGCATGAACCCGGCACGGCTCGATCTCAAGATACCTGCGGGTCATCTGAATAAGTGCTCGTCCAACGACCGGCACAACACTGGAAATGATCACACCATCAACGGCGGAAATGTCGACACTGGCATCCTCGGCCAGATGCTTCACCGCAATCCACCAATCGTCTGGTGTGTGGGTCGTATTTGTATGCAGGCGCCAGCTCTCAATCAGTTCCTCCCCGCTGAACAGTGCCAGCACGACATTCGAGTTACCCACATCAATGGCTAAAAGCATGCCTGTTTCCTCTCATAGTCAATAAATGCGAAGTGAAACTTAGGTCACATCGGGAACCCATTCCAAGTCGCCTGCCGTGACGACTCGTACCCGATCCCCAATCTCCAGGATGCCCCCACCGTCCTGATCCACACCCAGAAATATCCCTTCTACCAGATCAACTAGGCCATGAAGACGGACAACTTCCCCGATATGGGTACATTTTGTCTGCCACAACTCTGGAACTCCTTCCATGTCTGCGATGATCAATTCTTCCAGGCGATTAAGGCTTCTCGCCAGGATGGTTTCCCGCTGTACGATATGACCCAACACCATACGGGTAGACACAGCGGTAGATTGTAGCTCTTCGGGAAAATCAGTCAGTTCTTCGTTCACATTCAAACCAATCCCAAGTACAACTGCGGATCTGTTATCAACCTTTCGGCTCTCAGCCAGAATTCCTCCCAGCTTGCGGCGATCCACCAGAATATCATTGGGCCACTTCAGTCCCGCCTGCAATCCTCCCATTTCAAGTGCGTCCACCACGGCAACTCCTGCGGCCAGCGCGAGCAAGCCCGATCTTTCCATGGGTAGATCGTGGTACAGCAGGACCGAGAATGTCAAACCCAAGCCTGGTGCTGAAAACCAGTGTCGACCCTGACGGCCCCGCCCGGCTCGCTGATCATCGCTCACAACTACCTGACCTGCAGAGGCTTCCTTCTGTTCGACCAATTCCCATAAGTCAGCATTGGTAGAGTCGGTGACCGGGTAGTAGGTGATTTCACCGCCCAGTTCCTGAGCAGACAAATTGGCCTGGATAAGTTTGACAGATAGCACGGTGGCTAACGGGGGCGGTATTCGCCGAATACTTCTCGAAGCACAGAGCAGATCTCTCCTAATGTGACATAGACTCGCACGGCGTTCA
Organism: Fidelibacterota bacterium; assembly: GCA_042568495.1. Lineage (GTDB taxonomy): Bacteria > Fidelibacterota > Marinisomatia > SCGC-AAA003-L08 > TS1B11. Next base: position 1,465 of record JBHPIW010000069.1, on the reverse strand, counting down.
GAATCGGGGGTAACAGATTGTCGCTGCCTGCGGCAGCGCTTTTCACGTGCTGCAATGCCTGCTCCACACCGGCCTGGCTGCGTTCTTCCTTCACGCTTTGCAGCCTTGCCAGCTGCCGCTCGACTGTCTGAGGATCGACATTCAACAGTGAGTCCGTTTCCGGCTCTTCTGCCGTAAAACGGTTCATGCCCACAATGATACGCTCACCTTTTTCCACCGCCAATTGAAATTCGTAGGAGGAGCGGGCGATCTCTCGCTCCTGATACCCTTCCTCAATGGCTGAGACGGCCCCTCCGAGATCGTCGATACTGGCAATCTGGTCCAACACCTCCCGCTCCAGTTTATCCGTGAGCTCCTCGATAACATAGCTGCCGGCGAGGGGATCCACCACCTCAGGGATACCGGTTTCATACCCGATGATCTGCTGCGTGCGGAGGGCGAGACGTACCGCTTCTTCCGAGGGCAGCGCCAAGGCTTCGTCCCGGCTGTTGGTATGCAGTGATTGAGTCCCGCCCAACACGGCTGCCAGGGCTTCCAGGGTGGTACGTACCACGTTGTTGTCAATCTGCTGGGCCGTGAGAGAGGATCCAGCGGTCTGGGTATGGAAGCGGCACATCTGGGCGCCAGGCTCCGTGGCACCGAAGCGCTCCTTCATAATGCGAGCCCACACCCGCCGGGCGGCCCGGAACTTGGCCACTTCCTCGAAGAAATTCATGTGCACATTGAAGAAGAAACTAAGCCGCCGGGCGAATTGATTCACATCCATTCCCGCAGCTATGGCAGCCTCCACGTAGGCAATACCATTGGCAAAGGTGAAAGCCAATTCCTGTGCTGCGGTAGAGCCGGCTTCCCGCATATGGTACCCGCTGATGGAGATGGTATTCCACTGGGGGATCTCTTGCCCACACCAGGCGAAGAGGTCGGTCACTAATCGCATGGATGGATCGGGCGGAAAGATATACGTACCCCGGGCGATGTACTCCTTGAGAATGTCATTCTGTACAGTGCCTTGCAGTTGATCCAGCTTAGCGCCCTGTTTCTCTGCCAGCGCAACGTACAGAGCCAATAGAATAGCGGCAGTAGCATTGATGGTCATGGAGGTGGAGACCTGGTCCAGGGGAATATCCTGGAATAGCACCTCCATATCTGCCAGAGAGGATATGGCAACTCCGACCCGGCCTACCTCACCCTCGGCCAAGTGGTGATCCGAGTCGTAACCAATCTGGGTTGGCAGATCGAAGGCTACCGATAAGCCGGTTACACCCTGTTCCAATAAGTAGCGGTAGCGGCGGTTGGAGTCCTCAGCGGAGCCGAATCCGGCGTACTGGCGCATAGTCCAGAGCTTGCTGCGATACATGTCCCGGTGGATGCCGGATGTGAAAGGATACTCACCGGGTTGAGGCTGATCCGGGGAATCCCAAAAGGCTTTATCTGGATTCTTGGTCACGGAAAGGAATTTACGCGG
>JBHPIW010000068.1:0-5852 GCA_042568495.1 Fidelibacterota bacterium | reverse complement strand
CGTCACCCCGAGTGGCCACCTATGACCTGAAGCCCTCCATGAGTGCCCTAGAGGTCACGGATAAGGCGGTGGAGGCGATCGAGAGCGGGAAGTTTGATGTCTTAATCTGTAACTATGCCAATCCTGATATGGTTGGGCATACAGGGATCATGGAAGCGGCTATAGAGGCGATGGAGACCATCGATGTGTGTATCGGCAGGGTGCGGGAGGCTGTGGAAGGACAAGGGGGAGCTCTGTTCCTTACATCAGATCACGGCAACATTGAGACTATGCTGGATACCGACGGCTCGCCCCATACCGCTCATACCACACGGCAGGTTCCACTTGTTATGGTAGTCCCCGATGATACTATGAGTCTCGATGGCGATGGAAAGCTGGCCGATATTGCGCCAACCATGCTCACCTATATGGGTATTGAGATACCCTCGGAGATGACCGGAATAAACCATCTGATCCGCAGGTAGAACCATGAAAATTGAACGATTCCAGGAATTACGCAATCAATTCAGCCGTCAACGTCTGGTTGTCGTCGGTGATGTCATGCTGGACACGTACTACTGGGGCAACGTATCGAGAATTTCGCCTGAAGCGCCGGTACCCATAGTGGCAATCGAGGAGGTTGATCATCGGCCGGGGGGCGCGGCAAATGTGGCGTACAACCTGCATTGCCTGGGTGCGGAAGTGTTATTGATCGGCCTAGCGGGCAGGGATTCCGCTGGGAAGCAGTTGGAAGAAACCCTCGGCAAATATGGCATTCGGGCCAATCTGGCCCATGATAAAGCCCGTCCGACGACCGAGAAGATGCGAGTGATCGCTGGCTCACAACATGTTGTACGTCTGGATAGGGAAGCAACTGCGCCCCTTTCGGAAGGACTGGTCAAGGATATTTACCAATCGGCTGCCAAAGAACTTGCTCAATCCCAGGGTTTGATCCTCCAAGACTACAATAAGGGGGTGCTATCGGTGGAGTTAATCGAAAAGCTGAAAGATCAGGCGAAGAAACTCGATATCCCCGTATTTGTGGATCCCAAGACCGCCAACCTGGAAAGCTACCGGGGAGCAACCCTCATCAAGCCCAACATCAGGGAGGCGGAGCATTTTGTCCGACGCTCGCTTTCAACGGATGACGAGATTCGCGGGGCGGGAGAGGAACTGCGGGAACGTCTGCAGGCCGAGGTGGTCTTGATCACCCGAGGTTCCCGGGGCATGGACCTGTTCGATCGCCAGGGTTCTCACCGCATTCCCACGCGAGCACGTAAAGTTGCCGACGTATGCGGTGCCGGCGATACAGTGCTGAGTACATACACGCTGGCGCTGGTAGCGGGTGCGGAACCGGGAGAAGCCGCCGATCTCGCCAATTTCGCTGCGGGCTCTGTGGTAGAAGAAATGGGCATTGTTCCCGTTACTCCGGAGAGGCTGGAGGGACTTCTTAACCACCATGCCTCCCAATAGTGCCGGCTCCGGACTACGAGCTGTAGTAGCTCTGAGTTTCCTGATCCTGACTGTCAAAGGGCAGCAATTTGCCTATGAACCCGGTGATGTTCAATACATCCCCAGTGCCGCCACAATTACATCGGCCAGCGAAAGCCCAGATGGCATCTATTTCAGCACGGCAGATGGTCTACTGTTCTTCGATAATTTTACTCAGCAACTGGAAATCGTCCCTGGTCTGAATATGGGGCTGCCTTCGCATAATCTGTACCATGTATACTATGATTCAGCCAGGGAAGGTCTCTGGGTGGTGTACGACGGGGGTATTGCATACCGCCTTGAAATTGAGGAGGTCTGGCATGAAGTATCGCGTTTGGCATTGCCGGACTTTTTCCGAGGGCGTTCGGTTACCCGCTTGGGGGGAGCTTTTGATGGAATCTGGGTAGATATGGGAGGTGTTTACACCCACTTGGACTCCTTTACCGGTGATCTCCTGGAACAGCGAATTTCCATCCCCAATGAACCGGTTAATTGGAATGTGAGTCAAAATGATTTCTATACTCCACCAAACCTGATGGGTTGGATAACCAGTGGTGAGTGGACCACAAACATTAGTGAGTTTAACGGTCCGGGATTCACCAGAGCCGTTCCGACACTGGTCTTTCGTGATCAGTACGATCACTACTGGATAGGGACTGATATTGGTGTGATTTTCCGTGGAGATCCCAATACGCGGCAGCTGGAAGAATTCCAGGTGGGGGTTGCACCAAAACCGGTGATCACGATGTATGTTGACGGGGATCGAATGTGGTTCGCGGATAATCCGTTCCGACGCATAGGTGCCGGTAGTGAGCGAAGGGAAGGCTATTTTCTGAGCCGTTGGGATGAACGAGTTGCCTCCTGGCGACATTATAGCAGTTTGTCATCGGAAGCCATTCGGGATGCAGGAATAAGCGATATGTTGCGGGTGGGCAAGGAAATCTGGCTGGCAACCATGGATGGCATCGTGTTGCTGAATACCCGCACTGAGACCTGGAGATATATAAGCAGCCATGAGGGATTGCGAGATCCCGCAGTATGGGCTGTAGTACAGTACGAGGGGGAAGTATTCGCGGCGACGATCAAGGGTGTAGATCGGATCAATCCGTCAACCCGTACTGTTATTCCTGAGGATAGCGTATCCTATTCACCTCCTGTAGAAGTCTATTGTTTGGAAACCATAGGCAACACCCTTTACGCGGGAACCGCCCATGGAATCTATACGTTCCAAAAGAAGAACTACAATCACTGGCGACGGATTTCCGGATTGCCTGCGATCAGTCTATGGGGTGATCAGGATGAAATATTTGCAGTCGCCCATAACAGGGTCTACTATCAGAAGTCACCCAGCCCAGAGTTTGACCTTTACCCGGTCCAACCGACCGGTGGCCCTAAGATTCTGGAAATCAGAGGCCATGGTGCGTACATTTGGCTTGCCACCGCAAGCGGTGTGTTTGTGTTTGATCGACGGGAGCATCAAAAATACATATTGGGAAGACGGGATGGATTACCGTCAGAAGTCATTTATGCCATCGAATTCAGCGATGACTGGGTATGGTTCATTACGCGGGATGGTGTGGTCAGGATGAAATGGGAGGTCTACTTTGACTAGCAGGCAAATGACAGCCATCATCCTAATTGCCACACTTGGCCTGGCCGGCCAGGCATCGGGTCAGTATGCCAAGGCCAGAACTGATAAAGAACAACCGAGGTTCAAAACCCATATCAGTCGTTTCCCGACTCTGCACAGTGATTCGATCCGAGTAATGATATCAACCAGTATACCACTGGATAACCTGGTGTTTCTGAAGCACGAGCAAGGCTTCAGGTCGACGTATGAGATAAGCGTGTTTGCGGTGAACGAGGAGGAGATGGCCCAAGCCACAAAGATCTGGTCTGAGGAAGTGCTCATAAAAGATTACATTGACACCCAGTCTGAGGATCTATCCCATAGTAGTTTTACAGATGTTGAATTGCCCCTCGGTAAATATGAAATAGTAGTAAACCTGGTTGATCTGGATAACCGCAAACGAGCCCAGGTAAAAAAAGACATCGATTTGGAAGCCTATCCAGCTGAAGAATTGACCCTGGGCGATTTAGTGCTGGCATCAGGGATGAAAACGGAAGCAGGCCGTCCTAACTACCCCATTCCATATATCGATAACCGCATCGGTGAAGAGATAGACAGTTTCTACGTATACATGGTAATCCGGAATCCAGATACAAGCGTGACCGATGGCGTGATCGAGTATTCCATGGTTGATATTGATGGCAGCACGACGGGAGTAACGTATTCCATACTACTCGATGTACGGGATATTCTGTCCGATCACCTGATTTCCATTCCCACCAGTCTGATCCGGGATAAAGAACAAACCCTGAAATTTCGCGTTAAGGTGGGTGCACAGGAAAAAGAGGCGGAGATTGACCTACAGATTGCCTGGACCGGTATATCAGGAACCATCGAAAATGTGGATATGGCCATTGACCAGACGCGCTACATTGCTTCGCGAAAACAGATACACGCCATGAAGGCTCTCCACGGGGAGGAAGTCAAGCGCACAAAACTGCTGGAATTCTGGGCACAGCTGGATCCAACGCCGGACACCCCCAAGAACGAAGTAATGGACGAATACTACCGCCGTGTAGCCTATTCTGATGCACACTTCAAATCCTATCAGGCGGGCTGGGAAACCGACCTCGGGATGGTATACATCATTTACGGACCACCAGATGACATTGAGCGGTATCCCTTTGAGCTCGACTCCAAGCCCTATCAGATATGGTATTATTATGAGCAGCACTGGCGTTTCGTATTTGTAGACCAGAACATGTTTGGTGACTACCGACTTATCACACCTCTCTATCCAGGCCGATCCTTCTAGTTCGTTGGGAAGGCTCTGCCTTGTCGAGCACCAGCTTTTCTTATTCGCGAATCCAGATCTTTCAGAACTGTCCTGCCAAGTACCGCTATGTGTATCTGGAGAAGCAATCACCCGCAGGTGAGGCTATCGAAAGTTTCCTCGGGAGCAGACTCCATGAAGCGTTGGAGTGGCTTTACCGGGAGCGCCGCACCGGCCGTAATATCCTGTTTGATGATCTACTGGGCCAATTCCGCTCGGTCTGGCGAGAGACATGGCACGATAGTATTCGTGTTATAGAGCCGGGCAGGCAGATCGATGACTACTACGGATTGGGGCAACGGTGCCTCGCAGGTTACTACCGCCAGTATGCCCCCTTTGACGAACCCGTGGAACAAGTGGAACTATCCGTCACCTTCGATCTGGACGATTCAGGGAACTACGAAATGACGGGCGTATTGGACCGTTTGGATAGTCAGGGGCCAGGATGGTGGTCCATTCATGATTACAAATCAGGAAAAACACTGCTGACCAGCTCGAAAGCTGCCCGTGATCTGCAAATGCGCATCTACTATCTGGGTTTGCTGAGGACACTGCCTGATGTACAGCAGGTGGATGTGAAGTGGCATTTTCTACGTTATGGAAAAGAGATCGGGATTGACTCGGTTACCTGGCAGCCCAGCCGAATCTCCACCATGCTGAAAAAACGTATCGACCGGATACGAGAAGCTGAATCGCAACCTGAAAACCTCGCAACCAACGAAACCATGCTATGCAATTGGTGTTACTACTGGCATGTTTGCCCGGCAAAGGCAGGTCAACAACACCCCGCCCTCCGATCAAAATGATAGATTAATAAAGCGATTTATCCCACTATATCTTGTGTTGGCATCCCGGCCTACCCCATCATACGGAAAAGTCATTCCTTTGTGCATCCCAGACGGGTAACTTTGCCATTCATCAACCGTAATGTACGATCTTCATATACCATGACAACGACTATTGCCGAGAAGCCCGAAATACAGCGGGTGAGTTTCTATACACTGGGCTGCAAGCTGAATCAGGCTGAAACCGATGGTATTGCTACCCTGTTTCGCCAGCGTAAGTACCGGGTAGTGCCATTCAAAGAGGAAGCTGACCTTACGTTCATTAATACGTGCACCGTAACGGCAGAGGCGGATGCTAAATGCCGCCAAATCATCCGGCAATCTCAGCAGGCCTCACCCGCAGGCCGTATCGTGGTGGCGGGCTGCTTTTCCCAGGTGCAGTCCGATAAGATCGCGGCTATGCATGGTATCGATATGATTCTTGGCACACGGGAAAAATTCAATATACTGGACTTGATCCGATTATTGGAGGGGGAGCGAAATGAGGAACCGCTGGTCTGGGTCGGGGATATGGGGAATGCTGCAACGTATGATGATGTGCCACTGATCGCCATGCCCAGCCGCACACGTGCCTTCCTGAAAGTTCAGGATGGGTGTGACTACAAGTGTGGTTATTGTATTGTCCCGCTGGCCC
>JBHPIW010000067.1:0-5889 GCA_042568495.1 Fidelibacterota bacterium | reverse complement strand
TGGGCGACTGGAACGGGATCATGGAACAGGACTGGTTCATCTCTCCAACCACGCACCTGCCACCGGATGACACCCTGCTGTCCGTCTATATCGCCGAGTGGGACGGCTTCGGCTATAGTGCGGGTGATACCGTCAGTACGAGAACGGTTGAGATCAAGGGCGGCCGCCTGCGCATCGGGGATGAGCTGGCCGATGCGGGGGATATCGAGGCGATCCAAGACATCAGTATCCTTGATGAATTCGGCAGAGAATATGTGGAGAGCATCCCCATCTGGACCGAAACGCGCGGCGACTATGACCGGCGCAAAATCTCCTATGCCTTTTCGGGTCCCCTGATGGAAAATGCCGGCTATACCATGGCGGGGGAGTATGAAAACAGGGATCATTTCAACGTTTTCGGCAAAATTAACGCTCACCCCTCTTCCAATAGCAACCTGATGATATCTGCTTTTTGGTCGAACGTCCATTCCAGACCCTACTACCAGGCCCACCGCAAGTACCAGGGCGGGTATATGCCGGGATTCGGTCCCATTTATCCCTCCTTCGACACCGTCCAGGAGCGGCTCAGGGAAACCGTGCTGCTCACGGGGACCTGGACCCAATCTCTCGGCACCAGGGGACAGCTGCGCATCACCTTGAGCCACTACCGGGGGGAATTCGAGCAGAAGCGCCACGACTATGATGACCGGGACGGGGATGGTGACCGTGACGAGTACCTGGTCTTCCGCAAGATCACCGTACCGCGCGGTGAACCGGGAACGGAGGCCTATGAAGATACTTCGCTATGGCGGTACACAACGGAGAACGAGGATCTGGTTTACATCTGGACGTGGACTCAGCATTTTACGGTGATAGAAAAGAACTCCTGGTATTCAAGGATAAGGATAATCCCGTACTCTGGACCCGCATCCCTTCATCACCCAACTTCTCTGATATGCCTTCAATCACTTTTTTCTATCATGGTGACCTGATCGGACTGCATGAATCGGGTTGGCATTATATCAAAGCCCCGCATTTTTGGTATCCTCGTTATCAGTTGGATCGGAGGGGGAATCAGAATGCGACATACGACTTGACATTTCGCGTACCTAAAGCGTTAGATCTGGTTAGTGTTGGCAAGCGACGGTCGATGAAAACAACCGACAAAAAAGCGGTGGTCTCCCAGTGGATTATTGATAAGCCTGTCAATCATGCAACCTTCTCTGTCGGCAATTATAAGGAATATAAGATAGAGGATCCTCGGATTCCGGGTGTGAAGGTACTAAGGGCTGGGACAGGTTTGGGATCAAGCAAGAAAATGCAGAAGGATGTAGCGGCCGATGTTGCCAATAGTATCGCCTTGTACCAACATGTCTTTGGTCCGGCCCCTTTTGAAGAATTGGCGGCCATAGAAATACCTTACCTATATGGTGAGGCCTTCCATGGACTGGTTCAGTTGTCTGCAATCACTTTTCAATTTTCAGGTCAATTCTCAGAAACATTTGGCTTCAATGAATATTTCCGGGCGCACGAGGTGGCTCACCAGTGGTGGGGCGTTGGTGTGGATTTCAAAACCTACCATGATCAATGGCTCAGTGAGGGATTGGCGACTTTCTCCGGTTTATGGTACATGCGAGTAATTCTCAAAGACAACGATTTGTACTTTGGATTCTTAGATGAATGGCGTAAAGAGATCCTTACCAATCGGAAATATTTGTTTGTTGACGGACAGGAAAGTGGTCCGGTCTGGCTGGGCTACCGAACCAGTTCAAGCACGACTGAAGGCGACTATAGCCTGATTATCTACAGGAAGGGAGCCTGGGTAATGCATATGCTCAGGACCATGATGATCGATCTGAACACGATGAACGAAGATGCCTTTACCAATATGTTACGGGAGTTTTACACCGTTTATAAGGATGGAAGAGCATCCACTGAGGATTTCCAAAGAATAGTTGAGAAGCACATGCAGGCTGATATGGACTGGTTCTTCAAACAATGGATCTACGGCACTGATATTCCTGAATATCATTTTACATGGTCCACTCAGCCCTTGGCCGAAGACCGGTACCTGTTCAAGTGCCGGATTGAACAAAGTGGGATTTCGGGTACATTCCGGGCGCATATCCCAATTTCTCTCGATTTTGGAAACAACAAGCGCGCTGGATTCAGAGTGTGGGTTGAGGATTCAGTAACAGAGCAGCAAATGATGCTCCCGCAGGAACCTCAGGAAGTAACCTTTAACTATTTGGAATCGGTGCTGTGCAGTATAAAGAAGTGAGGATGGGAACGATATGACGGCTATTAGATCACGCACCAATTAGTTGGTAGCGCCTTGATCCGATGCAAGCTGCGGAAATAATATGTATTCAGACCCGTCGGTCGATCTCAGAGCGACGGTCCTCCTTTGAACGACGGCCTCTTCCAGAGCGCTGATCCACTTCAATTATCTCCTCCGGTTCTTCCTCCATCATCGCCCGGTAGGCTTCCTCAGCCCGCTCTATCGTGCGTCGGTCCGGTTCTCTGCGGCGCTGCTCAGGGGTGCGGCGCTCCTTGCTTGAGCGTCGTTCAGGCCTCGTGTAATATTCCTCTTTTTTCTCAGTCATCGCTCTGCGACCTTTTGTCTGCGTTGAATTTGAAGATAAATATTGTATCCCTGGGCAGAAAGGTTTCCGTTCTCACCAACTCGTACCCTACCGACGTTACCATCTCTACCACCTGCTCGCGACTGTAGAAATGCCCCTCACCGTAGTACTTGTCAGGATCGCCTTCCACCATTACCAAGGGTGCGCCTGGCTTCAGGTCCTTCTTGATATTTTCCAGAAACGGCAATGGCTTGGTCAGGTCATGGAATACGTATACCATGATCAGCATGTCCAGCTCACCATCGGGAAACAGGGGATTCGTGACTTTACCTACGATGGTCTTGATGTTCTCGATCCCTTCCTGCGTAGCTCGCTTTTCCAGTTTACGAAGTGCACTTCTGTTGATATCATTCGCGTAGATCATTCCCTGTTCGCCGACTTTGGGAGCCAGTTTGAAGGTGAAGTATCCCTCTCCGGCACCTGCTTCGCCAATGACCATGCCCGGTTTTACTCCAACAGTATCGATGATTCTTTCGGGTTGTTGCCAGCGGTCACGGTCACGTTGTCCCCATATAAAACAGACGGGGATCAGCAGCAGGAACAGGATTCGGGTCATGAATTGTATGCTGCGCATTGATTTTCTTTCCATAGCGGTATGCAGTAAAAAGTCGAAGGATTACTCCAAGGCGAATTCCAGCACAGAACCGAAGCCATCCAGACTCCCGATCAATTGACCATTGGCATTGTAGCGTAGAATTTCACCATTTTCGGTGGGGCCGAGTAGAAATCCTGCCTTCTGGTCTGCCGTCATAGCCTGGATCATCATGGGAGATGACAACACGATATCCAGATACAGGCCATTGATCGGCCCATCCACCAGGTGAAAGTATCCCACGGACCAGTCATGAGCTTCGAAGCTGCGGGCAACGAAGTAACAGTCGCCAAAGTCCGGATTGATGCTGATATCCCGGATCCGCATGTCAACCAGGTAGTTGACTGCCTCCCCATCCGGTGCCAGGTAAGCCAATCCCGCGTCGGTAGCCACCCAACAGCCCCCCTGAATTGGATCGGCGATCATCTTTCGGGGATAGCCTAACTGAGCCGCATATTCCCAGCTCACGTCAGTCAAATAGGGATTCCGGGAATAGACAGCACCGGAGGTCGATGAGCTCGGACTACAGAACCATAGCAGATTTTCGATCTCATCATAGGCTAACGTGGCATTCGCATAAACCTCGGCTGGAACAGTTATCGATCCCATGATGTCTCCCGTGGAACTAATGCGCTGAATTCTGTTGGGCAGGATTTGTAGCACGAATACGTTTTCTGTGGAGGTTTCGGCCGTGATATCGATGGGGCGCGCCTCCAGAGAAACGCGCTCGATTTGATTGAAGCGGGTATCCATATGATACACGGCGTTGTCCCAGAAAGCATTGCTGGCGATCCATACTCTATGTGAGACGGGGTGGTAGGTGAGAGCGTCGGGCCAGTCGATGTACAGATGCTCGAGCCTGTGTCGGCCGTCGAAACTGATGCTCCAGATAATAGATGCACTTTTATCGTTTACCAGGAAATTATGGGGGCCCGGGATTAATGTGTCCGGTTCGGTTCGTCGGCTCAAGCCCAGTGTAGTTTTGGCCTCGAGGGCATAGACATATGTGCTGTCATACTTGAGGTTGATATCGGTGAACAACGTGCTGTCTGGCCCCATGCGATGGTACAGGCGTAACGGATCAGTGCCGATGCTTCGGTAAAGGAGGTACCGCTCCAGTCCCTCGACCTCCACCGGATTCCAGGACAACCAGGCGGTATCGCGATTGACCACCACCTGAAAACCGGTAGGTGCACCGTGTGTCTCCGGGTTCCCGGGATCCAGCGGATTGGACCGTTCACGGTCGGAACAGGCCAGCATTAGCAGACCGGCCAACAATATGGGGACAAGCCTCATGGACCCAAAACCACCGACAAGGATACCAGGACCAGTCCGGCCTCGGCTCCTACGAACCACCAGCCGGAGAGACGATCAAACCTTTCCGCGCGGGAAAACAGCTTGTTCAGCTCCGCAGGATTGCCGGATGTCAGATATTCCTGATAGGTTTCTTCCGCCTGCTGATGGTAGTAATAGGAGAGAGCACTGCCGGCAGTGATCAATCCCAATCCCAGCCAGCGCGGCAGACGGTTCAGCGGCTTTGACCGTGTCAGTTCGGGTAATACCGGGGGGAGCAAACTATCCGGCCTCGATGCAGCGGCCGGCGTCGTCGGAGATGTCCAAAGAGGCAATAGCAGCAAATTGGGCATGATTCCCACTTGGCCCGTGCTGTCCGGCACTGGATAGGTGATGGATTGACTAAGCGCCAACGCTGGCAGCATCAGGAGCAGGATCAATTTTCGCGGGGCGTTCATTGTCTTTGCTCCTGCCCCGGAACGCTGATGCGGTATCGGCGGAGCTGGTTGCGTCGGTTTACCACCACAACTCCATCCGCCGTCAACGCCGCTATTGTAATGGGTCCTCCCGTTTCGAGGTGCCAGAGTTCCTCCCCGGTAGAAGAGTCCAGTGCCAGCAGTTCCCCCCGGGCAAACACGGCTAAAATGTGCCGGGTTGATGATGTGCTCGCCACTAGCAGCGGATGCTTGATTAATCCGGAACCTTGTACCGCCCAGATTTGGGAACCATCATCGGCCCTTAAGGCGAGTACTTTACCGTCCGCCGTGGCCACCATGATTAGGTCAGGAATAACCAGAGGCGGACTGTACACAGGTGCGCCCAGGTTGGACTGGAAGACATCCGCACCGTTGCTTGCATCGATGCAAAGAACCTGCCCTTGAGAATCGACGATGTATAGGTACCCGTTGCCCGCCACATATTGTGCGTCAGGATTGACCGGCAAATCCCGCTTCCACAGGTAAGGATAGGACTCATCGTCTCGCATCGGCTTGTGGACCTTACCATATACAAAGGCATACAGGGTGCCGCGGTCAGTTAAGACCATTGCTAGGCTGTCGGTTTTTTGAATGCCATGCTGAATCCGGCCCGGGAGCTTCCTCTCCCAAATAGTCAGGCCGTTTCGCGTATCGTAGGCGGTGATTTTCCCTGTCAGACTGGCTGTGAGTAACTGCTCATCGGTCAGCGCCATGGTACCAATTATGCCTGGAATATTACGTTTCCAGATCAATTTCCCTCGTTCCACATTATAGGCTCGCAGCTGCTGCTCCCAGGCGGATGCAATATACAGCTGCTGTGCCGGGGCATCGATGAGCCGCGCGGTGATTTCTTTACGGAGAATCTGCCAAACGGGACTGTCACGCTTTCCCTTGTCAAGATCGA
>JBHPIW010000065.1:0-6118 GCA_042568495.1 Fidelibacterota bacterium | reverse complement strand
TACTTACCTTCTGCGAAGAATGAAATCTCTCCCAATCTGGCACTGATTCCGGCTCCAATACCAACGCCAAAGTCAAGCTTATTTACGTCCCTGAGAGATCTTCTGTATGTGCCATGACGCGGTGATCCTTCTACAAGAATCTCAGTGTCAAAGCGATAACCTGCGTCAAGACCAGCCAAGCCGTAGACTTTGAAAACTCGTCGTCCAAAATCACGACGGAGGAATAGCCGTACATCCATACTGTTTGACAGGCTCGTATTCACAACGGTCCAGTACCTGTCATCGTGCCAATAATCATATGTATATTGCCAGCCTTTTTCATGCCAGATGAGTTCGGCACGTAGGGAATATCTTTGAAATAACGCCACTTCAAGGACGCTGCCTACTATCGGTACTCGCACTTGGCTGAACGACCTTTCATGGTAAGGGTCGATGTCCATGTCACTTGATGCATAGTTTACCCCCCCAAGCATTCCCCATGTCGTACGCCTCATCACCCGCGCTAGTGGTCGCATAAGCGGATCAAGATCAGAAATTTGAACTGCAATCTCACCCAAACCCGTCGTGAGTAGATATTCCAGATCCTGCTCTGTATCATAATCGATAGCGTTGATAACCTTGCCACTTTCAATATCGATTAAGCGAACAGATACAGTGGTTAACGACTGTATCCGGCTGATGCTACCGCCCACAATTCGTTGAGCTCCAATGAGTCTACCCACCTCCACCAGGCATTCATCAGAAACTCACCCGCTTAGTTGGAAATCTTGTTCCTGAAGTATTTCCTCCATCATCTCGCGTTCGACTACGTCATAGGTTCCTAACCGGAAAAGCTCATTTCTCAGCCGGTCAGACAATGCAGCCACTTCAAACGTGCTCACCCCGCGCCCCTCCAGTTCTGCCACTGCAACTGGAATCTTCTGTCCACGGAGTGGGCCTATGACCACCATACAGCCAAATAGTATAACTGCCAGTCTATAAGTATGTTTAAACATTATCTATGGTTAGCCTGATCCTATGAATAGTGCCTGATGAAAGGCGGATATTGCTATCCTTGAGGTTCTACTTGGTGCCTAACCAAAGTTAAGCGATGGTAAGGTGTGTATTGAGTATTGTCAAGTATTGTATTGCAATCAAGCTGATGGGTCATTCTTCTTACAGGCCATATCCCCTCATGTCCTTATAACGCAAAAAATCCCCACTCCCATTCTCAGGCAGTGAGGGCCTCCTCTCTCATGTACGCCAGGTAGGATCCCCCACCCTTGGTATGTCTTATGGAACATGATCTCGAACTGATGAAGAAATCGAACATAGTGAGATTTCTTCGCGTAAGTAAGAAGCCCCGCTAAATGCGGGGCTTCTTACGACGTACGCCCGGGAGGACTCGAACCCCCAACCTTCTGGTCCGTAGCCAGACGCTCTATCCAATTGAGCTACGGGCGCAGCGTGCAATCGCTGTAGCGCATGGGGGAATCGAACCCCCGTTACCGGCGTGAGAGGCCGGCGTCCTAACCCCTAGACGAATGCGCCTGTGTCTATGTCAATCAACCGTTGGGGAACAGGGATTCGAACCCCGACCTTGTGATCCAGAGTCACATGTCCTGCCATTAGACGATTCCCCATCCCAAAGATTGGCCCGAAGTTAACGTCAACTCAACGGGCGGGCAACCGGTGTTCCCGGCTAATGGAGCGATCCCAAAAAGCGGTAGAGCTCGTCCTCCTTCATGAAATTCACCACCACCCGGGCATAGCTGGAAAGCTGCTCCGCTTGGATGTCCAGCTCGTAGAATATATCCACGTCCGCCGTCTCCAGCCGCACGTCCACGTTGAAGCCGCTGGTGGTGATAGCTAGCAGCGGGTAGAACCGCTTCTGCCGTACCACCCGCACACCGCCGCGGCGGGGAAAGTACCGCTCCCACGACATGTCCGGGCTGTCCACGATCACCGCCCGCAGCGCTCCGTTGGGGTCCAGCAGCTGCACCACCGGGATCATCCGGTAGTCCCCCCGGGCGATCCGGTCCACCAGGTTATTCGTAAAGTTGAACTTGGACTTGTCGTACCGCAGCATCCGCAGGTTCCGCTCCTCGCGAGTCGATACGTACGGCAGGCTGTAGAGCATTTCTTCCAGAAGGTCCTGCTTCACCGTGTAGGCCACCGGGATACTGATGAATATCCGGTTGTCCTTGTAGGGGTCCACCGCCAGGTCCAGGTCTCCTATCTCCGCCGAGTAGGGATTCCGGGCCACCCGCTGCAGGATGTCCTCGAACAGCGCCGTATGGCGTGCTTTCTCCGCTGGCAGCGCTCCCATGCCTTCCAGGCTGAAATCCCGGTAATAGGCCTCCCCCGTCTGCTGGGTTCCGCTGGGCTCCTGCTTGTACCCCGAGTATACGTCCATGGCCTCTTCCAGGTCATCCAGGGCCTTCGCCAGGTCCTCCTGGTGGCTCAGGATCTGGCGCTGGTAGTCCTCCTCCGGTGGGGTATACGCCGGTCTCTCATCGAGTTCCGGCAGTGCCGCTCGTGGCTTTTCCCGCCCGATGGGAGCATCGATGTCGATCCCGCTGAAAAATTCCACTCCCCGTACCAACTCCCGCACCTTGGCTGCCAGCGACTGGTTCAACTGGGGCACGTCGCTGTATAGCGCCTCCACCACTGCCCGGCCCAGACTGGACCAGTTCCGCATGTCCAGCAGCTGCAGGTCCACCACCAGCCGGGCATCCTCCCGCCAGTACGCTCCCATAAGCACTAAATTATTGCTGGCCAGGCGGGTGGTCTCGCCCGCGCGATCCCCCATTCGCGAATCGAGAAACGGCGTCACGTCCCCCGCATCCCGGCCGGTGATCCGCCGCTCCTCCTCCATCCGCAGCAGTACCATGTCCTTCAAGGCTTGTGTCAGCCACTCCAGGCGCGGGTCGCCGTACCGGTTGTCGAAATCCAGCACGAACAAGGTCACCGCATTCTGGTCCGCCTGGGAAACCTGCCCGGATATTCCCCCGGTAATGCCCAGCATCACCAGGACCGCCGGCAGAACCCGGCGCAGGACTTGCGAATAGGGATGGGATCGATTCATAGAATTCTCTGCGCTAAATATACTGGTTCGGATCGGATATCGTGAAATTTACGTTCGCGAAGGCATTTCCGCATCTGCTTCCTGTTTGCCTGCGAGCTCCTTTTCGCCCTTGGCCTGCCCATCTTGAGCAGCCGCCCCGGATTCGTCGGACAGGCTGATTGAAAAACCGCCCCCCAGGCTGGCCAGGAAATTGTACACCACCACCGTGATCAACGCCAGGATGGTGCTGAAAATGGCATTCAGGAAGCCCAGCCCGAGACTCATAAAGAATCCTGCCACGGCGCCGATAGCGGGCAGCATCATCGGGACGTCGGTGAATTCGCTGGCGGCGGATGACAGTGCCCTGCCGAAAAGCAGATATCCGCCAAAGATCAATATGATGGAGATCATCCAGGCCAGGGGGAAAACCGTCCGCGCCACCGACCAGATATTGATTTCCTTGATTACCAGCTGCTTCACCATTCGAATATACAATCAAATACCACCGGGTCTGAAACACTCCCTGTGCCATTTTCTTGGTTTGAGAATAAGTTTTATTTGGAAGATTCCCTGTTCCTTGGCTATTATTCGCCCTTGCGCATGTCATTCCCGAAACCAAATTTATCCCCCCCATCTCAATAACGCGGCGTAGCAGTATCATTAAGGAGATATTTTGGAGGCTTCAGGTAATCTAGCACAGCAATTGACCGATTGGACCGAAACCATCAGCGGGTGGATTTCCATTCCCTTACTCTTCATTCTGCTCGGTACAGGTTTCTTCGTTTCCTTCAGCCTGCGCTGGATCCAGCTGCGCAAGCTGAAACACAGCTTCGACGTCGTCGGCGGCAAGTACGACAATCCCGAGGACGAAGGCGACGTGACCCACTTCCAGGCCCTCTCGGCGGCCCTCTCCGCCACCATCGGCATCGGCAATATTGCCGGCGTAGCCCTGGCCCTGCGGTTAGGCGGTCCCGGTGCCCTGTTCTGGATGTGGCTCACTGCCCTGCTGGGCATGGCCCTCAAATATGCCGAGTGTACCCTTTCCCATCATTACCGCACCATTCATGAAGATGGCTCCGCCTCCGGTGGTCCCATGTACTACATCGAGCGGGGACTGGGCCCGGCCTGGAAGCCCCTGGCGGTCTCCTTCGCCGTTCTGGCCACCGTCTGCTCCTTCTGCACCGGGAATATGAACCAGGCCAATACCATCGCCCAGACCGTCAGCACCTATGGCGTACCCTACTGGGCTACCGGCCTGGTGATCGCCACCCTGGTGGGCCTGGTGATCATCGGCGGCATCAAGCGCATCGCCGCCGTCGCCAGCCGGCTGGTACCCACCATGGCCATTATATACGTGGGTGGCGCACTGCTGATCATCATCACCCACATCGATAATTTCCTGCCGGCTCTGGAATCCATTTTCCGGGAAGCCTTCTCCCTCAAGGCCGGGTGGGGCAGCCTGTTCATCGTCATCATGTGGGGGATTCGCCGCGGTCTCTATTCCAACGAGGCGGGACAGGGCTCCGCACCCATCGCACACGCCGCCGCCAAGACCAAGGAATCGGTGCGCGAAGGTGCGGTGGCGCTCATGGGACCCTTCATCGATACCCTCATCGTCTGCTCCATGACCGGCTTCGCCATCCTGACTACCGGTGTATTGAGCGCAACTGACGTCACCGGAGCCGCCCTCACCCGCGAGGCCTTCCGGACCGGCTTCAGTTTCGCCCCCCAGATCGGCAGCGCCATCGTCAACGGTTCGGTCTTCCTGTTCGCCTACTCCACCATGGTCGCCTGGAGTTACTACGGCGACCGCTCTGTGGAATACCTGTTTGGTCCCCAGGCCATTAAGCCTTACCGCTGGGTCTACGTCGGCTTCAATTTCCTGGGCGCCATCCTGCCCCTGGCCTTCGTGTGGTACTTCGGCGATATCGCCCTCAGCCTCATGACCATCCCCAACCTGATCGGCGTGATCTTCCTTACTGGCGCCCTCAAGGTGATGACCAAGGAATACTACTCTCGCGAGCATTTGACCTATGCGGAACAACTTATCCAGCGTGGAACGCGGTCTCAGGAATAGCGCCACGGAGTACCTCCAGACCAACGGCCAGCTGCCGGTGATACACTGACCTCCGCCGCTCCCAACCTGGACCACGTTCTGGACGTAGCCCTCGCCATCGCCCACCGGGCCGGGGACATTCTCATGGACAAGTTCCTGCGTCTGGAGCGGGTATCCAAGAAAGGTGCCGTCGATCTGGTCACCGAGGCCGACCTAGCCAGCGAACGGGAGATCGTCATGTCCATCCGCAACGCGTTCCCCAACCATGCCGTCATCGCCGAGGAAGGTGACTACGATCTGGCCCAGCCCTCACCCTACCGCTGGGTGATCGACCCCCTGGATGGCACCACCAATTACGTCCACGGACTGCCCATCTTCGCCGTCTCCATCGGCTACCAACACGATGGGGACACCAAGGTAGGTGTGGTACTCAATCCGGCCCACAATGAGGAATACACCGCTATTAAGGGGAAAGGGGCCAGACTCAACGGTGAGCCAATCAAAGTCAGCCAGGTATCCCAACTGAGCGAGAGCCTGGTGGTGACCGGTTTCCCCTACACCCACAATGATCTGTTTTTGCGTACCTTCGATCTGTTCCGTGAAATATATGGCCGCTGCCAGGGGGGCCGACGTTTGGGGGCCGCCGCCGTGGATTTCTGCTACGTGGCTGCGGGGCGCTTCGAGGCCTTCTACGAGGCTGGCCTGAATCCCTGGGACCTCTGCGCCGGGGATCTTATCTGCCGCGAAGCCGGCGGGAAAACCTCCGACTGGCAGGGTGAGCCCATCCCCTTCTCCGGGCGCCGCATCCTTGCCAGCAATGGATTGATCCATGATCAGCTGCTGGACGTCTTGAACCTACCCTCCTTCGCCGATATTCGCTAAATTTAACTAGTCATTTTTCGGGCGGAAGTTGATCCTATCCGTCCCCCACCGACCGAAGAGGAGCAGCATGGACGTCTCAGCCGTTAATCTGAATACAGTTTTCAAGGACACCAAAGAGCCTTGGCAGCCCGTCG
>JBHPIW010000064.1:0-6184 GCA_042568495.1 Fidelibacterota bacterium | reverse complement strand
AGCCCGACGAGTGATACCCGGATACACCCAAAGTAGTAAAATGGTGCGTCTCCGGTGAAATATTGACATTATCATTTAACCATGTAGAAATTCGTTGGAGGTATGAGTATGCGGTTAGCTAAGATAGAAGTACTTTCACTTATTGGCTCACTGATGTTCCTGTCTTGTGAGTCGCGACCATTGCCGCTCAAACTACTTTCTCCTGACCGAAATATTGAATTGGTATTCGATTTGGATAACGATAACTCGCCGCTGTATTCCATTGAGTACAATCAGCAACAAATCCTCTCTCCCTCGCACCTCTCCCTGGAGTTGATGGAAGGAGAAATGTCCAGAGGAATGAAGATTATCGGAACCTCGCGGCGCACGCACAATGAGACCTACGAGTTGGTGGCGGGAAAATCCACACAAGCGCGCGACCATTACAATGAAATGCTGGTTCAATTACAGGAAATCACGCCCCCAAGCCGCATTCTCCATCTGGTTTTTCGAGTATTTGACGATGGTGTCGCTTTCCGTTACTTGCTTCCGCAACAGGACGCTATTGGTAATTTTGTACTGGTTGAAGAACACACCGAATTCAGCTTTCCGGATGATTATTCATGTTGGGCGTTGCAGCTGGAGGCTTTCACCACGAATTACGAGCGTCCGTTTCTCAGGGAAATTCTAAGCAATATCGACCCGGAATCTCTTGTTGGCCTCCCGCTGACAATCGAGATTGGAGAAGGCCCGTATATTGCAATCACAGAAGCCAACCTTACTGATTATGCAGCCATGTATCTTGCCGGCGTAGAGGGAAGTCTCACTACACTTGCCTCGAAATTATCCCCCTTGTCGAGCGATTCAAGCGTCTGCGTCAAGGGAACTGCTCCTCATGAATCACCATGGCGGGTTATCATGATCGGGGACGAGCCCGGGGACCTAGTTGAATCTAACATTATCCTGAACCTGAATGAACCTAGCGTGATATCCGATCCTTCCTGGATCAAACCGGGGAAAGCCGCCTGGCCCTGGTGGTCTGGAAGAACGGTTGATGGTGTTGATTTTGAGGGAGGTGTGAATACAGCGACTTACCTACATTATATCGACTTTGCCGTAGAGTTCAAACTGGAATACTTGCTGATTGACGCAAAGTGGTACGGTCCCCATAAAGATCCGTCGCAGGATATCACCACGGTAATTCCAGAAGTTGACCTCCCGCGGATTATCGCCTATGCCCAAGCAAGAAATGTGGATATTCTTCTTTGGCTGAATTGGGAAAATACACGCGACCAAATGGACGTAGCGTTTCCACTTTATGAAAGCTGGGGAGTGAAAGGTGTCAAAGTTGACTATATGAACCGTGACGATCAGGAGATGGTCAGGTTTTATCATGATGTGGTGAAAAAGGCGGCCGAGCACCACCTGACTGTGGATTTTCATGGATCGTATAAACCGACAGGGGTCCGAAGGACCTACCCCAATCTTCTCACACGGGAAGGCATCTTGGGGCTGGAACATACCAAATGGAGTGATCGAGTTACTCCCGAGCATAATGTGACGATTCCATTTACACGTATGCTGGCTGGTCCCATGGACTATACACCCGGTGCCTTCCAGCATATGACTCGAGAGGAATTTGAACCCCGGTACGATGCACCAACTGCAATGGGCACGCGCTGTCACCACCTCGCTATGTTCGTGGTCTACGAAAGTCCGCTTCAGATGGTCAGCGACTATCCGGGGGCCTACCGAGGTGAACCGGGAGCCGATTTTCTGAAGACGGTACCGGCGAGCTGGGATGAAACTCGCGTACTGTCAGGTGCAATCGGCGACTACGTTGTCCTTGCCCGCCGGCATGGTCGGAATTGGTTTGTCGGTGCCATGACAGACTGGGAAGCGCGCTCAGTCAATCTACGCTCGGGTTTCCTGGATGATGGTCAATACCACGCTCGGATTTATTCCGATGGCCCCTTGGCGGCTGAGAATCCCGCCAGTATTGCAATCAGGGATACCACCATATCCGCAACCGAAATGATAACCATCGATATGGCCTCAGGAGGAGGTTATGTCTTGCATCTTACTCCTGCTTTCTAATACCATATGAAATCCATGGAGTAAAGCAAAAGCGGACGTTCACTTCAATTTGTATCCAAGGTGGAAATAATGAATCTTAGCGTTCTGGACATTCTATTCTTTCTGGTCTTTTTCCTGTCTGTCATCGGCGTCAGCATGTACAAGAGCAGGCATGAGAAGACCGGTGAAGATTTCTTTCTTGCCAGCCGTGGGCTGATCTGGCCTTTCATCGGGCTCTCGCTCATCGCTGCCAATATATCAACAGAGCAATTTGTCGGCATGTCCGGCCAGGGAGCAGGTAATGTAGGCATGGCTGTCGCAAGCTATGAGTGGATTGCTGCCATCACACTGGTAGTGATCGCTTTCTTTTTCCTGCCGAAGTTCCTGAAGGCAGGTATCTTTACACTACCTGAATACCTGGAGTACCGCTATAGCCCCGGTGCTCGCAGCCTGATGGCGATATACACCATGATCATCTATGTGGGCGTGACGATCTCCGCGGTTCTTTACTCAGGTGCCCTGACACTAAATACGATCTTCGATATGGACTTTACCCTTGCAGTCTGGCTCATTGGCGGCATTGCAGCGTTATACACAACCTGGGGTGGACTGAAAGCAGTGGCCTGGGCGGATCTATTCCAAGGCTCGGCACTAATTCTTGGTGGTTTACTAACACTGGCTCTGGGCCTAGTGGCGGTAGGTGGGATCGAAGCTTTTACCGAAGCAAATCATGAAAGGCTACATATGATCCTCCCTGCCGATCACCCTGTTATACCATGGACAGCACTGGTGATCGGTTTATGGATCCCGAATTTCTATTACTGGGGGCTGAACCAATACATCGCCCAGAGAACCCTGGCTGCGAAAACCCTACGTGAAGGTCAGATGGGTGTCATCTTCGCCGCTGGGCTGAAGCTCCTCATTCCCTTTGCTATCGTAATCCCCGGTATTATCTCTCTCCAGCTGTATGGTAATCAAATGGAAACTTCAGATGCTGCCTATCCGCTGCTGATTCGCAACCTGATCCCCCAGGGTGTCCGGGGCTTCATTTTCGCATCCATTGCCGGGGCAGTGATCAGTTCCCTGGCCTCCATGCTCAACTCGGCTTCCACCATTTTCACTATGGATGTCTACAAGGAGCATATCAATCAGAATACCGAGCCGAAGAGTGAAGTGAAAGTTGGCCGAATCACTACCCTGGTTCTGGTCGTTATCGGCTGTCTGATTGCGCCCCAATTGGGGAATCCGAAATTCAAGGGCATTTTCAATTACATCCAGGAATTCCAGGGTTTCATTTCACCGGGCGTTCTGGCTGCCTTTATTTTCGGATTATTCGTTAAAAAGGCCCCTACCAGTGCTGGGCTGACAGCTTTGATCGCTTCACCGCTGATCTACGGGGCGCTCTATTTCGCGTTCAATGATATCGCCTTCTTGAATCGAATGGCAATCACATTCGTCTTGATCCTGATCTTCATGACGATCCTGACCGTTGTCCGTCCGCTTGCCGAGCTGAGGGTGATGCCCTCAAGGGAAGGCTTCGATGCCAGACCTGACCGTAAGATCGTGATTATGGGAATTACGGTGGTGGTGCTGACACTTCTCCTTTACGTAATATTCTGGTAAGGATTAATCTGTTTATGAAGCAGCCCGGCGACAGTCCCCATCGCAGATTCAATCCCCTGACCGGGGAGTGGGTATTGGTCTCGGCCCATCGCACCCGCCGGCCCTGGTTGGGGCAGGAGGAACCGCTTCCCCATACGGAATTACCCAAGCACGATCCGGACTGCTATTTGTGTCCCGGCAGTGTCCGGGCCGGGGGCGATCACAATCCCGGCTATACGGGCACCTTCGTATTCACGAATGATTTCCCGGCCTTGCTGCCTTCGTCCGATGATCTCAACCGTGAAAATCACGACCCGCTATTCCGGTGGCAGCCGGCACAAGGTACCTGCAGAGTGATCTGCTACTCGCCACGACATGATCTCAGCCTGCCGGAACTTCAACTGTCCGAAATCGAGGGGATCATTCAGACCTGGATGGATCAAATGACCGACTTGGGCAAGCAGTATACCTGGGTACAGATATTCGAGAACAAGGGTGAACAGATGGGAGCCTCCAATCTCCACCCTCATGGTCAGATCTGGGCCAGTGATTTCCTACCCACAGAAATGGAAAAGGAAAATAGAGCTCAACAAAGGTTCTATGCTGAAAATAATAAGGCTCTGCTGGACCAGTACCTTGAAGATGAACTGGCAGACGGATCCAGAATCGTTTGTCAAAATGATGCCTGGGCTGTGCTGGTGCCCTTCTGGGCTGTATGGCCGTTTGAAACATTGATCCTCCCAAAAGAGAGGATCACCCGGATGCCGGAGATGGGGAAAAAGCACATCATAGGATTGGCTGAGATACTCAAAACCATATTGACCAAGTATGACCATCTTTTTGATGTGTCGTTCCCGTACAGCATAGGCTGGCACGGCGCACCATTTAATAGCGATTCCACTGAGCCCTGGACCCTGCATGCTCATATCTACCCGCCTCTTTTGAGAAGCGCCACGATTCGAAAGCACATGGTGGGCTATGAGATGTTGGCTGAGTCCCAGCGGGACCTGACTGCGGAGATGGCGGCTGAGAAGCTCCGTGCTTTGCCTTCCAGCTATGAATAAGCTCCGCTGGAGAACTTGACAGATATGACAAAATGGACCGCTGATATACTCAAATCCCGAATCTCCAGCCAAGGAAGTCTTGGCGTCCTGCAGAATCTGTATTCATCAGAATCCGAAGCTGAATCCATAATCAACCGGTTGGTACGGATTGCCGAGGGATTGGAGGGTGATCGCCTCTATTTCGTCAGTGCTCCCGGCAGGACAGAATTGGGCGGGAACCATACGGACCATAACCACGGCAAGGTTCTCTGTGCTGCGGTTCAGAATGATACTCTGGCGGCTGTCGTCCCACGGGATGATGGGAAGGTTTGCGTTAAGTCCGAGGGATTTGAGGGACAATTCGATTTGCATATTACTGATCTCAAGTCCAGAGATTCGGAGAAATCCACCTCCACAGCATTGATCAGGGGTGTACTCGCGGGTTTGGATGAGATGGGTGCCAAGCTGGGTGGATTCACAGCCCAGGTTACGAGTACTGTTGCTGTTGGTTCAGGACTGTCATCTTCGGCGAGTTTTGAGGTTTTGACTGGGTGCATCGTCAATGAACTCTACAACGGTGGTGAAATCGCTCCCGAAAAGATCGCCCAGATTGGGCAGTATGCTGAAAACACCTTCTTCGGCAAACCTTGCGGATTGATGGACCAGACAGCGTCTGCCGTGGGAGGCATTCTGTCCATTGATTTCCAGAATCCCGCCACGCCTATTATCCATACACATGAATTCGACTTCACGGGGACGGGTTACTCGCTGCTGGTGGTGGATACGGGGGGAAATCATGCTGATTTGACTGAGGCCTATGCTTCCATCCCGGCTGAGATGAAGGAAATCGCCCGATACTTCGGTGCCGAGGTTCTGCGATCGGTTGAAGAGGGCAAATTGTATAGCAGCCTCCCACAAGTACGGAAGCAGCTTGGAGATCGATCCACTTTGCGTGGCCTGCACTTCATGCATGAGAATAAGCGCGTTGACCGAATGGTGGCTGCCCTGGATTCCGGTGATTTCGATGCATATTTAAAACAAGTCGAAGCCAGTGGCCTTTCCTCACAGAATATCCTTCAGAATTCGGTTCCACCAGCTTCGGATGGTTATGAGCAGAGCGTCGCTTTAGCACTGGGAATATCGCAGCTATTCTTCGAAGATAAGGTCCGAGGAGTTAGCCGGGTTCATGGCGGTGGATTTGCAGGTACGATACAAGCCTATGTCCACAATGATGATCTCGAGGAATATCGAGAATTGATGGCATCTGTCTTCGGACCATCTGCTATTGAGTCGATTACGATTCGTTCAAAGGGTGCGGGGACTGTGTTGCAACTCTCAGAGTAATTTCCACAATAAAACAGCGAAATTCTTCTGAGCTTCAGCCGACGATTGTCGGTAATCGGGTCGCTTATTGAGCTGCTGAGCAGTAGGCAATCGCCCCAAAATCCTCTTATTAAAACTGTATATGGATTGAGAAGACTGGA
>JBHPIW010000066.1:0-6080 GCA_042568495.1 Fidelibacterota bacterium | reverse complement strand
ATAGATACCCGAGGACACCCCCCCCCGGCCTGCGGCGACGCCTTTCCAAATAATCTGGTGATACCCAGGCTCCATTTGCTCGTTCACCAACCACACCACCTCGCGTCCAAGGAGATCATAGACTACCAGATTGACCTCCGTAGTCGTTGGCAAATCGAATTGGATTGTTGTGCTGGAATTGAACGGATTGGGATAGTTCTGCCTGAGAGCATATTCGGTGGGCAGTCCACCGGTCTCATCGACCGCCAGGGCGGAGCTCTGCCGTACGGTGATAGCATAAAAGCCGCTCTTAACCTGTGTAGCGCCATTGTGTGACAGTCCCATAAAGACTGATCCGGCGGTTGTTTTAATGACGACCTCGGCAGGACCGGACGATGCCAGCCGCATGGTAAACGAAGATCGGGAAATTATATTCTCCTGAGACCAGATTAGCGCCGGAAAAACGCACAGGATTATTCCAACCCAGATACCGGGGGACAATTTTCCTTTCAATATAATAGACACGGTTGACATCTTTGTTTCTCGCTACCGCCCTTGCAGGATGTGCTCCTGCGATTGGATTTCATAGGCAGAGAGGGCTGCTTTCAGCGCTTCAATTTCCTTCTGCTGTTCCTTCATTCCTTCGATCAAGAGCGCAACCAACCGGGCGTAATCCACGGATTGGGCATCTATGCCGTTCTCTTCATAGGCCACGATTTCCGGTATCACCTCGCCAACCTCTTCAGCGATCAGGCCGACATCGTGTTTGCCGTCAACCTTCCAATCATAATAGACCCCACGCAGGCGCATTACTTTGTCCAAGGCTCCGTCAATGGGCACGATATTCGTTTTCCATCTCCTTGAACTGTAGGTCGTCCAGGCATCCGCGATAGGATCGGTTCTAGAGCGCTGTGCTACGGTTAAAATATTAGTATTACGCAACGTCCCGAAGCCGACATTTGCATATGAACTGACATATTGCAGGGGTAGATTGTCGATCCATAGACTAGTACCAGGCAGACCTGGAGGACCAGGAAGACCTTGGAGTCCCGGAGGACCGAGATCACCTAAATCGCCCTTGTCACCTTTGAGACCAGGATCACCTTTGTCGCCCTTATCTCCTTTCAGTCCCTGAGGACCTACTGGTCCGAGATCACCTAAATCGCCCTTGTCGCCTTTGTCACCCTTCAGGCCTGGGGGACCCTGGGGGTCCCGAGTCGCCTAGATCACCCTTGTCTCCCTTGTCGCCCAAGTCCCCCTTGTCACCTTTCAGGCCGGTGAGCCCTTGAGGACCTAAGTCACCTTTGTCTCCCTTAAGGCCTTGGGAGCCTTGAGGTCCGGTATCGCCTTTATCCCCTTTGTCACCTTTCAGGCCTTGGGAGCCTTGAGGTCCGGTATCGCCTTTATCACCCTTGGAGCCGGGATCGCCCTTGGCGCCCAGGTCACCTTTCGGACCCGGGGAACCCTGGGGACCCAAGTCACCTTTATCGCCTTTCGGGCCCTGGAGACCCGGAGGACCTAGATCGCCTTTATCCCCTTTGGAGCCCAAGTCTCCTTTGTCACCCTTCAGGCCTTGGGAGCCTTGAGGTCCGGTATCGCCTTTGGCACCCGGATCACCTTTGGAGCCCATCTCCCCTTTGTCACCCTTCAGGCCTTGGGAGCCTTGAGGACCGGCATCGCCTTTATCCCCTTTGGAGCCGGGATCACCCTTATCGCCTTGAAGACCCGGAGGTCCTGCTAGTAATGCTGTTTCCTGCACCGTTCCATCGGGGAATACAAAGCCCCCTTCGTTCGATGTGATAGTGCTACTGGCCGTAAGCGAGGCAATGTTCAAATCGGTGCTGGTGTTAATTGTTGGATTGGGATAGGTGCCGCTTAAATCACCCCCGGCGGGACCGGTGGGAGTCGGTGCATGTAGGACATATTGCGCCGTATCGGCCCGCTGGGCATAAAAACTGTAGCCTACGCTGGTAAGGGGAATACGCGGCGAGAGCTCCGGTTCACTACCCACCTGGATACTCAACCAGTAGGGTCGGTCAAAGCGGACTGCAGCTCCGATTGGCGTTTGATCGCCTAGTACGGAATAAAAATGACCCTGTTCAATGTCCAGATCCTTGGTCTCTGCCCAGAGGGGGCTGCCACCAAACTCGTCGTCGTAGAGCCTGAAGGTGAAAGCATAGGATCCATCCGCCTTGGGCTGGCCTGGACCATCGGTTATCACGCCTTGGTAGGGAAGTGTGCGAGGAATCTGTGCCTGAGTGGGATTTGCCAGCAGTACAAAAAACAGCGCCAGAGTAACCAGTGTATCGCGAAAACTCATAGATAATCGCTCCCGAGTGCTCAATGTGATTCGTTTCTTTTTTGTGCCAATTGAATCTACTTGTCTTTTTCGGAGCGCTAGTGATTAGTGTCACAGAATATTAATTACGTACATCGGGTCGTGATTAACATCACATATTCAGTCATGTGTATATAATATCTTCCCTATTGAAGTATAGGGGAAAGAGCATGACATATAGGGATTATCTTAGGATCTAGGGGGCTAACAGGAACGAACCAGGGTGAAATGAGATAAAGTGACTCTAATCAAATAGTCCTTCCTCATTTGCGTAACGAACCAGCTCGGCGTTGGAATTCATATTCATCTTCTTCAGTATGTGTGCCCGATGCGCGCTTATGGTTTTTGGACTGACTGACAGCTCCTCCGCGATCAGATTAAGGTGAGCGCCTGTCACGATGAGACGAAATACTTCGAATTCTCGATCCGTCAGGGCTTCGTGGGGAAATTCACCCAGATCCCTTCCAACGTACTTGGCAAGGGTCTGAGCCAGGGAAGGGGTAATATAAACCTCGCCTTCATTTACTTTCTGAATGGCTTGCACAAAGGTGGTTTTGCCACACGTTTTTGTCAGGTACCCGGCGGCACCAGCCTTCAATGAACGGACCGCATATTGCTCTTCAGGGTGGTCACTCAGCACTAATACCGGGGTTGTGGATTTTTCCCTTTTTAGCTGATTCAGTACGCTCAGGCCATCTCTTCCAGGAATGGAGATATCCAGCAATACTACGTTATAGTGGTTATCCCAGATCTTGTCGAGTGCTTCCTGACCGGAACATGCCTCATCTATGATCGCTGTCTCGAACGTACTCTTCAGGATTAACGCAAGTCCCTCTCGAAACAGGGAATGATTATCGGCTACGAGGATTCGGGGCATGAATCTCTACCCAAGTCAAAATTTATTCACTGAACTAGCTGGCATGGCCTTGAGAAAACGCGTACGCAGCGCTATGAAATGCTCCTTATCTTATTATAGTTGAGGGCTTCATGGTTGCGATTGATTACTGCTTGTCAAACGCTGGTGGAGTTTCTCGCTGACATACTCCCCACCCTGAAGGACTGTGTCCATGGCCTCGACCAGTTTCTCTGGAATATTTACCTTGTCTATATACCCTGAGGCTCCCATTCTCATCGAATGCATCCCATATATCTCTTCTGGGTACATACTGATTACGAGTATGGGGAAAGCCGGTCTCGCACGCTTCATTTGATCGAGTGCTGCCATTCCAGTCCCACCGGAAATCGATGAGTCCAGGAGCACAATTTCATAATCATTCTTCAGCGCCAGGCCAACGGCTTCCTCGGTAGTACTTGCAGTATCAATTGATTCCACGTCAAATGACTCTCCGATAATCTCCTTTATTCCCTTGATGATGGCTGGATGATCATTGACAAGCAGGATATTGAATTTCATATAGGGATTGTAAGACGCTTTATGTCGCCTGAATCAAAGTGTACTGGCACAGGCCCCAGGTTGTCCTTAATAGCTAAACGTAAGTATAGTATCGGGGCGTATATCCTGCTACCCTATAATATGCCTATATATCATCTAGGACTATTACATACTCTCTATAGGTTGTGTGACCTAGAGGGATTTGAGATAAGTATTCAGATTAACATTCGTATTTCGAATACCTAGCTTTTTCCGGATATTGTTCCGGTGAGCTTCGATCGTCTTTACCGAGCGATTCAGCTGTCGCGCAATATCTTTAGTAGAATACCCCGTTCTGATCATGTTCGCAATTTCTAATTCTCTGGACGAAAGAGTCGTGGATTTATGATATAGCTCATGGCTGAAACCGGAGATAATGCCCTTAAGATTTTCCTCCAACAGATCGACGTACTGCTCGTCAGCCAAGGAACTGGATTCTCGTATACGAGTGAGTAAAGGCATCATCAGTTGGTCTACATCAGACATGATCTTGTCCTTGACCAGGGTCTTTTCCTCCTCTATTTGTCTCAAAATCTCCCTGAGGGCTGCGTTCTTATCGTTCAGCAACTCATTCTGCATTTCGAGCATTTTCTTACTCTCTCTGAGTTCCTCCTCCGCCTCCTTGCGGTCAGTAATATCTTCACCAATGGATTGATATTCCACCAGCGTACCGATCGCGTCAAATATCCCCCGGTCCGTCCACCTCTGCCAACGCTCCGTTTTATTGGGTGCTATAACCCGGTGTTCATAGGTTATCACAGGCTTTTCCTGGCTGATGGAGCGATAATGCTCTCGAACCCGCTTACGGTCTTGCGCTGGAATGAACTGAAAAAAGTCGTGTCCAACCAGCTCCTCATACTGCTTACCGAAATATATGCAGTAGCCATGATTCACATAGGAGAGTATGCCATTGGGCAGAAAACGGCAAATCAGCAAGGGCATATCCTCTACAATGGAGCGATACCGCTCTTCACTCCTTCGGAGTTCCTTTTCCATTCGCTTATGCTCAGCGACCGCCTGCTCCAGCTCGACGACCCGCTGCCGGATTGGCAGGAGCTCTCCCATCAGCTGGGCTCTGGACTTGTGTTGATCGTCCATGGGTGTTACCAGGTTTTTTGGTACCTCCTGTGGCTTGTTCCAATATTTTTGGCAGGAAGAATCGGCTTGATTTATTCGGATCCCCACCAATCCGTACCGCACTATATAATATAAGTATTAATACTCTAATAGCAAGTATTAGATTGCATGTCATCGAAGTGTTGTGGACGATTTTGACTAAATATCAACTGCGCAACGTCGCAGTTTCAAGATGCTTGTCACACCGCTATTGAGGGTTTACCCGCTGGAGTGGAACGTGACTGTCAATCCTAAAAAACCCCCACTCCCTTTCGGAAGTGAGGGCCTCCTCCTCATGTACGCCCGGGAGAACTGAATCCCGCTGAATGCCTTCAGTCCCGCGGGAAGCGGGGTGGGGGAACCCCGCCAACGGCGCGGCGGGGCGGTCCCCCAACCTTCAGGTCTGTTGGCTCAGCAAATAGCTCCAGGCACCTTGAAACTGCCTGTTATCCTTTGCAGTCCCTGCCATTGTAAGTTCCGGGGTAGTCCAGGTTAAAATGGCACACCCTATAGTGTTATCATAAGGAGTTGATCCCCATGAGAAACACCCCACCTGTTACCCGGTTCCGGATCTCCCTCTCCCTATCTATTCTGCTCATGGTTATCGTCACCGCCTTCCTCCTCGCCGCCTGCGCAAAGAACAATTCGCCCGCTGAGGAGAATATGGCAGTCGTCAGGCATTATTTCGAAGCGATCAACCAGGGACAGATAGAGGTCGCCGACGCGATTATCACCCCCGATTTCGTTAAACACAACAATGACGTGACTTCCTCTGCCGTCGGGCCCGAAGTTCTGAAATCAGCCATCAGATCGCATATTGAGAATAATGACGGGTATGCATTCTACATCGAGGACCTGTTGGCGGGAAGTGATAGAGTAGCCGCCCGCTGGGTCTGGCAAAGTACCAATATCAAGTATGGGACACCGCAGCCTGTCACCAGTCAGGGCATCTCCATTTTCCTCCTGGAAGGCCGGAAAATTAAAGAACTCTGGCAGGCATTTGATGTCCGTGGCTTCAACAGGCAGCTTGGATTTACGGAAGTACCACCCCCGGCCCCCACCGGGAATTAATCCGCCTCGAACACGGACCTGTTGCTGATGTCCCTCTATTTCAAATCCAAGGCAGGAGTTCACGGCAATGCCCCCATAAAGCAAAAAGCCACACTCCCCTTCTTCGGAAGCGAGTGCTTCGCCTTACGCCCGGAATGGCTGCAT
>JBHPIW010000063.1:0-6689 GCA_042568495.1 Fidelibacterota bacterium | reverse complement strand
CCGTCCCTCATCGAGCAGCTGGCCGAAGGCGGGCGCATGGTGATCCCGGTGGGGAATCCGTTCTTCACCCAGTTCCTGGTACTGGTCGAAAAGCATAACGGCAGGGTAACCTCAAGGCAGCTGCTGCCCGTACGATTCGTGCCCCTGACCGGGGGGCATTAGATCATTCCTGTTTGATATGATTAGTTCATGATATGAACCGTTCACCCAGGGCATCCCACCGGTTCCTGCCGGTGCTGCTGTTCGGGCTGTCTTTCTGCCTCCTGGCGTACGAGGTGGACCTGCTGCGGGTGCTGACCTGGCTGCAGTGGTACCATTTCGCCTACCTGGTGATCAGCCTGGCGCTATTGGGATTCGGGGCCAGCGGCACCCTGATGCACATCTTCCGGCCATTCTGGGAGCGGCACTTCCAGCATTCGCTGGCGGGAGCCCTCCTGTTGACGGGGCTTTCCATGGCGGCGGTGAAGCCCCTGCTGGCGGTCATCCCGCAGGACACGTTCCTGGCGGTGTGGCAGCCAACGCAATTGATCTGGCTGGTGGCGCTGGGCCTGGTGCTGTTCCTGCCCTTTCTCACAGGTGCCTTCGCCATGATCCTGGTGTTTGCGAACCTGCCCGGGAGGATCGGGTTGTACTACGCTTCCAATCTCCTGGGATCCGGTACGGGAGCCATCTTTGGGCTTCTGATGCTGTATCGTTGGCATCCCCTTGAAATACCATCCTTACTAGGGCTCGCCACCGCCAGCCTGCTGTTCATGTATACCTATACTCTTATAGCAAAGACGGAGCGTATTTCAGAAAAGATTACCTGGCAGCTGATCAGTATGGCGGGTCTGGTGCTTATCCTTGTGGCTGGCTGGATGATTCCCCTGCGCCCGGAAATGTCCCCCTATAAAGGGCTGAGTCGCGCCCGATTGATGCCGGATACCGAGGTAGTGGCAGAGCAGACCACACCGCTGGGAGTATTGTCAGTCCTGCGGGGGCCGACATTGCGGTCCGTTACCGGGCTGAGTCTGTCGTATAAAGGAAACATCCCGCCCCAGGCAATCGTCTACCAGGATGGTAATTCGCTGGGAGTGGCGCCCTCGTCCGGGGATACCACCTGGAGCGGATCACTGCGGCATACCAGCTCTGTCCTGCCGTATCGCGTGGGCCGGTTTGAGCCTTTGAGCAATCCGCCGTGGGTACTGGTCCTGCAAGCCGGAGCCGGGGCCGAGGTTCAGCAAGCCCTGATCGAAGGCAGCCCGGATGTAACGGCGGTAGTCCGGAACGAGGGACTCGTACGGGTTCTGGAAGAATCATACCGGGATCGTAACGGGAATCACCCCATATATGATGATCCCCGGGTGCAGCTGGAGCTGACGGAGCCGCGCAATTTTCTGTATCAAGATCAGGACCCGTTCGATATCATCAGCATGCCACCGGTGGGCGGAGTCTTGAGTGCTTCGGCAGCGATGACATCGATTTACGAGGATCACTTGTTGACGGTTGAAGGCGTGTCAGCGATGCTGCAGCGGCTGACGCCGGAAGGGATGCTCTGTCTTACGACCTGGCTCGATCACCCGCCCCGCCGGCCGTTGAAGCTGTTCGGGCTGCTCGCTGCGGCACTGGAGGCATATTCGGCCGAGCCCGTTCCATTTCCCGGTGCGCATCTCGTGGCGATATCCAGTTGGAATGTAGTCACAATGGTACTGTCCAGGAGGGCCTGGACACCGGTGGAACTGGAGCGGATCAGGCTGTTCGCGCGGGATGAGGGATTCGATCTGCTGTATGATCCGGGCCGGAAGACCGCATCCCCCGATCCGGTGTTTCACCAGCTGGCGGATACATCATTGGTAGCCAACTTGAAGGTGTTGGCCGGGGATTCACGGAACGAGGGGGCAATTATATCAAGCTTTTATTTGACTCCACCTACGGACAGCCGCCCGTACTTCCATCATTTTCTGACCCTGAAGGCACTGCCCGTGATGCGGGATACCTTTGGGACCGCCGGATTGATGCTTTCGGAATGGGGTTTTGTCCTGCTGTACGTCACGCTGCTGCTGCTTATCGCAGGTGGTGCGGCCCTGATTCTGCTCCCGCTATGGATAAGTGAACGGAAGCATAGTCCCCGAAGGAACCGGTTGGCCGGTACCTCAAAACAGAGATACCTGTACTATTTCGGGGCCATCGGATGCGGCTTCATGCTGGTGGAAATCGTACTGATCCAGAAGCTGATCCTGCTGCTGGGTGATCCCGTGTATGCGGCAGCAGCGGTGATTGCCGCACTGCTGGTGTTTGCCGGTGTGGGAAGCATGTTGTCCCAGGCGATGATACAAGCGAGCTGGCGTTCTCTGATGTTGGCCGGCGGCATGGTGCTGGTCATGCTGCTGATCATATTCCTGGGTGCGGAATTTGGAGCCTCGGTGCTGGCCGCGGCTTCGAGATGGGTACGCTTTGCATTCGTCATCATGGTGCTGTCCCCACTGGCGGTGGCGATGGGCGTCTTTTTCCCCAGCGGCATCCGCAGATTGGAGGAATCAGCGGCCGGGGAGTATATTCCCTGGGCTTGGGGAATCAACGGTTTCGCCTCGGTTATTACTACCCCGATAGCCACGATCCTGGCACTGAATCTGGGCTTTCCGGCGGTGGCCGCGCTGGGGGGAGGGTGCTATGTGCTGGCGGTAGTGGCCTTCCGGAGGTGGAGTATACGCCAGCCGAACCAGCCGACTCCGGTTACATAACCCGCTGCAAACATCCACCAGGGGTAATACGTGGGAGCTGCCTGTGCTTGCATGGCGGGGAAATTCCAGAGGAAGCTGAGGATGATAATCAGGCCCGCGATGATTTCCACGATCCAGTCGATTCGGCGGATGGGTGAGGGCTGATCCGGGGGAAAGGCCAGGATAACCAGTGCTGCCAATATGAGAGCACCCGAAACCAATATGGGCGCCAATACGGGTCCGATCCATGGCAGGGGTATGAGGAAGAGCACATCCCAATCCAGCAGGGTGACTGGCCAATCAAGGTTGAGTTTCAAGGTCAGGTAGTAGATCAGATCCCACCCACCGAAGCAGAAGGCAAAAACGGCGAAGCGCCTGAGGGCTGTTCGAGCAGCGATAAAGGCTACGCTCAACAGCAGCAGGAGGGTGGCGGCTTCGCGGAGTACCTCGGTCCAGACGAGCCTGGCAGGAATCGGTGCCAGCGGGAAATGGAATCCATCCGGGTAATGCAGCTCCCGCAGATAGACCACCACCGAGGCCTCGATGTAGCCAAATGCAAGCGAGAACAGGCTCAACCAGAGCAGCAGCTTGCGGTTCTCGGATGTCATGGTTCCCTACCTTTCGACTATAGAACGAATATACGAAATGCGGGCTGGCAGCAAAAGGATGACAGGTGGACCCAAGGATAGCCGAAACGCTTGCCGCTGCAGGTGGCTAAATATAAATTCACCCGCCATTTATGGCCCGTTCGTCTAGTGGTTAGGACTCCAGGTTTTCGACCTGGCAACAGGAGTTCGATTCTCCTACGGGCTACAGCTGATTTTCCCCGTCGGTGGCTTACTCTATTTAGGCATCCTCACTAATCGCCAAACAACCTCAAACAACCGGATCAATCACAGGACATGGAAAACTCACCATATATCATGGGATATGTGGTGAGTTTTAACTAAGAATGGCCAGTAGCTTCGTGAATAGCACGTGCATCAACCTGAATTTCGACATGCTTTTTCTCTCATAGTAAAGGCAGCCCTAATCCAATAGATATTAAATTGCAGTGACACTTAGATACGCTAGCTGGGGCTTTACCCAGCCCATATTCTACATGATTCAGAACAAAGCCACACTTTACAGCTGTATATTCGCAACATAACGTGTGTTTTGAAGTGAATACAAGCCCCGTCCTTCTTAAGTAGTATGATCCATATTGAGTTGGTGGACTCCCGCAGCACCAGGAGGATGATTCTGCCCCAAGGGGAGCAGTCCTAAATCGTGATACCATTAGTTCATCGAAGAGAAGAGCAGAATACCTGGCTTCTGATTGAGATAAGATTCGAGATGATGGCAGGGATTATGAGGAACAGTATCCTAAGTCGAACGATTGATATATCAGAGCCATCGTTCTACCCATTATGCCCTCCCACTTATGAAATGCGGTATCGAACCTTGGACTCAACCGGTGTTGATTCGATCATGTCTGGTACCCGCGTGAAACCCGTGATCAAGTGCCACGAGCCATAATGGCACGGTTGCCCAATTTCATAATCGTGGGAGCTGCCAAATCGGGTACCACCTCGCTCCATCATTACCTCGCCCAACACCCCGATATTTACATGAGCGAATTCAAGGAGCCCGATTATTTTGCCCTCATGCCCCACAAGGCCGATTTCAATGGGCCCGGTGGTGTGCCTAATAATGAGGGGATGATTGACGATTGGGAAGCATACACCGGGTTGTTCGCTGATGTAAGGGATGAAAAGGCCATTGGAGAATCCTCCACCACCTATCTGTTTGTTCCTCAGGCCGCGGTGAATATCAAGGAGACCATCCCGGACTGCCGGATCATCATCATTCTCCGGCATCCTGTGGATCGACTCATTTCCCATTATAACGATAATTTTCAGTGCCTTTTCGAGGAACTTCCTCTAGAGTCCGCCATTGCTGCCGAGCCTGAAAGGGCTGCCCAGAATTGGCGGTGGGGGTACCAGTATACGGGCTACAGCCGTTACACGGCACAGGTCAAACGCTACTTGGATCTCTTCGGGTCCGAGCAGGTTCGCGTGTATTTCTTCGAACAACTTCGCACTGATCCACATGCGCCGCTGGCGGATATCTTCAGATTCCTTGAAGTGGAAGATAGGTTCCAACCAGATACGTCAACCCGGCATAAACCCAGCGGTCGGGTCCGGTCTATGGCGTTCCAGCGTTTCCTCGTCCGCGGGAATTTCCTCAAGCGTATTTTCAAACCGATCATTCCTTCGTGTTTGTGGAACCTGATACGTCCTTTGCTGGTTCAGGCAAATCGCGGCGCGGTGAAAATTGAAAAGGATCTTTACCTGCGATTAGCAGCCATGTTTGAAGAGGATATTCTCGCTCTCCAGGACTTGCTCAGGTGCGATCTCAATCATTGGCTCGACAAAAATCAACGATAGCCTGATCGCTGTTTCACCGGGCTAGTAGGTTTTTAATTCTAAAGCGAGAGTCTCGCGCAGGATCTGGATATCAAGTCCTTTATCCGCCACCAAGCGTTTGAGTATCAGGTTCTCTTTCTCGAGTGCTTTCAGCCGCCTGGCTTGACTGACCTGCATACCGCCATACTCCTCGCGCCAGCAGTAGTAGGTCTGTTCCACCACTCCGATCTGGCGAGCAGCTTCGGCAGCTGTCATCCCCTAGCTGATGAGGATCTCAGCTTCCCCTCTCATGCGGATGATCTGTTCAGGGGTGTATCGCTTTCTGGACATGGTTTTGCCTCCATCATTTTGACCACTAATCCTAACTTCAGACTTCGGCCAGTTTTTGGGGCAAGCTCAGGATGTAAATGCATTTTCCAGCCATGTCCCCTGGAAGTGGGGAGGAAGGGTCTATCCGCGCGCCTTCATTCCAGATCATCCTGGTCAATCCATGACAGCCTATGCTGGGTTTAGTATATGTTACCTAAAACGAAAAATCCTAACTTCAATAATGGTCCACAGAATAGACGCAGGATATATGTTTATATTCCGGGAACGTGTGCATACAATATAAGTGCCAAAACCTTTCTTTGATAAGATGGACTGAATGTGAAAACGACTATTATTGCACCCATTTGCCCCATTTCGGGTGTACAGGCCCGGCAGGCCCGAGCTCTACTGAAATATTTGCTGCGCAATATTGCATTTAACAATACTGGAGGACACCATGGCTGTTGATCTGGAGAAGATACTACGCCCGACAGATAATCCTATGCCAGACTTTCCGGCTAAATACATGACCCTTGCCAGCGGAGATGACATGGTCATCCGCCAGGTTGACCGCGATGAAATACCGGACATCCTACCCTTTGTGGAACCGCTGATTCATGTTGAACGTGACTTTTATCATATCGTAGCGGCACGCATATATTCAGAGTTATTAGGATATTATATGCACCGCGTCCAGGATGAATACGTGCTGATAGCCCAAATCAACGGTGAACTGGCGGCGGTCGTAAACGGCCGGATGGTAACCGCGGAGATTGGAATGTCCCTACACACCATGGCGCTCCGACGCGGGCTGCGGATCGGGGCTCATGCCTTTGCCGCCAAAATGGAATACCACCTCGATATCATGAAACAGAAAGAGGTGTATATCGTAGCCGAATCACCGATCGGATTCCGAAGGTGGATGATCGAATACAACCTGGAAAAAAGATTCCACATTCCCCACGAGCTCGGTGGTGTTCCAACCTGGGCACTAACTAAGGAACTATTCGAAAAGGCGCGGGAGAGTCTGGTGGTCGGACGACGCCCAGTGCCTGAAGATCTTCTGGAAACAGCCCGAGCTGATATTCTGCCTCCCAGCGATCCGCCCACTCCACCTGAGGATTTGCTTGCTGCCACGCGCTCACGGTATGATTCAACCGGCACTGCTCTGATCGATATGCGGAAAACCTTGGGAGGCAAATAATATGCGCAACGTTTACGTTGTTGGAATCGGTATTACCAGTTTCGGTCGCCTGGAATACCCCCTGATTGA
>JBHPIW010000062.1:0-7147 GCA_042568495.1 Fidelibacterota bacterium | reverse complement strand
CCTTTGATGAGCTGGTCACGCGTCTTGAGGGCACGGTGAAGGGATATACCGAGGAGGTCGATGCCCTGTTCAAGGAGATGGTGAGCCAGTCACGGGAAGACTACGAACGGATGAAATCACTTCTTACCGTTCAGGAACCTGACGAAGGCGAGCAGGAAGACAAGGTGGAAGAAGAAGAGACGATGAGCGAATTTGAAAAAAAACTGGAACGGCAGGAAAAGGAAAAAGCCGGAAAATCATCAGCGAAGGATTAGGAACCTGCCTGTCAATTGCCAGCACTCCGCTATTGGTGACAGGGACTAAACCGGCTTGCAATAAATGATGTGGTCTCCTAAATTCACACGACAGACTTATCAAAACGGGGTTGTAGCTCAGTTGGGAGAGCGCAGCGTTCGCAACGCTGAGGTCGAGGGTTCGAATCCCTTCAACTCCACCAAGCGCTTTTGCGCATTCTGCCTGCCTTCCATATTTTCCCCGGACTTGACGATACCAGGTGATGACCGTTCATATACCTGAGATACCTGTAATCAACTATCTGGATACCAGGAGACCCTTCATATCTCTTCAAAATCAACCATGAGTTACCAAGTACTCTCGCGTAAATGGAGGCCTCAACGTTTCGAAGAGTTGATCGGGCAATCGCATGTTGCTCAGACCCTGCAAAACGCCCTGGAACGAGGCCGGGTAGCCCACGCCTACATCTTTACCGGTCCCCGTGGCGTTGGAAAAACCAGTACGGCCCGCATTCTGGCCAAAGCCCTGAATTGTCCCAATACTGATGGCACCAATCCCTGTAATGATTGTCAGATATGCCAAGAGATCACCCGGGGAAACAGCATGGACGTGCTTGAGATTGACGGTGCTTCGAATCGCGGTATCGATGAAATACGCGAACTCCGGGAAGCGGCGAAATATCCGCCAACCACGGGCAATTACCGGATCTACATTATCGATGAAGTGCACATGTTGACCACCCAGGCCTTTAATGCGCTGCTGAAGACCCTTGAGGAACCTCCCGGTCATATAAAATTCATCATGGCAACCACTGATCCGCAAAAAGTACCCCAGACCATACTCAGTCGGACACAAAGATTTGATTTCCGCCGCATTCCAACACCGGATATTGTGGCTCTACTGGAGAAGATCCTCGATGAAGAGGACATACCATACGAGGTAGAGGCTTTAACGGTACTGGCCCGCAAGGGGGACGGCAGCATCCGGGACGGATTGAGCTTGCTGGATCAGGTGATCGCCTATCACTCCGGTAAAATAGATGAAGCTACCGTCACTTCGGTACTGGGTTTGATTGAGGATGCCTTTTACGCAGGTTTACTGGAGAGCATAGCCGGCCATGATCGTAAAGCAGTGCTCTCGAAGGTCGAAGCGATATTTGACGGCGGCTACGACATTAAGGAAATCTGTCAGGGAGTTAACCAATTTCTACGTGATGGCATAATGTCGCTGGAAACCGGGGACCCAAGTTTAACCACCAGAGGCACCCTGGTGGAGGTTCCGAACGGAATTACTACTCCGGATCTAATCAATCTGTTGAATATCGGACTGGAAACAGAGGCTCAACTGCGGTATGCCCAACAGCCCAGAGTGCTGATTGAGCATCAATTACTCAAAATGGCTGAATTGGATAAGGTGGTGTCGATTCAGGAGGTCTTGGATGAACTGAAAACTCCGGGAGCATCACGCCCGGTGGAGTCGCCGCCGCCCAAAGTCCAGCAGGTAAAATCTGAACCATCTTCGGACAAGACCAGGCCACCTACGAAAAGAGAAGAAGAATCCCATTCTGAAAAAACCACGAGTGAAAAGCGGACCTTTTCAAGAAAACCGGCTAAAGATCCCGAGGACACCGACCTGGAAACAGAACCAGATACGGAGGATGCCCCCCAGCCGATCCCGACTGATGCGTTGGGAAAAATACAGGAGAAGTGGAGCGAAGTCATCACAGAGGTTGGCAAGAAGAGTCAAGGGACCGCTGCGACTCTTGCCGAGTCCGTTGTCGCCCATATTGAAGGCAATAATCTTATCATGCACCTGCCCGCCAGCCAATCTATTCATCTAAAGATGCTGATGGACAAACGAACCGTGGTTGAGGATGCCATTCAAGATATTTTCGCCTGGCGAGTGCGTATTCTGCCAACCATACCGGAAACACCATCCCAGGATCCGCATTCAACAAGGGCTGCATCCCGCGGGAATGCTGTAATGGACGAACTGATTGAAACTTTCAAAGGAGAGGAATACTAAGAACATCATGTTCCCAAAAGGAAACTTTATCACTGGCTTACTGCAGCAAGCAAAGCAGGTACAGAAGCAAATGGAAGAGTTGCAGGGGGAGCTATCTGCAATACGGATCGAAGGCCATGCCGGAGGCGGGATGGTCAGTGCGGTTGTCAGTGGTCAGCAGGAACTCATCAGCATCAAGATCGATCCCAAATTGATCACGGAAGACATTGAAATGGTTGAGGATCTCGTCGTCGCTGCGGTCAAACAGGCCATGGAGAAGTCGAAGGAAGAAACCCAGGAAAAGGTCGATGCGGTTACCGGGGGTACGCTTGGTGGCCTGAATCTCTCAGATCTGCAAGGTATGCTGTAATTGAATAGTCTCCCTCCATCTCTGGATCGGATTATCCAGGGACTGGCAAAGTTCCCCGGTATCGGCAAGAAGACGGCTCAGCGGATGGGGTTTTATCTGCTGGATAGCCCCCCGCAGGTCCTGGAGGAGTTGGCTGGATCAATCCAGGCGTTGAAAGACCGTGTGCATGAGTGTTCCCAGTGCCACTTTATTGCTGAAGGTGATCTTTGTGAGATTTGCCAGGACCCTAAAAGAGACAGCACGACTATCTGCGTCGTCGAGCGGGTGTTGGATGTCCTCATTTTTGAGCGCATGGGTGCTTACCAGGGTTTGTATCATGTCCTGGGTGGATTAATCTCCCCGCTGGATGGCATCTCGCCCGAAGATCTGCATATTGAAGATCTGATCAGCAGGCTGCCTGATGTTCAGGAATTACTCATCGCGACCCATCCGAGTATGGAGGGCGATACGACGGCGCTGTATATCGGTCAACAGGCTGAACAATATCCGGCTAAGATCACCAAGCTTGCCCGGGGTGTACCTATGGGTTCCCAACTGGAATTCACCGATGAAGCAACGCTGGCAAGCGCGTACACCTCAAGGATCAATTTGTGATCCATCACCTGCCCAATTTCTTTACCGTCATTCGAATCCTGGTTACGCCACTATTTATCTACCTGCTCTTCTTACGGGGTGAGAATGCTTATCCCTTGGCGCTGGCTATCTTTGTTGTTGCCGGTATCACGGATATCCTCGACGGCTACCTGGCACGCAAACTGCAGGTGGAATCAAAAGTGGGCAAGATGCTGGATCCCGTGGCGGATAAAATCCTGGTATTATCAGCGTTCATCAGTTTTGTCACCATGGACCTGATTTACTTGTGGATGGTGATTCTTGTCGTTCTGAGGGATATTACCATCACGGTAATGCGCTACATCCTGGAAAAACAGGAGATGCCAATGATCACCTCGCCAAAAGCGAAAGGGAAGACGGCTGTCCAGATAGTCACCGTGATAATCATCCTGGCATATCTGAGTATGAAGTCTTACCAGGTGACGTGGTTCACCAATCCGGTCGAGAATCTACACCTGATTATCATCATCATGTACATCACCGTTCTGTTTACTTTATACACCGGGGTTGATTATTTCATTACCAACAGATCAGCCATTCGTTCTCTGTTCAGGCAACATCCGTAGCTGCCCATCAAAGCAATTAGATACATCGCCCATATTGTTGGAACCTTCGGGTTTATTGGCCACCTGAAGCCCGCACCAGGTACCTACGGCAGTCTAGCCGCAGCGGCAATCTGGTGGTTTCTGATTCCTGCTGCCATACCTATCCAGGTGATCCTTATCCTGGTTGTATCAGTACTCGGAGTATGGTCGGCCGGTATCGTCGAGCGGGAAGTGGGCACAAGCGATCCTTCGATCGTCATTATCGATGAAGTGGCGGGTATGTGGTGCGCCCTGGCGGGTGCTTCGGCGGTACTGTGGCATTTCCTGGCGGCTTTCCTGATTTTCAGACTATTGGATATTCTGAAGCCCTGGCCGATCCGCCAGTTGCAGAATCTGCATGGAGGATGGGGCATTATGGCCGATGACCTGTTGGCCGGTGTCATCACGCTGGTGATCATGACCATCATGCGGCTGGTGATATGAAAGCCGGTATCCTGACCATCGGTGACGAGATCATTGCCGGGTTCACCGTTGATACGAATTCCGCGTGGATGGCACAGGAACTGCTCAAATGCGGGATCGAGGTGGTCGCAAAGGCTTCCGTAGGTGACGACCACGATGCAATACTGGGGATCCTTGAACACTGGGATGGGGAGTTGGACCTGGTGATTGCTACCGGTGGTCTGGGGCCAACTCATGATGATATCACCAAAAAAGCCTTCTGTACCTACTTTCAAAGCGAAATTCGTTTTGATGAAGCATATTGGACTCACCTGCAGGACCGATTTCGAAAGCGAGGTTACAGGATTCCGGCGAATAACCGGTCCCAGGCCGAGATACCCGTGAAAGCCAGCACGATCCCAAATCCCGTGGGATCAGCACTCGGCCTGACTTTTCAATCGGAGACGACCACCTTTATTGTTTTACCCGGTGTTCCAACTGAGATGAAAGCGATCATTAATGAGGGGATTCTGCAGGAATTGAATAGCACGGGAGCGATCACCTGGACCACACTGCATACGACAGGGATCTTCGAAAGTGCCTTGTCCGAGAAACTAGGACCGCTGGTTTCAAGTTTGAGTAATGTGCGGGTAGCCTATCTTCCTTCTTATATCGGTGTCGATGTTCGGATTCGGGGCTCAGAAGTAGGTGATCCCGGCAGTAAAGCCGTTAAGGATGCTGTGGTCAGGATTGAAGCAGAAGTGGGGAAATACATTTACGGGCATGATGATACGCTCCTGGAGGAGCTCGTGGGGCAGCTACTGATCGAGCGTGGGGAAACAGTGGCACTGGCAGAGTCGTGCTCAGGGGGACTGATAGCCTCCCGGATCACCGATGTGGCAGGCAGTTCAGCCTATTTCCATGGAGGCGTAGTCGCCTACAGTAATGCAGCCAAAGTCGCCCAACTGGGGGTTAAGACCGAGACATTGGAAAAGTATGGCGCGGTCAGTGAAGCCATTGCTTGTGAAATGGCCGAAGGTGTAAAGGCCTTGTTTGGGGTGGACTGGGGTGTGTCTACCACCGGAATATCAGGTCCGACGGGAGGAACACCGGAAAAGCCGGTTGGCTTAACCTATTTTGCTGTGGCGGGTCCCCAAGGTACTATTGCAAAAGAATCAAAACTGATTCCACATAGACTGCCCCATAAATTGGCGACTGCCCAAATGGCACTCAATCTCTTACGGCTGGAGCTATTGCACCATGAGTAAAGATATACTGCGCACCTTTTTCGGATTCAGTTTGCCCCGTGAAGTCTCCCGGACTGCCTCAGGCCTCCGGACGCTGGTAGAAGATCCGAAGAATGCCGTACGATGGGTT
Source organism: Fidelibacterota bacterium (assembly GCA_042568495.1). Taxonomy (GTDB): domain Bacteria; phylum Fidelibacterota; class Marinisomatia; order SCGC-AAA003-L08; family TS1B11. Next base: position 1,564 of record JBHPIW010000062.1, on the reverse strand, counting down.
AAAGGAGAGAATATCCACCTTACCGTCAGATTCCTGGGAGCAACCCCCAAAACGGTCCTTGAACAAATAGGACCAGCGATTACTGAAAAATTGAAGAATTGTACCCCTATGATGGTCCATATTGATCGTACCGGAGTCTTTCCGGTCCCCTCACGTCCTCGGATTCTCTGGATGGGAGTGGAGGGTGATATTTCCCCACTACAGGAAATTGAGAGGAATATACACGAAGTTGTCGGACCTTTGGGATTCCCCAAGGAACAGCGGCCGTTCGTTCCCCACGTGACAATTGGCAGGGTCCGATATCCGCAGAAAATCACACCAGATGTAAGTAAATTCATTAATGCAGAATTTGACCAGATTGAATGTCCATTGAATGAGTTACACCTATTTGAGAGCCGACCAGCGGATAAAGGGGTTGTCTATATCCCCGTGCTTACATTTCCGCTGAAAGCATTGACCGAGGAGGGGTCATGACCGAAAAGCAGCAGAAGACACAAGCGATAGAATCAACCATTACCTACATCGACCGGCAATTCGGTAAGGGGAGCCTGATGCGTTTGGGAGATAAACCCATTGCACGTATCAGTGTGATACCCACCGGATCGCTCGCGCTGGATGTGGCCGTCGGTGTTGGGGGTATTCCCAGAGGCCGCGTCACGGAGATCTACGGTCCGGAAGCCTCAGGTAAGACGACACTGGCATTGCATATCATCGCTGAGGCACAGAAAACCGGCGGTTATGCCGCCTTTATCGATGCCGAACATGCCATGGACCCCGGGTATGCGCAGACCCTTGGTGTAGATACCGCCAACTTGCTGGTATCTCAACCTGACACGGGTGAGCAGGCCTTGGAAATCACGGAAGCACTGGTGCGCAGCCGGGCCATTGATGTCATTGTTATTGACTCGGTAGCCGCCCTGGTTCCCAAAGCTGAACTCAACGGCGAAATGGGGGACAGTCACGTCGGTCTTCAGGCCAGGCTTATGTCCCAGGCGCTGCGAAAGCTCACCGGTACGGTATCCAAGTCTAACACGTCGGTGGTCTTTATCAATCAGGTGCGCGAGAAAGTGGGGGTTATGTACGGGAATCCAGAAGTAACACCCGGTGGACGCGCCCTGAAATTCTACACTTCTCTGAGGTTGGATATCCGGCGCATCGCTACCATCAAGGAGGGGGAAACCTCGATTGGCAACCGGACCAAGGTCAAGGTGGTTAAGAATAAGGTGGCGCCCCCGTTCAAGATCGCTGAATTCGATATCATGTATGGCACCGGAATCTCGTTTGAGGGTGACCTGCTGGATATCGGATTAGAGGCGGATATCATCCAGAAGAGCGGGGCCTGGTACTCCCATGGCGACATGCGCCTTGGTCAAGGGCGGGAGAACGCGAAAGAATTCCTGAAGGAGAACACCGAGATTCGTGACACTGTCGCCAAGAACGTGCGCGCATTCCTGGGCTTGGATCAGACCTCGGCCGAAGTGGAAGAATCGGAAAAAGATAAGCCCAAAGAAAAAGATAAGCCCAAAGAATAAGCCTACTTCCGGTAAGGCTCATTCATCTGCCC
>JBHPIW010000061.1:0-7932 GCA_042568495.1 Fidelibacterota bacterium | reverse complement strand
CCTCTTACGACCCCTTTCGACGCCCCTGCTGATCTAGAATAGTCTTGCCAAGCTCGTTTGAAGTGCCGACTTCTAAAGTCAGGCACTGGTTTTTCGTTTATTTCAAACAGATGGACAAGGCGTTATGGCAAAACCTTTTGATTTGCAGTTATTTCACAATTGTCGACAGATATTTCAATGCGGAATTCCGCGGTACTCCAAGGTTGCAGCAGGCCTGCTCATCCTAGTCGGCGGTCCGTTATCGGTACTGGCCCAGAATCCAGCCAAGACTGGGTCCGGGCCGGCTTATCATTCCATTGAGGATTTCATAACCGTTGGTTTGACCGAGAATCCCGCCATTCTTGCTGCGAGAGCCCGTTGGGAGGCAGCCTTGATGGAAATCCCTGCCAAACGAGCCCTGCCAGATCCAAGCCTGGGATATGTCCACTACCTGGAGAGTGTAGAAACGCGGGTTGGACCCCAGCAGGGTGCACTGAATATCTCCCAACGTCTGCCGTGGCTGGGCAAACTGCGGTTGGAAGGGCGGATTGGAGAGCTAAAGGCGGACGTAGTCTATTATCAATTCCTGGGAACCGCTCAACGAGTGGCTGCCCAGATAGAAGACGCCTACTGGGACTACTATTATTTGCTACAAGCCCTTGATATCACCGAGAAGAACCTGGAATTGCTGCGGAATTGGGAACAAGTCGTACTTTCCAAGTACAAGGCGGCTCAAGCAGGACACCCGGATATCATCAAAACCCAGATTGAAGTCCTGAGTCTGGAAGACCAGCTGACCGGCTTGCAGCAACGTCAGCGACTACTATTGGAGCGTTTATCAGCCGCAACTGGCAGGCAGCTCACAGCTGCATCCATTACCGTGAAAGAGCCCACGGTTCCAGAACCTGCACTAGGGATCGATTCGCTGCTGGCAATGGGATTCCAGTATAATCCTGATCTTCTCGGTACCCACGTGGCCGCTAATCTGGCAGAGACCGCGGTAAAGCGAACACGCCTTAATTACTTGCCAGATATCATGATAGGTGGCAACAGCATATTTACGGGGAAGAATCCAATGCTCGCGGCGGATGATCCTGAGAATGGCAAAGATCCGCTCATGATATCTGTTGGACTCTCGCTTCCAATTCAATTCAGGAAATATAAATCACTGGAGCAGTCTGCTCGAATCGAGCAAAGGTCTGCCGAGTTTCTTGTGCGAGACAAGGAGAGTCAATTGAGATCACAGCTGGAGCTGGTCTTTTTTGAACTTGAGGACGCCACGCGAAAGGTACGATTATACAAGGAGGCCCTGATTCCACGAGCCGAACAATCCCTGCTAACCTCGGAGAAGGCTTACATCGGCGACAGAGTAGATTTTCTTACGCTTATTGAAGCACAGAGGGTGCTTCTTAATTACCAGTTATCCTATCAAAAAGCCCTCACGGAGGAAGCCCGCCACGGCGCCCAATTGAAAGCCCTTCTGGGACTTTATTCCGTCAATACCTCAAACAGTGAGGAGAAATGATTATGAAACTGAACAACTTGTCCATTTTTTCGAAGAAAATTATTCAATGGCTTAAAGCAATGCCTTACCGGGTATGGATCCTGGTAGCAGCAGCTTTTCTGATCGGATTGTTGGTTCGAAGTCCTGGGGATCGAAGAGCCGCAGAATCCCAGGTTACAGAGCAAACGGCACCCCATGCCGTCGATTGGTGGACCTGCTCCATGCACCCACACATCAAGCTGCCGGAACCGGGGCAGTGCCCTATCTGCTTCATGGACCTGATTGCCTTGGAGAGCACACCCAGTGAAACCGGATTGCGGGAGCTCAAGATGTCTCCCACGGCGATGGCACTTGCCGGAATACAAACGGCACCTGTATCTCGTGGAGATGCCAAGCGAGATGTAAGACTTTCAGGCAAGGTGGAGCTTGATGAAACCCAGATGGGATATATCACCGCCTGGATTCCCGGCCGACTGGAGCGATTGTACGTCGATTATACGGGGATAACCGTGCAAAAGGGTGATCATATGGTGGAGCTCTATAGTCCGGACCTGTACTCTGCTCAGGAGGAACTGCTGCAAGCGCTCCGTCGGGTTCCATCTGAGGGTCAGAGCCAGGTGATAGGGCAAGCATCCGCGTTGGCGACATTGCTTGCCTCGAGAGAGAAATTGCGCTTGTTGGGTTTGACTGATGAACAGATACAGTCTATTGAAGAGCGTGGTTCCTCTTTGGACCGCTTGACGATCTACAGTCCTGTTTCAGGCGTCGTAATCCATAAGAACGCCGCAGAAGGGATGTATGTCCAAACCGGCACCCGGATCTATACTATCGCTGATCTAAGTCGGGTCTGGATAATCCTGGATGCGTACGAGTCTGACCTTTCCTGGCTCCATTTTGGGCATGAGGTCGAATTCCAGGTAGAAGCCCTTCCCGGTCAGGAGTTTAAGGGACGGATTGCTTTTATCAATCCAATGCTTGATACAAAAACCCGCACCGTAAAGGTGCGCTTAAGTGTCCCCAATCCCGACGGATTGTTAAAACCCGGGATGTTTGTTCGGGCAGTCGTACACTCGGTTATGGGATCAAAAGGTCGTGCCGTCAACCCGTCAATGGCAGGCAAGTGGGTAAGCCCGATGCATCCAGAGGTTGTGAAAGATAAACCAGGAACATGTGATGTTTGTGGTATGGACTTAGTGAAGGCAGAAGATCTGGGAATAGTGAGTTTACCCACGCAGGATAAAAAGCCATTACTGGTACCTGCAACGGCCGTACTTCAAACTGGTGAGCGGGCTATCGTGTACGTAAAAATACCTGGTACGGTTGAACCGGTCTTTGAAAGTCGTGAAGTTGTTCTTGGTAGCCGAACGAAGGATCATTTTGTAGTGATTGAGGGACTGGTTGAAGGTGAGGAAGTTGTGGTCAATGGCAATTTCAAGATCGACAGTGCCATGCAGATCGCTGCCAAACCGAGCATGATGAATCCTCAGGGCGGAGTTGCACTGACAGGTCACGCTCACCATGGCATTGATAGTGATATTCCGAAAGGATCCGCTCCTTTGAAGAATACGGCGAATCCGACAATGGATATGGCAAATCCCATGATAATGGATGTCAATCCTGATTTCCTGGAGGTATTGAGCGAACTCTACGATAGATACTTTGAGGCCCAACTTGCCCTGAGTAGAGATAACATGCAAGACGCCGCTCAAGCGTTAAGGAAGTTGCGCCTGTCAACCCAGGCTATCACTGCAGACAAATTCGGGATGGAAGGCCATGCCGCCCGGATGTGGCAGGATTATCAGCAGGCATTGATGAACAATACCGAGCATCTCCCCCACTGGACTTCGATTGAAAGCCTTCGCAAGGGATTTGAAGCGATCTCCGAGACCGTCATTTCACTCGGGCAAAGTTTCGGCCATACGGGGGGTCAGACTTTCCGAGAGATTTACTGCTCGATGGCCTTCGACAACACTGGTGCCAGTTGGCTTCAAACGGATAAGCAAGTGCAGAATCCCTACTTCGGGGCCAAGATGTTGCGTTGCGGTGAAGTCAGAGATGTAAGCCCTCCTCGAACTGCTGATGAGGCGATCCATCAGGGAGATAGCAAGCATGACTAATTCTCCGCGTCTTTCCTTACTTGATCGCATTATCAAACTCTGTCTGGAGAATAAACTGGTCGTAGGAATAACGCTTTTTGCACTGGTGGGTTGGGGCATACTGGTCGCACCCTTTGACTGGCAAATCCCCGGGTTGGCAAGATCACCGGTACCGGTAGATGCAATCCCTGATATTGGCGAAAATCAACAGATTGTGTTTACCGAGTGGATGGGCCGTTCCCCCCAGGATGTTGAGGATCAGATCACGTATCCGCTCACTGTGGCCCTGCTGGGCATTCCGGAAGTGAAAACCATCCGTTCGTATTCGTTCCTCGGATTTTCCACGATATATGTGATCTTTAAAGAGCAGGCCGAATTTTACTGGACCCGCAGCCGGATCCTGGAAAAACTGAATGCCTTACCCTCCGGAACGTTACCAGAAGGTGTACAGCCCAGCCTAGGACCGGATGCTACGGCGCTGGGACAGGTGTTCTGGTACACCCTGGAAGGCCGCGATCGACAGGGCAATCCCACCGGTGGATGGGACTTGCATGAATTGCGCTCGATTCAGGACTGGTATGTTCGCTATGGCTTGATGTCCGCCGAGGGAGTTGCAGAAGTGGCTTCCGTCGGTGGCTATGTACAGGAATACCAGATTGATGTTGATCCTGCCGCGATGCGCGAGCATGGCATCCAGCTGCAGGACATCTTCAGCGCGGTTCGTGCCTCGAACATTGACGTGGGTGCCAGGACCATCGAAGTCAACAATGTGGAATATCTCATCAGGGGGCTGGGTTTCATTGAAAGCCTGGAGGATATCGAATATTCAGTCGTACACGCTCGGAATAACGTACCGATCTACATCAAGGATGTGGCGAATGTGACACTGGGACCGGCAATGCGGAGAGGCGCCCTGGATAAGGAGGGCACCGAGGTCGTGGGCGGAGTTGTCGTGGTACGCTATGGGGAAAACCCGCTCGCGACTATCAATAACGTAAAGGCAAAGGTGAAGGAACTGAGCACAGGGCTTCCCAGTAAGACCCTGCCCGATGGCCGTGAGTCTCAGGTTACCATTGTACCTTTCTACGACCGGACCGGTCTGATCTACGAAACCTTGGGCACCCTGAATCACGCCCTGAGAGACGAAATATTAATCACCATTATTGTCATTCTAATCATGGTGATGAACCTGAAGACCTCACTGCTGATCACCTCCCTCCTACCGCTAACAGTGTTGATGGTATTCATCGGTATGAAATTGTTCGGAGTGGACGCCAACATCGTTGCCCTTTCGGGTATCGCCATAGCAATCGGTACGATTGTGGACATGGGTATCGTAGTCTCAGAGAACATGTTGAAGCATCTGGATGAAGCGAATGATGAGGATGACAAGCTACAGATTCTTTTCCGGGCGGCGTCTGAAGTCGGAGGAGCGGTTCTCACAGCCGTAGCAACAACCGTGGTGAGTTTCCTTCCGGTTTTCACCATGGAGGCCGCCGAGGGGAAACTATTCAAGCCCCTGGCATATACCAAAACCTTCGCCCTGGTGGCTTCGGTGATCATGGCACTAACTATATTGCCACCTTTGGCTCACATACTTTATTCGGCGCGTTTGGGCCGGGGACGGCTAAGAAAATTGCTCTACCTGGGATATATTCTGGTAGGGATCAGCTTAGTGTTTATCCTGTCCTGGTGGATTGGTCTATTGTTGATCCTTCTCGGCATCTATCATTTTGCAAAGGGGTGGCTTCCGGTTGGTGTATTGGAGAAAATGCCGAGATGGGTCAATTGGGCTGCCATCACTTTGGTTGTGTTCATCCTAGCTGATACCTGGGCTCCCCTGGGCATCGATAAGGGCACCCTGCCCAATGCCATCCTGGTCGGCCTACTAATTGCCATTATCATGGGTATCATCGTCCTGTTCACCCGTCACTACCCGAAGATGCTGCGCTGGGCGTTGGATCACAAGCTGGCGGCGTTGGCAGGGCCTACTGTAATCGTCTTGTTTGGTTTCATGGCCTGGACCGGTTTTGACAATCTTTTCGGTTTCATGCCTGATTTCGTAAAAAAAGGCCGGTCCTATGCGGCAATGCGACACACTTTCCCTGGATTAGGCCGGGAATTCATGCCATCGTTGGATGAGGGCTCATATCTCTATATGCCGACCACGATGCCTCATGCGGGTATCGGCGAGGCGCTGGATGTCATAGCCAAATTGGACAAGGCCCTGTATTCCGTACCTGAAGTTGACCAGGTTGTGGGCAAGCTGGGCCGGGCAGAAACCTCCCTGGATCCGGCACCGATCTCCATGATCGAGACAGTTGTGAACTATAAACCGGAATACATCGTGGATAAAGACGGGAATCGCATCGCTTTCAAAGTCAACACAGCAGGAGACTTCATCCGCGATGAGTACGGCGGTCTGATTCCAGATTCAGGAGGGAAACCATTCCGTCAGTGGCGGTCTCACATCCGTACGGAAAAGGATATTTGGGATGAACTGGTCAAAGTGGCGCAAATCCCGGGAACAACATCCGCGCCACGCCTTCAACCGATCGCCGCCCGCATCGTCATGCTGCAGAGTGGAATGCGAGCTCCCATGGGTATCAAAGTCAAGGGACCTGACCTGGAAACCATTGAGCAGGTGGGACTGGAACTGGAGCGTTATCTGAAAGAGGTGCCCGGGGTGGAACCCTCAGCCGTTTTCGCTGACCGAATTGTGGGGAAACCCTACCTGGAGATCGATATTGACCGTCAATCTATCGCCCGCTATGGGATCACCCTGCGCCGGGTGCAGGAAGTAATCGAGGTGGCTGTAGGAGGCCGCACGATCACTACCACGGTGGAAGGCCGCGAACGTTACCCCGTTCGGGTCCGATACATGCGGGAACTGCGGGACAATATCGAGGCGCTGGACGATATCCTGGTCCCAGCAATGGACGGCACCCAGATTCCATTGGCGCAATTGAGTGAAATTCGTTACGTGCGTGGCCCACAGGCCATCAAGAGCGAGGATACGTTCCTGGTAGGCTATGTACTCTTCGACAAGCGCGATGGCTGGGCAGAGGTGGACGTTGTTGAGCAGGCGCAGCGGTATCTTGACTTTAAAATCGAGGGAGGAGAATTGACGATTCCCCCTGGCGTCAGCTACGCTTTCGCCGGCTCCTATGAGAATCAGATACGATCAACTCAGAGGTTGCGCGTTATTTTACCACTTGCTCTGTTTTTGATATTCCTGATCCTTTACTTCCAATTCAAGCGCGTTTCCACCACGGTCATCGTCTTTTCCGGTATTTTTGTGGCCTGGGCAGGTGGCTTTCTCATGCTCTGGCTCTATGGCCAGGATTGGTTTCTGAATTTCAACTTACTGGGTACGAATTTCAGGGACCTGTTTCAGATTCAGCAGGTGAATCTAAGCGTTGCAGTATGGGTAGGATTCCTGGCCTTGTTCGGTATCGCCAGTGACAACGGTGTGATCATCAGTACTTACCTCGATCAGAGCTTCACGCGAAGACAACCTGACACAGTAGCGGCTGTACGGGAAGCAACCGTGGAAGCAGGCGCTCGACGGATACGACCGGCCATGATGACGGCAGCAACAACTATTCTCGCCCTGCTCCCTGTTCTTACCTCCACGGGAAGGGGTTCCGACATCATGGTTCCGATGGCCATACCATCCTTTGGAGGAATGCTGCTGGCTGTTATTACCACGTTTGTGGTCCCGATTCTTTATGCTACTTTAGCGGAAAAGCGGTTAACATCGAATCTTCAAAATAAAGGCAAAGGGACATGAAAATGATAGATAGGAAGCTTCATGATCCAATGTGCGGGATGTCGATCTTCCCGGAGAACGCAGTTGGGATCATGAATTGGGAGGGCATAACCTATGGTTTTTGCTCACATCATTGTTTGCAGCGTTTTTCATCCGATCCTGCGAGATTCGCAGCGGAAGCAATCCAGAAATATCCCCACTTATTCGGTGCAGATAGTGAATCCGCACAGGACCAGGGAAATAGCCACGTACCAATGGACAAGAATCCCGAAGTGCAAGTATTCATGGATCCCGTTTGCGGCATGTCGGTGGATCCAGACAAAGCAGGAGCGACGCTCGAACATGAAGGAACTACCTACCACTTCTGTTGTCATCACTGTGCAGAGAAGTTTAAATCTGATCCTGGAAAATATTTAGCGGATGATGCAATCCATGAACCGATGGGACATGAAGCAGCTCAGAATGAGGGAACAACCTACATCTGTCCCATGGATCCGGAGGTGCAGGAGACGAAGCCCGGTCCCTGTCCAAAATGCGGTATGGCCTTGGAGCCAAAGACGCCTATTCCTGCCACTGCCGTG
>JBHPIW010000060.1:0-8444 GCA_042568495.1 Fidelibacterota bacterium | reverse complement strand
GTTTGGCTTGGGTATAAAGAAAAAGATCGGTGAAACTGAGTTCGGTCTCGGCTTGTTCCCAATAGGGGGCTACGTCAAGGTCGCCGGGATTGTGGATGAAAGTATGGATACCGAGATCAGCGGTGCTCCATGGGAATTCCAATCAAAGAACTCGCTTCAGAAGATTTGGTTCGCATCCGGTGGTGTAGTGGCCAACCTGATCTTGGCAGTGATAATCTTTTTTGCCCTCACTTTGGCGAATGGAGTGTTGGAGTCGGATCCGGCTCCCGTTGTTGGGTCTCTCTCCGAGGATTACCCGGCAAAGGAGGCCGGCCTGCTGACGGGAGATCAGATACTGGCCGTGAACGGCCAGCCCATCGACACGTGGGAAGACCTCACTTCCATGATACACAGCCGACCCGACGAAGAGATTGAAGTTACCTGGATTCATGAGGGTGTGACAGTCACCCGTGTGATTCAGACCCGTGCCACCGAAGCCCTTGTCGACGATGAAATCAAGACAGTCGGTATGATCGGAATTGGCCCCAAGGTGACACAACGCGCCGTCGGATTCGGAGAGGCAGTCGCGAAGGGATTTACGATTACCGGAAGATGGTTGGGCCTGACCTACAAATCGTTAGTGATGATCATCACCGGTGAGGCTGGTCTTAAGGACATCGGTGGTCCAATTTTTATTGCCCAATTAGCCGGGGAATCGGCTCAAAGCGGGTTTTCGTCCGTATTGGGATTACTGGCCATCATCAGTATTAACTTGGCCTTTATTAATTTCCTGCCCATACCTGCACTGGATGGCGGGCACGTGGTTATCATTGTGTCGGAAGCTATTATGCGGCGGCCTTTCTCGATGAAAGCCCGGATAGTTATCCAGCAAATTGGGGTGGTGTTTCTTTTCGCGCTGATAGGGGTGATACTTTACAACGATATAGCGCGGCTCTTCCAGTAACTATTGTTCGCGAGAATCCTCGCGCCGGTCTGACTCGATAAGTCTCAGGACCATCGTCCCGATATTGGACCTCTGTTCCACCCTGATCGGTGTATGAAATTCATCATCTGCCAACCATAAACGGAGCAGGCCGTCTACAGAAGTGAGCTTTGCATTATCAAGGGGGACGGGTTTCAGTACCAGGCATTCAAATTTGCCGGCTGGAACGTCAAGGATTTCCCTCTTTCTGACGCCAATCTTGATTATCCGCAAACGACGTCCATCGAAAATGGTGAGCTGAATTTTATCACCCACTTTCAGGTCGAGCTGTCGGAGGTAGTAAATCGCACTGATCGGATCATAAACCGGACCTGCCAACGGAAGGGTATCCTTCCTGGTATACATGATCCCTGCCTCACGATCAACGAGCACCGTTTCCTGCAATTCATACCTGCCCTCGTGGATATCCCGCACGATCTTTTGTACCTCGTATGTCGCGGGATTTAGCCATAGATCAACCCGATCACGGATACGATAGAAGGTGTCAAAAAAGGGGTAAGTCTCGGTGTATGAGGAAATCCTGAGCGTATCCCTCTCATCCTCTGATCTCGAAAGTGAGGCTTCCATAGTCGATTCCCCAGCGGAGAAAAGTCTGAATCCAGCTGCGTAAATGAGCGTCTCGTTGATGGCACCTGAATAGGTTTGGCTGAAGAGACTGGTCATCAATCCCAGGCTGATGATAAAGATTCTTCTCATGGCTTCAACATACGTTTGATTTTCACTCTCCGGTTAAGATTCAAGGGTTTGCGCCGCAGATGCTGGACCAGATTCTGTTTTAGCGCTACCTCGATTGCTGCTACAACTCGCCGCGACGACTCACCGTCGTTATATGGATGAATCTCGGCCAGATAACTCTGCCGTGCGGGCGAAAACTCATTTGGATGTGCCAGACTTTGTTGAATAGCGTCCGCAAGCTGGGATGGCGATTGAATATCGATTCCCTTGTCCAGCCGTGCGGTTGCACGATAAGTGATGATTGGGCGATCAAGTAGCATGAATTCGTATGCCACCGACGACGTATCCGTGATGAGTATGTCGGCAGCTTGAAGACATGGCAGTATATTCAAATCTTCAACTACCTCACAGGAATCACTGCATAGTTCACGATAGCTGGCAACGATCTCGGAGTCCATAAGGGGGTGAAATTTGATAAGCCAAGTATATTCTCCAGTCGAGATGAGATCCCTAATGGGATCACGCAAATCTGGAGCGGATGTATATTTTTCAGGGAAGGTAGGTGCGTAAAGGATTACAGGACGCTCAGAATCCAATCCTAGCTCTCTGCGCATCAGATGCATGTTCTGAGGATTCGCAAGAGGATCCAGCTTCGGCCAGCCCGTCTCTCGTACTATGAAGTGACCATAACGCTCTGCCAGTGTGGTAAACCTCCGAGACATGGTCGGACCGGGAGTGCAATATAGATCGAACAGCCCGTTAATCCGATAGAAGCCCTTCACTTCGTCATCCAGACCATGGAATACCTGCACTTTTAGCCCCGGCCACCAAGGAGGTACTATGTTACCCGGGACGAGAATTGCGTTAGGTTGGTAGTCCTTTACTTGTTTCGTGTCCTCCAGGGCTTCCCCGGGAGCAGGATGCAGTTGCGCCTTGCTGGAAAGGAACCATTTGACTTCACCCAGGGATTGAGTCTGGATATAATTCTGCAATGGCTCGAGAATAGCAAATGAATAAGGTTTTGTAACAAAGAAAAGGTAGCGGTTCATTTGAGAAATCATATTACAGTGTTCTCAATAATCTCAACAATGCGCTCAGATGCTTGGCCGTCGTACTGTCCTACCAGCGTCTCTCGGCCCCTCTTTCGTTTGGAGGCCAGTTCATCCGGGTGTTCCATTGCATGGATGATGGTATCGGCCACATCGGCTGCGGTGACGGAATGATGTGCAAAATCCAGTAGACCGAGAAGCTCCAAATCCACTCTCCGCTCCAGATAGCGACTTCTACGCTGTCGATGATGGAGCCGCAGATGCAGCTGGTCACAAACTACAATGGGCTTATCCATCACTGAAAATTCGATGATGGTCGACGAAATTTCAGAAACCAGCACATCTGCCCATTGATAAGCAGGCAGAATAGAATAAGCATCCAGAGGAAGTACGGTCACATTGGAGCACTGCTGTGCTAGATCCTCCAGCAATACTCGCTGATATCGGTAAAACGGATTCGTCAACGTGAATTGATGGGGTTTAATTAGCACCTGCCAATTTGGAGGCCAGGAGCGAATCAGATGCCCAAGGATTTCCAGGGATCCGGGATAAAAGGTAGGTGCATAGAGAATGCTTGGACCATCCCCATCGGGAAGATATTCGACGGTTGCCAGCGTATTATTGTACAGCGGATCCAGCTTGGCAAAGCCAACCGTGCGGATGTCCAAATCCGGTGTGAACTCCAGGCAACGGTTGCGGTGGTAGTCGCTCTCGATGAACCGCAGGTTGATGCGGGGGTGATAATCTGTATAGTAGATACGCTTCAGGCCAATGCTGTGGAAAAGCAGGACAGCTAGAGTTTTTGGCCCGGCCAGCGATTCTATATCGCTCGAACTACCCAGAATGAGTACGTCAGAATTATTGGCATGTACTGGAGCTTTGGAGGGTGGATGAATTGGCCAGCCATTGGATGAGATCTCCGAGACAAGGATTTCTGCTTCCCTTGCGGTAGCTTTCGATGCGTAGCCAAAACTTACCGTGTGTTGCCTTGCGAAAGCTATTGCGATTGGTAGGAACTGTGGCAGATAGTACAGATGATGCGCGTAGAAAAAGACGTTCACGGTGGTTAATCCGAATCTGTTGCAAATAGCACCCTGCTGGAGAACCGGCGCTTCATTACTTTCGCATACTTCCAGGTACTTCGCGTTCTCCCCGCTGTTTAGTTGATAATGGCTTGATCATCTGCCAGATGGTCCCATTCCTTAACAGGTGTGCGCCAATCACCAAAGCGATGTGTAAGGTACTCGTCATATGCTTCGGGTATCCAATATTTCTTGCCATCGAATTCGATCTGTGTGAGATGATCGTAAAACTTGGAAGGTACACACTTTATGACATTTCTTCTTTTCGCCCCGGCGATCCAATAATAGTTATCACCTTCACGATATTTAATGAAGATATCCAGATTCATCAATCCATAGGAAAATAGGCCCCGTCTGTTCCTGACCTTAATCACCCGAATGTCCCCAAGTCTGCATGGGGGCTTATCTACACCATGCCTTCTCCTATCTGTCCAATATCCGCTCAGTCTGAATTTCCACATGGCTGCCTTAACCTTCTTGACTTCATTCGATGGTACAAAAAGATCCAAATCGTGATCCCAGGGAAGCAGCCGGCCTTCCCTCATGATACCGAGCAAGGTTCCACCGTCCAAACAGTAGGTGATCTTTCGAGCTTCTAGTATCGAAGTCACATCTCGCAGGATTTTCAATGCTAGTTTCAAATTCTCCCCAGTCAGTTCAATATCAGTGGCCATGGAATCAGCTCCTATTTCGATCTACTGTAACGTAACAAAACAGGTTTTCGGTCTCGAAGTGGATATTTGCATGCAAGTTCCAATTTATCCAGTGCATGATCATCTAGCTGTAGATTTGGAAATGGATGAAAATTCCTGCTCAAAGGGTTATTCAGGTACGCTATCCAAACGCTCTTTTAAGGTGAGGACAAGATTCGTAAAAGTATTATCGGACACCTGGTTGACCTGTCCAAGATTCGGCATTGCCGGCCAACCATGGTCTTGAAAAGCCAACCCGTGAAATGACCTCTCCTCTCCATATCTGGGTATGGCGTGGTAATGAACCTCGGGGTCCACCATCATGAGCATCAGATAATTCATTTTATCGTACCTGAATTCATCATGCAGTACTTTCTCCACATCTTTGACAACCTTGCCGAATTCACGATGGCTGGACTCAGGAATGTTGGAATACCTGTGCAAACCGTTCTTTTCAAATATTATCATAGATCCCAGCGTGACTTGCTCGGGGCGTACCAGCACTAGCCAGTGTTCGTATGCTTTCACAAGGCTATCTGGATATCCAAACTTCTTTAACGTCTCATGCATTGCTACTGCCTTCCATTAATACTTCTGCTTTCTATAGGAGGATGCAAAACTGGATAACAATATTTTAAGAAAGGTGATTGTCGGAGGTTGAGGATGCGTTGGGAAAAGACCAAAAGTTCAGCGCTGCATTCTATTTAGGTAGTGATTGAACGACCTTTTTATAATCGTCTGGAAAGTCGATTTCTTCGAAAAACATGTCTTGGCAATCGTGCGGAAATAGGGACAGACCCTCAAACTCGATAAGATATTCGAATGCCCGGAGGTAAAAGGAACTCAAATGCCTGGGATTCTGTACCATGTCATCCAGTACACGAAAGAGCATCTTTTTCCCAGTCGCATTGAACTTTGATAGTCCGATCGCTTCTCCATCTGCATTGTTGCTGGTAATGTTCTTATTGATCTGTAGTATTTTATCGTCCTTGATGACGACCTTCATATCGTCACCGTCATATTCGCCCTTTTTTCGAATAACCACTAGGTTATCGGGCGGTAGATCGTCCGCCAAATCCGAAAATTCCATTCCGTAGACGTTATCACCATTGGAGATCATTATGCCATTGCCTGTAGTGGCGATCAGACCGCGAATGTTCCATAGGGAAACAAGATTGTTACTGATACTGAAAAAAGGATTGTATTCAAGCAGAATCCTCTCTTGTGTTATATTATCAAACTCCGCTTTCAGGTATTCTTCGATGCTGTCATGTTCGAAACCGGTAGCGATAATAATCCGGTCAACCTTCTTGACTGCAAACAGCTGGTTGATCTGCCTTGAAAGGATCGTCTGTTGCTTATCAAGTTTCAGCAGGCATTTCGGGAGACTATTTCCACTGCCCTTGATACGCGCGCCGATTCCGGCGGCCAGAATAACGACATCGAATTGCTCTGACATGGATAGTGCCTCGCGATATTAGAAATGGAATAATTCTATATTGAACATGAATCTGGTATTTTGATGATTGGTGATCTTCAATGTTCTATTGTCACGTTTGACTCAGGCTTGAATCAATCCCGTTCATGTCACTGTTCTGATCTGTGGTGTTCAGCCCTAACGATAGCTCCATCATCCCTGAGGTGATTCCAGTTCTCAATCGGTGTACGCCAGTCACCGTAGCGAAAAGTGAGATACTCATCGTATGCTTCAGGGATCCAATACGTTTTCCCATTCCATTCGGTCGGGATGATACGATCAAAATATGATTTCGGGACGGATTTCTTCGTTTCCTTTATCCGCGATCCTTCAACCCAGTAGTGCTTCATTCCTTCAGTATACTTGATGAAAATGTCCAATCTCACAGGACCGGCAACAGTGAAATATCTCCTGTTTCTGAGTTTCACGACCCGCACATAGCCTTGCTTCATCGGCAGGTGGTCGTTCCGAATTTTTTTCACGCCCACCCAATAACCACGGCGTCTGAAGTACCAGACCAGAGCACGGACTTGATCGCATTCGTCTGCTGTGACGCATAGATCAATGTCGTTATCCCAGGGGAGAAGTCTTCTTTCTCTCATGATTCCCAATAGGGTTCCCCCATCCAGACAGTACCAGATATTCTTTTTCTCGAGGACGGTCGTGACTACCTGCAGCATCTTCTCTGCGACAATAAGGTTTTTCCCGGCTAGTTTTGAGGGACCGGCCATAGGCTTAGCTCATATGCCTGGGATAGGGCTGTCGTTTCATTACCTTTGGAGAGGATCTCTTACCCGTCACTGAATTGTGTCTGGTAAAGACGGTAATAGCGGCCTCCTTGGTCGAGCAGATCCTGGTGCGTCCCAGCTTCCAAGAGTCTTCCACTATCCAGGACCAATATCCGGCTGGCATTATGAATCGTTGATAAGCGATGGGCGATAACGATCACTGTCCGTTCTTGCATCAGTGCGTCAATAGCTTCTTGAACCAGTTTCTCCGACTCGGAATCCAGGGCACTGGTAGCTTCATCCAGGATCAGGATCGGCGGATTCTTGAGCAGTGCCCGGGCGATGGCTAAACGCTGGCGTTGTCCACCGGAGAGCTGCACCCCTTGTTCGCCGATAATGGTCTCCAGGCCCTCCGGCATTTCTTCAATGAACTCCGATGTATGGGCTGCTTCAGCTGCCGCCAAGAGCTGTTCGTCATCCGCCTGTGGATTGCCATACAGAATATTATCTCGAATGGTGGTATTGAACAGGATCGTTTCCTGGGACACCATGCCCATCAATAGTCGTAGGGAATGGATTTTCACATCACGGACGTCATGCCCATCTATAGTAATTCGGCCGGACGAGACATCGTAAAAGCGGGGTACCAGATCCACAACCGTCGATTTCCCGGCACCACTCATCCCAACGAGCGCTACAACCTCTCCCTTCTTGATCTCTGTATTGATATCGTAGAGAGCGGGCCGACCTCCTCCCTCGTATGTGAAAGTTACATTTTCAAACCGGATGGTATCATTGAATCCCTGCAGATCTATTGCATCAGAATTCTCCTTGATCGAGGTCGGTTCATCCAGCAGGTGAAAGATCCTGTCAGCTGACGCCAGACCGATCTGGATATTGGCGTGGACATTGCTCAGGTTTCGTAACGGCTGGAGCATGGCGAAAAGAAAAATAATATAGCTCATAAATTCTTCCGGACCAACACCCCTGCCAATCAACACCTGTTGGCCACCCACCCATAAGAGGAGCACACCGAAAGAAACTCCGATCAATTCGTTGACCGGTGTATTGAGATTTTTCAGACTGAATCGTCGAAAGACCAGGAAATAATATCGCTGGTTTTCCTTGCTGAACCTTTTTATCTCTTCCCGCTCCATGGTAAAAGCCTTCACGATACGCATCCCACGGAGGGTTTCCTGGAGAACATTCATCACACCGGCGATCTGCTTGGTTGAACGCTTTGCCCGACGGCGGAGACTTCTGCCAAGCCGGGTTGTGATGATACCCGCCAAGGGGATCAGAGGTATGGCCAGCAGTGACAGCTCCCAGCTAATGGCAAATAGCAAGGCCGCGAAAACTATGATGTTAATCGGCTCCACAATAACCTTTTGCAGACTGACCGAGAAGGCCCTCCTGACAGCTGTCACATCGTTAAGAATGATCGACGAGATCTCACCTGTTTTCTGGCGGTCGAAGTAGGAGAGGGAGAGTGTTTGGATATGATGGAATAGATTGTTCCGGAGATCGCGGATCAGGCGATTTTCAATAACTCCGGCAGACATGTTTTTCAGATAGAAAAACACGTTCTTCAGCAAAAATATGCCCAGCAACAGCCAGCATAAACGAGCCAACGTGTCCAGCGGTTTCGGCTGCTGAATGATCTTCGCGGTCCAGGCTTGCAGGATTTCGTGAAAGTTTCCTGCTACCGGTATATCAACCGGCTGTAACGGAATGCTCTCGGGACTGACCATGACTGTAT
>JBHPIW010000006.1:0-100938 GCA_042568495.1 Fidelibacterota bacterium | reverse complement strand
CAGATTGCCGCCGGTAACCTGGGCCAATATTCCCGCGTCAACTTCCCCAAGTTCATGATGGGTCTGGAGATAGGCCGCTACGTCTTCGGTGGCCAGCTGGGGAAAATGCAGTCCCAGACAACGTGAGCGAATCGTATCCAGCAACAGATGCGGCCGGTCGGTCACCAGGATGAAGACGGTCCAGTCGGGTGGCTCTTCCAGCAGTTTTAGAAGCGCATTGGCGGCGGCCGGTTGGGGATAGCAGAGCTTTTCAGCCTCGAAGACCAGGATCACCCGCCAGCCGGGCTCACCGGGTTTGAGATAGGCGGTCCGGCGCAGTTCACGGACACTATTGATCAAGATCGACTGGGCGCCAACCAGCTTGATCTTAAAGTAGGGATCCTGCGCCTTGGTAGCAATCTGCCCGGTAAGATCGTCCAGGTCTCCTTGCTTCAGCGCCTTGAGGGGCGGGTCTTCTTTGGTGATGGGATTGCGGCGGGGCAACGGAACCACCAGCTGAATATTCGGATGCTGCATGGTGCGCGCCTTGGCGCATGAGGAGCATTTCCCACAGGCACCTTCGAAGCCGCTCTCAGCGGGCTGAAGGCAGTTGACCATGGCCGCCAGTTCGATGGCATGGCCCTCCTTGCCACTGCCGGCGGGGCCGTAAAAGAGATAGGCGTGAGCCAACCGCTCCTGCCTGAACGCGGTCACCAGACGCTGCCACTGACTCTGATGGGGGATCAGGTTGGGATAAATCAAAAAAGGGGGCTTTCAGTCATACCCGGCCACTAGCGGGATACCAGCCAGGTGATGGGATCCTGCTTCACCTGGTTGACCCACAGCTCGAAATGTAATTTGGCGCCATCAAAGCTGCCGTCGTTGCCTACCAAAGCGATGAGCTGTCCCTGATCTACATACTGCTCTTCGGCGACGCGGACATCCTCCACATGGGTATAGACGGTATACAGACCTTTGCCATGGTCGATGATCACGGTGGTGCCGAATCCACGCAGGTAGGTGATGGTGGTAACCAAGCCATCGAGGACCGACATTACGGGCGCCCCGGCCTGAGCCCGGATATCGATACCGGGATTCTTGGTAATGGTATTCAGCTGCGGATGACGCTGTTGACCGAAACGGGCCACCACCTGGCCTTGCGCAGGCCAAGGCAGTTTGCCACGGTAATAGGAAATTTCCGCCACGGCAGCCAGGTCCAGTTTGCTGCGCATCTCGGCCAGTTCGCGAGCCCGTTTTTCGCGGTCAAACTCCAGGTTCTTGATGATGCGCTCCAGATCCACGGCAGCCTGTTTGGTTTCGACCAGCAGCCGTTCATTGTTGTGCCGATCCTGCTTGAGATTCGCTACCTGGCGCTGGCGTTCCACCTTGCTCCGCCTCAGCAGCGCTTCTTCCCGCTCCTTTTCCCGACGAGCCTCTTCCTTGCGCGTCCGGTCCTTGGCCAGCTTCGTCCGTTGATATTCCAGGCGACGAATTTCCGTCTTCATTTTATCGGTGAGATAGCGGTCATAATCCGTGGCTACTTTCAGGTACTTCGCACGATAGCTGGCCTGGTTCCAATCCTTGGAGGTCAGGATCATTTCCAGCATGGAAGAGCGCCGCTGTTTGTACACATGAATAAACCGCTCGGCCAGCTTCTCTTTCAGTTCGGCGATCTCGGCTTCACTCTTGGCGATGAGCCGCTGGGTTAAATTGATGGCCTGGGTCAGCTGCCGGATCAAACGGCTGGTAAGGGAAATTCGCTCCTCAATGTCGAACAGCACATTCAGAGCATCCTTTTCCTCCTGCTGCTGCCGGGCGATGCGCTTCTCATACCGGCGCACATCCCCACGCAGACGCTCCAGTTCGCCCTGTTTGGAATTGATCTGCTTATCCAGTTCCTGCAGCTCCTGAAGGGTTTGATCCGGATAGCCCCAGGCAAGCCCGGGGGTGATCAAGATGCCTGCCACCAGCAACGCAGATAGCACACCAGCATTCAGATGAATTCTCATAGACCAGTAAAGTAGATAACTAGAATCATGTACGCAACGATTTTGACTTCAAGGGCCTTGACATTGTCGGTTAAACAGCCCAATTTAACTTCATGCGTAGTGCTATCTGGGACAACATTTTTCGCCGGCATGGCGAACAATTATCCGAGACTGCCTTGGCTATCAGCCACGTTCCCATATTCAGCGGACTGAGTCGTAAAGAGCTGCGTGAAGTGGAGCATATCATTCACCAGCGCGAATACCAGACCGGCGAAGTGATCTTCAACCAGGGAGATCCTGGTCTGGGTATGTATATCATCATCAAGGGTGAAGTACAGATCGTCAACAACCAGGACCCCAAGCACATTGTCGTGTATTCCGAGCTGAGTGACGGCGATTTCTTCGGAGACCTTGCACTGGTAGACGATGCTGACCGGTCCGCCTCTGCCCTGGCAACTTCAGAAACCAGACTCATTGCATTCTTCCGCCCGGAGTTGAAGGATATCCTGATACGCTTCCCCAACCTGGGAAACAAGATCCTGCTGAACCTGGCCAAGGTCACAGGCGCCCGTTTGCGGAAAACCAATGATCTGCTCATCGAAGCGCAGCAGGAGCTGAAGAGCCAAGCAGCAGAATAGTGATCGTCAGGCCGTTTCGAAGCGGCATTCCTGATTACCGGCAATCTCAACTTTGAGGGAATCCATGTCACAGACAAGGAAATTCTTTCAGACCCTGGTTCGTGGATCACAGGTTATCTTCCCCTTAGCAGCGATATTCCTGCTGTGGAAGCATGTCGCTCCTATCCTCCTGTTACTGGTTCTGGCGTTGTTGCTGACCAGCATAATGGCGCCGTTGGCCAACTGGCTTGAAAGCCGATATGGAGGTAAACGCCTACTGGCGGTACTGACGATCTACCTGGTACTAATCCTGCTGATCGCCGCCCTCGCCTATATGCTGGGAGGGACGATCATCGGGCAGGCCAACAACATGATCACCAGTTTTCAGGGCAAGAATCTGGAAGAACTCATTTCAAACCTGAAGGATTCGGTCCTGGCATTTCTGCCACAAACCGTCCAGCCAAGGGCTGAAGAGTATCTTCTTACCATGGCCCAGAATCCCCCGGATTTCCTGGGTCAGTTCGCCAAGGATCTGGGAGGCTTCGTTCTGACCCTGGCTGACGTGCTGGGTAAACTAGTGCTGGTGCTGGTCTTCACCTTCATTATGCTGCTGGAATCACGGAACTTCAAAATTATCCTGATGCGTGCCATCCCCAATGCCTATTTCGAACTAATGCTGAATCTCCTTGAGAAAATCCAGGAGCAGGTAAGCGGTTATCTTCGAGGACAAGGGATAGCGGCTTTCACGGTGGGGGTACTCTCGACGATTGGATTGTTCATCATCTCCATGTCACCAAAAGTGGATATTCCCTACTTCGTGATCATCGGAATGCTGGCCGGATTGGCGAATCTGATTCCGTTCATCGGACCGTTCGTGGGCATGGTGCCTGCGATTGGTGTCTATCTCATGACTCCCCAACCGGCCCCCATCAGTGCCATAGTGATTGTATTCATCATCGTTATGTTCCTGGCTGTGCAGGCGATCGATAATTTTTTCGTTTCCCCGAAGATCATGTCGGCCAGCGTGGGGATGCATCCCATGGTGGTTATCATCGTGATTATGATCGGTGGATCGCTGATGGGACCCTTGGGAATGTTATTCGCGGTCCCGGCTTTTGGTGTGATGAAAGCGACGATTACGGAAGTTGTCTGGGGCTTGAAGGCCTATAACATTCTATAGTCCCTCCCTTCCGCCGATAAGACCTACCTATCCGGTAAGGATTCGATCCGGGTCAGAATATAATTCTCGAAATAATACAATCCCGGATACTCGCCGCCCTGGTACTCCCACAGTTGATGATTTACTCCGAAACGATCCGTGGTTTGGGTGACATAGTCCGGTTTACCCAGGACATCTTCCAGCTGTGCCACCAACAGGCCGATACGCGGCTTAGAGGGCGGGATCTTCTGACGTAATTCTCTGGCTTCCTGCAGCTGCTCTTCCATTCGCCGCCGGACCTCTCCACGGGCAATACGCTCCAAGCGAGCATCCAACTCCTGGATCAAGGCATCCAGCTCGGCCTTGCGCCGCGGATCCAAGGTCTGGGTTAACTTCAGTGACTCCAGTGCCAGGGCAATCGCTGAGCGGTTAGCGGCGTATTCGGCCTCCGCAAGCAGGTCCTCGGCGATGCGCACTTTATACCCTTCGATCTCAATCCGCCGTGATGTGTCGGATGCAATTGCGAGATCGTATTTACGAAGCGCGGCGACCAGAGCTCCGGATTGACGGAGAGCATGGCCGCGCTGAATCAGAACCTCGGCATCGTACTGATCCACCAGGTCTTCAGCCGGCGGCATCAACAGGCGGGCATGCCCAAGCAGCCGCTCAGTGCGAGTTAGATCACCCTGCCGCAGAAGACTATCCGCATCCTGCAGATACGTATAACCCACTTCGGCACGAACTTGATCGATGACGACCCGCAGGGCGCTATCGGCACGTGTATCGGCGCGATCCAGCCAGATCAGAGCCTTTTCCAGATTCCTTTCCGTCTGTGCCGACCGCGCTATATCGACCTGCTGGTAGGGCACATATTCCTCGGCTACCGCCAATAGCCTCTTTGCCCGACGCTTCTTTCGATGTTCAGGATAGGTATCGAGGAAAGCGCGGAGATTCGACTCAGCAGACATATAATCACCACGGTAAAGGTCACGCTTGGCCTTATCCGCCGCGGTGGCCTCGCCCCCGAAGGCAACCCCGAAGGTGAAGAACAGTCCCAAATAGCGCATCTGCACTCCCTCGATGGGTGAGAGCTTGTCGCCGTCATCCAGTTGAGGAATATCCAGGGAGTGGTAGCGCAGTTCCCCCCCCAGGCAATACCTGGCATCCCCACTGGTCGAGCGGAAAAATTTGATGCCCAGGGTATAATCCGCACTGGCACCGGTCCCACGTAAATAGCGGTCCAAGGCGGTCGCCCGGTAGAGGCTCCCGCGTGCCAATCCTTGCGTAGCCTGAAAATAGGCATACCATTTCTCGGACCGTTGGTAGCTGGCCGTCACATTCAGCAAGGCCTGCTGAAAAATGGGTGAAAAGTCAAACTCGTCGGTTCCCTGAGGCCAGTTGGAGGGCAATGGGGGTGATCCCAAATTCTGGTTGGTCCGTATGCCCAATCCAACCATCAGATCCAGCAAACTGGCAGGTAAAAAAGACGCAAAAGGATTAATCTTCAAAATTTCCAGATCGTAGACCAGAATCAACCTACTGGAAAGCGATTGGATCGTGCCCATCTCCGATTCGGTACTATCCAGCAGGACCGCAGAATCGTCGTTTTGAAAGAGACCAAAGGGAAAGGGTTGGAACATATCGGGCCCGCCGTAGGGGACGATCCCTGCCTTGACATCGAAGGGCATAAACTGAAGGGGTGTTCGAAACTCAAGCGGATTGACACGCAAGTCCCAGAAACGCACCGCTTTCTTCGGGTGCCAATAGGCTGTCTGACCTATCGAAAATCCAAGCGGGAGCAACATCAGAATCCATAGCCACTTAGCAATAGATACCGCAGGCCGCCAGGAAAAATGGGTGCTATTGTCGGAAAAGGCGTGCATTTTCAATCCGGCCGGTGCAAAAAAATGATGTTTCATTCTTGATCGACATATTATTATACTATCATAATACCTAGATTTAGGACGAATTTTAGCCCGAATCCATAATAATTGCCCTTAATATAGAATTATGATCCCATCTGAATCGAGTCGCCTGACCAAAGAAATAGCATCTTTAGATGTCCTAATCTATGACGATGATGAAAATTACCGCAAGCTTCTCCATAGTCTAATAGAACAATCACAGAACATTGAATTCTACATCAGGGAAGCAGCAAATACCAAGGAAATGGAAGCCGGATTGAACAATCATCCGCCGGATATTGTGCTGCTTGATCTGGCGCTCCAGGGCAAATCCGGGATGGAGTGGTTACGGGATATCGCGGGAAAGAATATCGCACCGGTTATCATTATTACCGGTAGTGGGGACGAGTGTTCCGCTGTTGAGGCCATGAAAATCGGCGCTTCGGACTATATACCAAAAGCCTACCTGACCTATGACCAGCTGATCAAATCACTGGTGCACGCCCGGGAGAAGTGGAACCTGCTAAAGGAGAAAGAGGAACTCCAGGAAAAAATGGCCCACATGGTCATGTACGATACACTGACCAACGTGCTCTCACGACGAGCGTTACTCGAACAGATCGAATTTGAAATGCACCGTACGATACGCTACAAACGCGACCTGGCAATCCTGATGATCGACATTGATCACTTCAAGGTGGTCAATGACACGTACGGTCATATTGTGGGTGACGCCGTACTGAAAGAGATTGCTCAGAGCCTGCAGACGCATACACGCCGCAGCGACTTTGTTGGACGATATGGCGGCGAGGAATTTGTGGTCGTACTTCCAGAAACCGGTTTGCACAAGGCTTTGGTTCTGGCCGAAAAACTCCGCGCACAGGTAGAAAAATTGTCTGTACAATGCGACGGCCATACTGTTGAAGGAACTACGATCAGCATCGGTGCCGCTGATTATGACAAGGATGTTGATAGCGATTCATTTATCAGTCGCAGCGATAAACGGCTCTATGAAGCCAAGGCCAATGGCAGGAATCAGGTTCAACCTAGCCATGCCCATTAGCTTTCCTTGACGCAGAAATAGACTCCGCCGCAAAATCTCTTACCACATCCCTCAGCACATTGTAGCTTTATGCTGTAATGCCACAGCATATGAACCAAAATCTTCCGCTTGACGATCGCCGCTATTATACAAAAGTGCTGTGGTGGGTCTTTGGCATTAACCTGGCCTACCTGCTGGTCGAAGCGGTCGGTGGTGTCGTTACCGGCTCAATGGCTTTGCTATCGGACGCGGGACACATGTTCACGGACGTAGGAGCCATTGGATTGGCACTGTTTGCCGGTATGTTGGCGCAAAGGCCCAAGGATCCCCGTCGCACGTACGGTTATCTGCGAGCTGAAATCCTCGGCGCCCTGATCAATGGAATGGCACTAATACTGCTTTGCGGCTATATACTTACGGAAGCCTACCACCGGCTTTCCCATCCCCGACCTCTTCCTGGAGGGCCAATTCTAATAATTGCCTCCATCGGCCTACTGGTAAACCTCGCCAGCGCTTTATTCCTGCATCGTGGACGACATGTCAACCTTAACCTGGAAGGCGCTTACCTGCATATGGTCTACGATGCCTTGGGCTCCATCGGCGCCATGACAGCCGGCATTGTCATCCTGTTAAC
This sequence comes from Fidelibacterota bacterium, assembly GCA_042568495.1. Classification (GTDB taxonomy): domain Bacteria; phylum Fidelibacterota; class Marinisomatia; order SCGC-AAA003-L08; family TS1B11. Next base: position 93,615 of record JBHPIW010000006.1, on the reverse strand, counting down.
CGGCTGGACCCCTGTGGATACCATCGCCAGCATGCTCATTGCCATCCTCATCCTCAAGGGCGGTTGGCGTCTTCTGATGAAAGCCATAGATGTTCTCATGGAAGGAACACCGCCGGAAATCGATTACCATGAAGTGCAGGAAACGCTTAAAGCCCGGGAACATATCGTTGACATGCACGATTTACACATCTGGACAATTTCATCAGGAGTATTGGCGTTGAGTGCTCATATTCAACTGAGCGATGACTGTATTCAATCGGGCCATTGGCCTCACTGCCTGCGCGAAACCCAGGATTTTCTCAAGGAGCAGTGGGGGATCGAACATTCCGCCCTGCAGATCGAACCACCTCTTTTCAAGGAGCGGTATGGCAAGACGTAATCCGGCCGTACAAGCATTCACACTGTACCTGTTGGTGCTGGTGCTAGGGCCGATACTTACCCAAGGCCAGACAGTGCCCGGTGCCTTGAGGATTACCCGACTTGAGTATGGCGGTGGAGGTGACTGGTATGCTGATCCCAGTTCGCTGCCAAATCTTATCGATTATGCCAGCAGACAGACCGGGATGACTATCGTTTCAGACGAAGCACGCGCTGCTATTGGAGATGACACCTTCTGGAGGAGCACCTACTTTTACATGACAGGACACGGGAACATTCATTTGTCCCAGGAGGAAGCATCCATTCTACGCTCGCACCTATTGGCGGGGGCATTTCTACACGCCGATGACAACTACGGGATGGACCAGGCGTTTCGAAGGGAAATGAAGAAAGTGTTTCCCGATAAAGACTTTGTGGAACTGTCTCCGGACCACCCGATATTCCAGATCGTCTTCCCCTTCCCGGACGGCCTGCCGAAGATTCATGAACATGACGGCAAACCACCCCAGGGACTGGGCCTGTTCCATGAGGGTCAATTGGTTGTTTTCTACACCTATGAATGTGACCTGGGTGATGGTTGGGAAGACCCGGATGTACATGAGGTTCCCCCCAATCTGAGAGAAGCGGCCCTGAAAATGGGCACCAACATCATCGTATACGCGCTAAGTCGATGATGACTATCCAGCCGATACAGCGGACACTGCGGCGAGTTCGTTCACGGCTCGCACGATTAACGCTGGCACGTGACCTGATGCTCGCCATGTTGCTGCTCGCGGCCCTGTTCACAACAGCCGTTTGGTACGAGCGCCAACTCTATTTGGCCACAACCATCCGGTCAATCATTATCCTTCTACTTTCAGATTTCCTACTGCTGATGCTACTGGTTGTGGTCATCCGGGGATTAGGCACCTGGCGGGGGTGGTGGAAATGGGCGCAGCTGGATGCAATTGCATACCGGATGGGCAACCGACTCGGTCTACCCGATGACCGTCTACTGAATGCTCTCCAATTGGAGCGACGCCTAACTGCTCCGGATGCACTCCCTAATGCTGACCTGACAGAAAAATCTGTGCGCCTTGTCGCTCAAAGGCTGGCAGAGTTCGATTTCGGGTATCTGACCCCCCGGCGCTATAAACCGCCACTCCGTTTGGCGGCAATCGTCATCGTCGTGTTGGCGGTGGCGTGGCTTACTTCCCCACGTTCGATGAGCCATGCAGTAGTCCGGTTGATGGATCCGGAAACGGAATATCCCGTACCAACCCCCTTCATATTGGTCTCCTTGTCGGGGGACCTGGAGGTATTAGGCGGGGACACAACCGAGGTGGTCTTTACCGCCGTGGGATCTGTACCACCGGCTACCGAACTTCTCTGGGAAGACCACCAAGGCCTGGTTCATAGCGCCTCCATGGCATTGCATAATGGCCGCTACTCGTACCGGTTTGAAAACATACACGACGATATCCGGTACTACGCGCGGTTCGTGAATAGAGCCTGGTTTTCTCCCTGGGAAAAGATCAAATCCCAGGTTCACAGGATCAGCATTATTGATCGCCCCGTTATTGAGGAACTGAAATTCATGGTCTTCGCTCCCGAGTATACCGGGGAGCCCACGGAAGAGTTGGGGGGGAATATCGCCGACATCTCTGCCCTCATCGGCAGTCGAATTGAACTCAACGGGAGCACCAACCTGCGCCTGGATTCCGCAAGCATGTTTCTGGGGGAGGGAGAGTTTCCCCTTCCGGTCAATAACAAATCATTTCAGGGTGAATTCCAGCTTATTGCCTCCACTGAGATGACTATATCCATCATCGACCGTAGGGGCATAACCAATACCAATCCCATCCGTTACACCTTTACTGCGGTTCCCGATTATCCCCCCACCTTGTCAATGATTCTACCCTTAGTGGCGGTGGATCTGGATGAATATATGCTTGTTCCCGTCCACTTTGACGTATCCGACGACTTTGGATTCAGTCTAGCCCAGATTTCCTACGAGATCATTCACCCTGAGTATTTGAGCCAAGACCAACAGACCTATACTCATACTATTCCCGAGTTGCTGTTGGACAAACGGAGCCAGCGTATCACGCATGCTTGGGAGCTGGCTTCCCTGAATCTGGTACCGGGTGATGAAGTCCGCTTTCAGGTGGAAATCTATGACAACAACACCATGACCGGTCCGGGGAAGGTTGTATCGCGAACCATGGTCGCACGTGTGCCCACCTTGGAGGAGCTCTTTGCCCGCCTCTCCAACAGCTCCGACGAAACCACCGCCATGACCGAAGGTGTGCTGGAAGATCTGGAGGACGTGAGAAAACTGCTGGAGGAGATGGAGCTGGCCTTTCGCCAGGACGAACAGATCACCTGGGACCAGCAGCAGAAAGGCCGCAAGGTATTGGAGACGCTGGAAGAGGTCCTGGAAGCGATGGAATCGGTGCAGGAGCAGCTGCAGGACCTGGGTTCCATGGCCGATGATAACAACCTTTTCGGCGATGAGATACTTGAGAAGTATGATGAGCTGCAGAACCTTTTGGAGGAGATCATCACTCCCGAGCTGGAGGATGCCATGGCTCAGCTTCGAGAGGCCTTGGAGAAAATCGACCCGGAGATGCTGAAGCAAGCCCTCCAAAACATGCAGTTTGAGGCCAATGAGTTCGAAGCCCAACTAGATCGATTCCTGGACATTTTCCGGCTGGCGCTTGCGGAAATGAAAATGGATGAGGTCGTTCAACGCTTGGAGCGAATGGTGGCCGTTGAGGAAGCGCTGCTGGAGAAGGTAACCGGTCTGGAGGCTGAGACGGATATGGATCCCGGTGAAATATCCAGGAAATTGCAGGATGTTGAAGGCAGTCATGAACAGCAGGAACGGGCTCTGGAAGCCACCGCGGATGTGATGCGTGATGCTTCGCAAGCGGTTGCCCCCTACAGCGCCCGGGCGGCCCGTGACATGGAAGGCCTCAGCGATTCCGATTTGATGGAAGACACTGGCTCCGATTTACGCGATGGCACCCAGGCACTGAAGGATCGAGAGTTGGCCTCCAGCAAGTCCGAGATGGAGACGGGCCGTGATAATCTACAAGCCCTCCTTAACGAGGCCACAGCGATACGAGATCAATTTCAGCGGGAGGCGGTCACTGAAATGCAGGCCCGATTCCAACGGGTGATGAGCGGAGTACTGGCCCTATCCAAGCAGCAGGAAACTCTCTGGGAGGAAACGAAGCGTCTGCCGAACAATTCACCCCGTGTACGGGAAGCTGCTGAACAGCAGCATATGCTGGTCAAGTCGATGTCCCAGCTGATCGAGCAGCTGGTCGCATTAAGCCAGCAATCGTTCCACATCACACCGGAGATGGGACGCAGTATCGGACAGGCCAACGCAGCTATGAACGAGGCTGTAAGCCTTTTAGAAGCGAATGATTTGCGTGCCACGGAAAAAACCCAGCAGCAGGGCATGTCGGCATTAAATGAGGCGGCTGTTGCTCTTAATAATGCCATGGCTACCATGGAACAGAGCGGCTCGGCCTCGGGATATGAACAATTTCTGGAACGAATGCAGAATCTCACACAGGGCCAGCAGGGACTGAACCAGCAGACCCTGAATATGCAACTGGGGCAGATGGCAGGTATGTCGCGTATCGAAATGATGCGCAGACTTCAAGCCCGCCAGCGACAGTTATCCCAAGTGCTGGAGCAAATGCTGGAGGACTATCCCACGCAGGGTGGCGGCAAGCAAGGCGGTCTGGGTCGTGCCCTGGAGGATATGGAGGAAATCATCAAGGACTTTCAGCGACGACGGATAACCCGTCGCACAACGGAACGCCAGGAGCGTATCGTAACCCGGCTGCTGGATAGTCAGAAGTCACTTACAATCCAGGACTTCAAGGAAGAGCGCCGCGGAGAAGCCCCTGCGCAACGCTATATGTATATGGGTCCTTCAGGCCTCCCTGACAACCTGGGTGAGCGGGAAGACATGCTTCTACAAGCCATGGAAAAAGCGCTGCGCTCAGGGTATTCCCAGGATTATCAGGTCGTCATCCAGAATTATTTCCAGCGTCTTATCAGCGGCAATACGCTGACGGAATAGCAGGCAATGGCATCCAGACATTTCGCGCGAGCTTTTTTCCTGATCATATTCGTAGCGGCGATCACCCGGGCTGATTCCTCCCAGCATCCCCAGGTCCTGCGAGAAGCGGAGCAATCATTCAATCTAGCCCGCAGATTGGAGCAGGCCGGGAACCTGGAGCAGGCCATGGCTATCTACACCCGTCTCCTGGATGAGTTTCCCGGCAACATCCAGTACTATCAGCGCATGAAATACCTGCTGCGGAATAACGCCCGGTATGCTGAGCTTATCGAAGTGATCAATGATCACCTGGATCTTTACCCCGATGACATTCAAAGCCGGGTTGAATTGGGTGATATCCAACTGGCACAAGGCGATAAGGAAGGTGCCATAGCCATCTGGGAAGATATCCTCCAGCGTTTTCCCCTGAACCAGATGGCCGAACGCCTGGTACTTACCCATTTCTTCTCCAATGGTCTGACCCAGGAGGGTACGCAGCTGTTGACCCAGCTCCGGGAAGAAAAGAACGACTCCAGTTTCTTCGCCCTTGATATGGGCCGACTTTACGCCTCCCGGTTGAGCTATGATCTTGCACTGGACGAATTTTTACGCCACTTAACAACCCAACCTCAGGCAGTAGGTCTGGTCACCAACCAATTACTCCGTTTTCCAGTTGAACCTGAAATCATGGAACTGCTCCGGGTAAAACTCACTGAGTACGGAACACCGGAAGCCCTGCGTGCCTTAGCAAGCCTGGAATTCAAGCATCGCAACTTTTCGCAGGTGGTGGCACTGAACCGGCAACTGGCCGTCCCGCCAAGGGAAATACTCAACTTGGGCAGGGACCTGATCGGCGAACAGGAGTGGGATCTCGCCCAGTCACTTATGGAACAACTAATCAATGATCCGAAAGCGGCTGCAGAGTATGAGCAGGCGATACTGACGTTGGCCGAGATCAATGAAGCTCGCAGCCAAGTGGACCAGGTCAGGCTGCCTCTTTCGGGATTCTACGAGAAGAACCGGTTTTTTGCGCTGCCTTTTATCCGGGTTGATACGACCCGTGTTTCTTCATTGCGCCGGGCAATGGTGCTGTACGATTCCCTTGTTACAACCTGGAGAAATCCCCGGGCGCGTCTTCGGACGGGAGAGATCCATTACCGAATATTGGATGATTTCGATAGTGCTATCGAGGATTATCAATGGGTCCTGGCGAACCGGTCTGCATCCAGGGACCATCCGACCGCCCTGCTCCGCCTGATCGATCTCTGGATTGCCAAAGGAGATCTCCAGGAAGCGGAAGCGGCCCTTCAACGAGCGATGAGAAGAATGACCACCAGGGAGCAGCTGAACCTTGTTGAGGTCAAAGGCGTGGAGTTGATTCTCTTATCCGGTGATCAGGATTCCCTTATGGCCTACATTGGCGGCGAACTGGCTACCCTGGGGCCGACTGACCCAGATTTCAATGACCTGCTGGAATTGTCCGCGTTGGTACGCCGATTTCAGGAGTGGTCTGATCAGTATCAGGTCTTTATCCATAGTGAGCGGCTGCTGAGACAGAACCGACGCAGTGAAGCCATCCAACAGTTGACCGAGGCGCTGGAGGCGGAGCTGACACCTGTGTCACCGATCCTGCAGTACCGTCTGGCACATCTGCATGCCCTCCAGGGCAGTCATGCGGAAGCCGAGCATCTGTGTATGACGATCCCGGGTGATACGGAGTTCACCGAGTTAGGACAGCTGTTGGCGGCTGAGCTGGCCGATTACCAGCTGGATGATCCGGAAATAGCTTCTACCAGGTATCTCAGCTTTCTGGATACATTTCCCATGAGTATCTATCGTGACGCCGTGCGACTACGGTACCGGGAACTCAATCCCGAGGCTGATTAAATGCAGAATATCTGACAATGGGAACCTACCTTTCATGACCCGAACCACAAGAATCGTCCTTCTGCTGTTCATCCTCGGACCCCAACTCGTCTGGGCCCAGAAACTTCTGATCCCCATGGACACCGCCCAACGGGATCACCTGAAGGCCTATGGAATTGCCTTCTGGACACTCAATAAAAATGTAGAGGTGGAATGGTTGCTGAACTATCGCGGGGGTTCATTCCTGATGGATGCGCTTCCGGCTATTCAGCGGGAATGCCAGGTCAGGGGTGTGACAGCCGAACCGGTGGATGCCACACGCTTGGGGGACATATACAGCACTATCGACGGTAACAACATGGATATTGTCCTGTTGGAAAAGGCTCCCCGCATCGCGGTATATAGCCCGCCGAACAAGCAGCCCTGGGATGACGCCGTTACGTTGGTGCTAACCTATGCTGAAGTCCCTTATGCCATGATATACGATGAGGAAGTCCTGACGGGAGGACTATCCAGATACGACTGGCTTCACCTGCACCACGAGGATTTCACCGGGCAGCACGGCAAGTTCTGGCGCGCCTACTCCAGCGCCCCCTGGTACCGCGAACAGGAGCGGGAATACAATACACTGGCTCAGAAACTCGGTTTTCCCCATGTCCCGGCTCTGAAGAAGACGGTAGCCCTGGCCATCAAGGAATATGTGGTTCGCGGCGGATTCCTATTCGCCATGTGCTCAGCAACCGACACCTGGGATATTGCCCTAGCAACCCAGAATGTGGATATTGCTGGCATTCCATTTGACGGCACGGCGGTGGACCCGGAAGCCCATTTAAAAATTGACTATTCCAGGGGAGTCCTGTTCGAGAACTATCAGCTCTACACGGATCCCGCGATCTACGAGTACTCCACCATCGATATTCCCCCCAGCCATCAACCGCCCCCACGCACCGCTGAGAACGACTATTTCACGCTCTTCGAATTCGCGGCAAAATACGATCCCGTGCCTACCATGTTAACCCAGAATCACGTGGGTGTAATCAAGGGTTTCATGGGACAAACCACCAATTTCCGGCGCAGTACGTTGACAAAGAGCGTGGTTATCATGGGTGAGCGCGAGAACACGGAAGAAGTGCGCTATATCCACGATAACCTTGGCAAGGGCACCGTAACCTTCCTGGGTGGACACGATCCGGAAGATTACCAGCACTTCGTAGGTGATCCGCCTACCAACCTGGCGCTCCATCCCAATTCACCGGGGTACCGCCTGATCCTCAACAATATCCTGTTCCCCGCCGCCCGGAAAAAAGAACGCAAGACGTAGGCGGAATAAAATCATTCATCCTGTAAGCAACACCTAATCCGCAGGAACGCACGATGGAAACCATTACCGTCCAAACGAACAGCCGCGTGGAATTCGTAGACATCAGCGGGCTGGTGCGTCAATGGCTTCGCACCGGGGACGTGAATTCCGGCGTACTGACCATCTACGTACCCCACACCACCGCCGGCGTTACCATCAACGAGCACGCCGATCCTGACGTTGTCAGGGACCTGACCATGGAATTGAACAAGGTCATTCCCTTCGATGACAGCTACCGACACCTGGAAGGCAACTCGGCAGCCCATATCAAATCCTCCCTGATCGGAGCTTCGGCGCAGGTCATTGTGGAAAATGGGGATCTGGTATTGGGAACCTGGCAGGGTATCTTCTTCGCCGAGTTCGACGGGCCCCGAACCCGGAAAGTGCATCTGCAACTTACGGGGTCTTAGTCAAGGCCTCTGCGTCCGCGTTCGGTAAAAATCATTTGATGCTTCACGCTCTCAGTTACTTGACGCTGCTGTACCTTGGCGTTCAGCCGAGTGCTGTGATATCCTCCAGAGTCTGCAGGTCATTGACGGCGTGGAACTGATACAGGTCGAAGTGGCTCACACCCAGCCGTTCCAGTGAGCCGTGAAGTTCTTCGGCAGCTTTCCCCTGTTTGCGTTCCAAGGTTTTACAGCCCAGGAAAAAATTGTCATGGGCGCGAATCATCCAGGGTTTCAGACGCGACTCCGCCTCACCGTACGAGTGAGCGACATCGATGTGATTGACACCAGCGGCAATTACCTGTTCCATGGCCTGATCAGCCACCGATTGATCTACCTTCGCCAGTGTACCGGCCCCGAAGACGGCCACCGTACTTCTATGGTCTGTGCGTCCGAGTACCCTTTTTCCCATATTCGTCTCCGCCATAAATGTTTCAATCATTCGGTGGCGAAAGCCAACTAATAATAATAAAATCAGCCATGCAGATGCTCGCTGTAGAATTCGATCATTTCCGCTACATCAGGAGAGTCTTATGAAACGATTGGCCGCACTTTTACTAACGTCGTGGACCTTGTTGTTCGGTCTGGAAGGACAGCTTTCGGTTCCCTTCACCCAGTTCAAACTGGATAACGGACTGCAAGTGATCCTGCATGAGGATCATTCCCTCCCGATAGTAAGCGTAAACATCTTGTACCATGTTGGCTCAGCCCGTGAGAAACCGGGCCGGACAGGTTTCGCGCACCTTTTCGAGCACCTGCTCTTTCAGGAATCGGGCCACGTACCCAAGGGCATGTTTGAAGAATGGTTGGAGGCAGTCGGGGGAAGCAACAACGGGGGCACCGGTTTTGATAAAACCGTCTATTGGGAAGATATTCCCACCAACGCTCTCGAATTGGCCCTGTTCCTGGAGTCCGATCGTATGGGCTACCTGCTGGATGTGGTTTCACCCGACATGGTTGATCTGCAGCGCGAGGTAGTCTTGAATGAACGGCGCCAACGGTATGAGAACCGCCCGTATGGCATGGCCTACTTTACCCTGTTCGAGCAACTTCATCCCGTCAATCATCCATATCACTGGATGCCAATCGGCTACCCGGAGGATCTGATCGCGGCTAGTCACGAGGATGTGATCGAGTTCTATAGTAGATATTACGGAACCAACAACGCCAGTCTGGTCGTGGCGGGCGACATCAATACGGAAGAGGCCAAGGATCTGGTAACCCATTGGTTCAGCGATGTTCCCAAGGGCTCACCGGTTCAACCGCTGGAAATCTCAGAGGCTTACCTTTGCGAGGAGAAGCGGCCGATCCTGGAGGACCAGGTGCAGCTGCCCCGGTTATACATGGCCTGGGTAACTCCGGCGCTTTTCCAACCGGGAGACGCAGAGATGGATATCCTGTCCTCGATACTATCAGGAGGCAAGAACTCCCGTCTATATAAGCGGCTGGTGTATGAGTTGCAGATCGCACAGGATGTTTCCGCTTTTCAGAACTCGTTAAAGGAGTCGTCCGTTTTCGTGATCGTTGCCACTGCACGGAGCGGGCGCACACTGGACGAACTGGAGACGGTTATCCTGGAAGAGCTGGACCGTGTGAAAACGGAGCCACCTACGGAACGGGAAGTACAGCGGACAGTCAACCAGTACGAGGCCAGTTTCCTGCGCAGCCTGGAACGGGTTGGTGGTTTCAGTGGAAAAGCTGATCAATTGAACAGCTATTATTTCTATACGGGCCAGCCCGACTATTTCGATGAGGATCTGGCACGCTATAAGGCGGTCACACCTGAAGCTGTCACCGAAGTGACAAGTACCTACCTGCGCAATAACTGTCGGGTGGTCCTGAGTGTGGTCCCAACAGGACAGACCGAACTCGCTGCCCGCGGCCCTGATGCGGCAACGACCAACGAGGAGGAGAAATAGCTATGACACGGAGCCATTTGCGCCAAAGTATCTTCCATGTAATTCTCATCGTTGCAGTCGTTACCGGCGGTTCTCTTCAAGCTCAACAACCCGATCGAAGCGGACCGCCTGAGCTGGGACCTCCGCCATCCCTGATCCTACCTCCTATCCAGCATCTGAAACTCGACAATGGTCTCAAGATCCTGCTAATGGAGAAGCATGACGTGCCGCTGGTCCAGCTGAATCTGGTAGTGATGGCCGGATCGGGCATGGACCCGGCCGGAAAGATCGGCTTGGCAACCATGACCGCTGACATGCTGGACGAGGGTGCCGGTTCCCGTGATGCCCTGGAACTGGCCGATGTTATTGATTTCCTCGGGGCTGATATATCCACGGGTGCCGGGCGGCACACCACCGTGGTCAGTCTCAATACTCCCATCGCCCAGCTGGATGCGGCACTGCCCTTGATGGCAGATGTTGCGCTGCGCCCAACCTTTCCTGCAGACGAATTGGAACGCAAGCAAAAAGCGCGCCTGACCGCCTTGATGCAATGGCATGACCAACCCAATACCATCGCCTCCGTGCAATTCATTCGTGCACTGTATGATGAGAAGCACCCCTACGGCCGCACGACAAGCGGTGACGAGTCCAGCATCAATGCCCTGAGCACCAAAGACCTGAAGAAGTTCCACAAGGTCCACTTCCTGCCGAACAATGCTTCCCTGATCGTGGCCGGGGATGTGACCGCCGAATCGATTCTGCCAAAACTTGAGATGGCGTTTGGTAAATGGAAAAGCAGGAAAATACCGGCGGCGAACTGGTCGGAGATCGGCCAGGTGGAGGGTCCGGTGGTCTACCTAGTGGACAAGCCCGAATCTCCCCAGTCGGTGATCTACATGGGGCGGGTGGGCGTTTCACGGTATACCGAGGATTTTTACTCCATCGTCATCATGAACACGATCCTTGGGGGAGCCTTTACATCACGAATCAACATGAACCTACGGGAGGAACATGGATTCACCTACGGTGCATATTCCTCATTCTCATTCCGACCGCTCCCGGGACCCTTCCTGGCTAATTCATCCGTTCAAACCGAAGTGACCGATCAAGCGATCACCGAATTTCTCAATGAATTGAGAGGAATCCAGGAACCGGTGCCGGAAGCAGAGCTCAACAAGGCACGGAATTCGGTGGCGTTGAGTTACCCGGAAAGCTTCCAGACGATCTCCGCAATAGCGGGCCAATTGAACAATGTTGCCATCTATGGATTGCCTGACGACTATTTCAACACCTACACCGAACGGATGTTGGCAGTCTCTGTGGATGATGTGAACCGGGTGGCCCGGGAGTATATCGATCCCGAAAACCTGGCTATTGTCGTCGTTGGGGACAAGGAGAAGATTGAGGAAGGTCTAAAAGCACTTGAATATGGCCCGGTCAAGCTGTTGTCCATCACCAACGTTCTAGGGGAAATGCCGGAGATCCCGATCGAGGAGTAAACGTCTCTGACCGTTTCGCGTCGAACCTGACTGGTCTATTTACGGGCTGGTATTTCCCATCATCGGAGTATTGGCACGCTGCCCTATCCACTACGTGGTAGGTATCCCCCGATGCTGCAGCGCTTCCCGGTACACCAGGTAATCTGAATCACTGAAGCACACGAACCGGACTTCATCGATGGATGATTCTACAGCCAGATGTGTTTGTACCGTATTGATTGCGATTGCTGCCGCCTGCCGGATCGGGTAGCCATAGGCGCCGGTGCTGATAGAGGGAAACGCCACCGTCCGGACACCATTGTCCACTGCCAGCTGCAGGGAGCTGCGGTAGCAGGAAGCCAGCAGTTCCGATTCTCCCTGTTCGCCGCCATGCCACACCGGACCTACCGTATGGATCACATGCCGGGCGGGGAGCTTATAGCCTTTGGTGATGCGTGCCTCTCCTGTGGGACAGCTTCCCAAGGTGCGGCATTCCGCCAGCAGCTCCGGGCCTGCAGCGCGATGGATGGCACCATCCACCCCACCACCTCCCAACAGGCTCTGGTTGGCGGCATTCACGATGGCATCCACTTCCTGCCGGGTGATGTCACCCTGGGTGAGAGTAATCATTGTTGTCATGTTCGCCTCCGCTCCTCTTGAAGCTCGTCAACTTCAATCAATTCGCTTCAGAACAGAATATAAAACCAATCCACTTGAAAAGGTACCTTCTGTAGTTCCAATCGGCCAATTACCGAGTATGCGATGGTATATCGCGTGCAGTGTATTAATTTCGGGCATTCAATTTCGGCCCGAAAAATAATTCCAGGGAGATGACCATGAAACGAACACTACAATTGGGTGTCCTGGTCCTGATGGGACTGATGCTCGTTGCCTGTGCAGGAGAGACATCGGAACAGGCCGCCGCCAGACAATTGCGTACCAAGTATACGCCCGTCACTCTTACTGCAGATTTAAGCAAGCTCACAGACAATCAACGGCAGATGATACCGCTGCTGATCGAAGCGGCCCAGACCATGGATGATGGCTTCTGGCTTCAGGCTTATGGTGACAACGAAGCCTTGCTGGCAGGAATATCCGATCCTGCCCTGCGAAGACTGGTCGAGATCAATTACGGGCCGTGGGACCGCCTGGCCGGGAACGCCCCCTTCTTGGAAGGTGCGGGGGCCAAACCGGAAGGGGCAAATTTCTATCCGGCGGATATGACCAAAGAAGAATTCGAAGCCGCCTGCACCGAATCTCCGGGCTTCGGCGAAACCCTGCGCAGTCTTTACACCATCGTAAGGCGGGACGAAAAGGGTAGTCTAGTAGCGATTCCCTATAGCGAAGCGTATGCGGAGTTGTACCAAACCGCGGCGGACAAGCTGCGCCAGGTGGCGGAACTGGCCGAGGATCCGGGATTCAAGCAGTACGTAACCCTCCGCGCGGAAGCCCTGTTGACGGATGATTACCAACCCAGCGATATGGCGTGGATGGACATGAAGAATAATGCCATCGACATCGTTATCGGCCCCATTGAAACCTACGAAGATCAGCTCTATGGGTATAAAGCCGCGAATGAGGCGTACGTGCTCATCAAGGATATGGAGTGGAGCTCCCGATTAGCCAGATACACAAAACTGCTGCCCATGCTTCAGGAAGGGCTGCCGGTCTCTGATGAATACAAACAGGAGCAGCCGGGGCTCGATTCCGACCTTAATGCTTACGATGTTATCTACTATGCGGGCGATTGCAATGCCGGGGCCAAGACCATCGCAATCAATCTGCCTAACGATGAAGTGGTGCAGGACCAGAAAGGTTCCCGCAGGCTGCAGCTGAAGAATACTATGCGTGCCAAATTCGAGAAGATCCTGCTGCCCATCAGCGAAGTCTTGATAGATGAGGGACAGCAGCAGCACGTGCGGTTCGAGGCTTTTTTCGCCAATACTATGTTCCATGAGGTTGCTCATGGCCTGGGCATCAGGAATACCCTGGATGGCAGCGGCACCGTACGAGAAGCCTTGAAGGAGAGGGCTTCCCGAATGGAAGAGGGCAAGGCTGACGTGCTGGGTCTGTATATGATCACCGAACTTCTCGAAAATGGTGAATATGATGACGCCACCTTGATGGACCACTATGTAACATTCACGGCCAGTATTTTCCGTTCGATACGATTCGGTGCTACCAGTGCCCATGGCATAGCCAACACAGTGAGATTCAATTTCTTCAAGGACATGGGCGCCTTTGTCCGGGATCCCGCAACCGGTACCTACCGCGTGGATCCTGAAAAGATGCACGCTGCCACCAACGCGCTCTCCGAAAAGATCCTCCGCCTGCAAGGCGATGGAGATTATGAAGGTGTCGTGGCATTCATTGATGAGATGGGGCAAATAGGCGACAGTCTGCAGGGTGATCTGGATCGGCTGGGAGAAGCGGGTATCGCGGTGGATATCGTCCTTGAGCAGGGCCTCACTGTACTTGGTCTATAGCCTCAGGGTATACCTGAAAACTCAGGCTATCCCATATTGGGGAAAGGAAGTTTTATGAAACGGAATCATTGGCTCTTTTTATTGACAGCAGTTGTCATCCTGCTCGGCAGCACCAGCTGTGGTCCCAAAGAAGAGGCCTTTCAGTTCAAGGCCGATCAGTTTGCGGACCTGTATATCGCCAGGTACCAGGTGCCCGGCTTTGAGGATTTGCCGCTGCAGCAGAAGCAGCTGCTCTACTACCTGTACAAGGCCGCCCTTTCTGGGCGCGACATCTATTACGATCAGAACTACAAGTATAACCTGGTGGTGCGCCGGACGCTGGAGGCGATTGTGAATGGCTATTCCGGCGATCGAACCACGGAAGAGTTCGATAAGTTCATGGTGTACGCCAAGCGGGTGTGGTTCTCCAATGGTATCCATCACCATTATTCCACCCGCAAGCTACCGACGGGATTTTCCTCCAAATACTTCGCCAAGCTGCTGGAGAAAACTCCTGAGGAGACATTGCCGTTGAAAGGAGCCCAGTCAGGTCGGGATCTCTACAAGTTCATAACACCCATCATTTTCAATCCCAATATTGGCGCCCGAAAAGTGAATCGCGATCCGGGTGCCGATCATATTGCCGAGTCAGCGACAAACTATTACGAGGGTCTTACCCTGGAGGAGGTACGCGCGTATTATGACCGGATCATCGACCGTGATGATCCCACCCCGATCTCCTACGGATTGAACTCCAAATTGGTGAAGGAAAACGGCCGCATCGTCGAGAAGGTATGGAAGGTGGGCGGCATGTACACGGAAGCGATCGAGGAGATTGTTTACTGGCTGGAACAGGCCAGTTCGGTGGCTGAAAATGAAAAGCAGAGCAAAGCGCTGGATCTGCTCATCGAGTATTACCGCACGGGTGATCTGGAAATCTTCGATGAGTACAGCATCGCCTGGGTACAGGACGTGGACTCCAGGGTTGATGTCACCAGCGGATTCATTGAAGTCTATGCCGATCCCATCGGCTACCGCGGGTCTTATGAAAGTGTGGTGTCCATCAAAGATATGGAAGCCACCAAGCGGATCGCCGCGTTCAGCCAAAACGCCCAGTGGTTTGAGGATAATTCTCCCATAATGGAAAGCCACAAGAAACCCGAAGTGAAGGGTATTGTCGGTAAAGTGATCACAGTTGTCGCCGAGAGCGGAGACAGTTCACCTTCCAGTCCCGGAGGGATCAACCTCCCGAATGCCAACTGGATCCGTTCGAATCATGGGTCCAAGTCCGTGACTCTGGGAAATATCATGGCCGCCGTGGACGAAGTAAAGAAGGGCCAAGGCGCGCTGGAAGAATTTGCCTATTCAACCGAGGAAATTGAACGCGCGAACAAGTGGAGCTCGCTGGCCAAGGACCTGTCTGTTGATCTGCATGAAGTTATCGGCCATGCTTCCGGCAGGCTTGAGCCCGGCGTTCGCACCCCAAAGGAAACCCTGGGAACCTACCGTTCCACGCTGGAAGAAGCCCGGGCGGCTCTCGTATCGTTGTATTATATCATGGATCCCAAGCTCATGGAGATCGGCCTTATGCCCGATCTTGAAGTGGGTAAAACCGCTTACGACCGGTACGTCCGTAGAGGACTGATGACCCAGCTAGACCGCATAGAACCGGGGGATAATATCCAGCAAGACCATATGCGGGGCCGGCAGATGATCCCTGCCTGGGCATATGAACAGGGTAAACAGGACAACGTCATTGAGCGGGTCATCCGGGACGGCAAAACCTACTTCGTCATCCATGACTACGACCGTCTGCGCGAGTTGTTCGGTGAGCTGCTGCGTGAGGTTCAGCGCATTAAATCCCAAGGAGATTTTGAGGCCGGAATGGCGCTGATAGAGAACTACGGCGTGCAAGTGGACCCGGAGCTGCATACCGAGGTTCTGGCGCGGTATGAAAAGCTGAACATAGCACCTTACGGCGGCTTCATCAATCCCCGGTTGGTTCCTGTAATGCGGGGGGATGAGATCGTAGATGTGGAGATCGAGTATCCCGACGATTTCGTAGAGCAAATGCTGGAATACGCCCGGGACTACTCCTTCCTGCCTACTTATAACTAGAGTTGAACATACCGTAAACCATGGAAAAGGGGTGACAGGTTATCATCTGTCACCCCTTTCTTTCCCAAGTCTTAGAAGCTTACTTTGATCAATGTCAGGGAGTTGATTCCTTTTCGGATTCGTCATCCGGATGGTACAAATATGTCGCACCCGGCGTGGGCAGCAGCCAGTCGCTATCCGGCGGTAGATGCGCTTCCAGGTAAGGAACGAATTTCCGCAGCCGGGTGGCATAGGGGATGGGGCGCGGCGGTTTGAACGGGGAGCGAAAAAAGGTGTCCCAATGCCCGAGGATCACAAGTCGCGGTTGATGCTGCTGCACCAGTGCCGTGGGATAGTCCGGCAATTGGAACCATGAACCAACGGAAATGATCGCCACATCCAAGCGATGGGTATCGGGTGGGACAAACTCCGGCGGTGCTCCCAAAGGGTAGTGGCTGGTGGCATCCTGGTGGTGAATGCGGAAGTCGACCCTCCCGTCGGGCCCCAGGAAGTCGATCAGGTAGGCGATGGTCTGCCCCTCCTTCCAGGCCCAAGCACTGCGGGGCGGACGGGTGAGATGTTCACGCACATCGCCCTGCATTACGTGAATACCCAGCGCGTGGGCTCCATGATCCGATTCGATGCCCATGAAACGGATGGTACTATCGGCCAGATATATCCACCGGCCCGGCTGCCCTTCCCGTGACAGCTCGTCATCCAATACATGCGTACGCTTTCCCAGGTCGTGGTCTGCCGCTGCCATAATGCGACTGACGGATGCATTCCCGTAAATGGCTGCATCGAGAGTGTGGCGACTGGCGATGTGCGGCACATCCAGCAGGTGGTCATAGTGGGCATGTCCCACCAGGATCGCCACGACCTTGACACCCGGCACTTTGGGAACCAGTTGGTTAATGCGGTTGGTGTCGGGGGCAATGCATCCGAATCCCACTCTCAGGGTGGTCGGATTGGAATAGATGGGCGCCGTGAGCACCCCAATCCCATTCCGGTAAATGAGATCACCGCCGCTGCCCAGGTATTGGATATGAATGGTCTCCTTATCAGGGGGATAGGCCAGATCTCCAGAAGCCATTCCCGGATCGGGGGCTATTCCGGGATGTAATCCGGCACAGTTCAGGCTCAGTAGCAGCACTCCCGAAATGGTTATCCACGCCAGCTTGTTGGAGATGGTATGCATTGTATCAATACCCTTGTTTTGTTGTACAGCATTGACCTTATACGGTGTGCGCGGCGAAACGTTCATGGCAGGTATTCCCGGATAATCTCCCTCAGAGCAGGGACACATTCCTTGAAAAACCAGGGACGATCGCTGAGCCATTTGCGATTCCGCGGGGACGGATGGGGCAAGGGAAAAAATCCATCTTCGAGATGTTCGCGCCATCGGGTTACCACTTCGGACACCGGCCGTTTCAGATTCAGATAGTAGCGCTGGGCATAGGCTCCCACCAGGAGGGTTACCTCCGGCGCGATGAATCCCAGGAATCCCGGGTGCCATTTCGGAGCACAGATCGGTGGGGGCGGCAGGTCGCCTTTGCCTTTCTCCGTACCAGGGAAACAGAGTGCCGTTGGGATGATGGCAAAAGTGTGAGGATCATAGAATTGGTCCCGGGTGATACCCATCCACTCCCGCAGCGTATCACCGCTGGGATCATTGAAGGGCAGCCCCGTTTCATGCACACGCCGTCCCGGAGCCTGGCCTACGATCATGACTTTCGCGTCTGATTCTGCCAGAAACACCGGCCGGGGATCATGGGTAAAGAACTCTCCCTGGCATTCACGGCAGGCTTGCACCTGCTCCGTGAAACGGGCATAAGTTGAACTCACGAAGCGCCTTCCAACACCTTTCTTCCAAGCAATGGTTGAACCGGCCGGGCATTCTTCCCAAATAGAGCGGTAAACTGCTCCAATTGAGCTGTTGATGCGGGCTGGGGCGGCTGGAACAGAATCCATTTGACCCCTTCCGCAAAAGGTGCCGTAGTCAGCGATCCGGTATAGGCGTAATACCGGCTTTCAGGCGGGATCAGCTGCAAAGGATCGATGATTACATCAACCGGCGTCTGCTCCTCCCCCGGATTCCGGGGAAGATGCTCCCAGAGAGTTTTAATAATCGGATTCACTTCACCGCAGTTATAAAGGATGCCGATCATCGCGTAATCCCCGGTGGAGTTTTGATGAACCAGATGGGCTTCCATGGCAAAGGTCTGGTTCAGGATGAGGTGTTCGCTGGGAACGTGAAAGTGAAACTGGAGCAGGTCAAATCGAGTATTGTCGACCATCAAGTAACTGCCGGGCTTCAGGTTGACCTGCACCGTATGACCAGTATTGACAATATGGAGTGGGGCTGAGAGATAGTGGAACTGGAGATCCTCCTCTCCGGCACCATCCGTGCGCTCAATATGAATAGGTGACTGCAATGTCCCCTCCTATTTGATAAGTATTACGCGCTCTATTAGTACTTGTATGCTGATGCTTCACCGTCCCAGCCAAAGGTAGACAGATCAATTTTGCCATGCGCATCGAATCTGATCCCCTCGGCTTCCAACAGGCTGCGTTGGAGTATGCCGCCCCCGTACTCCCGGTCCAGCGAAATACCACCCCCAGCGTTGACCACCCGGTGCCACGGCACGTCTGAGTCATCGGGCAGATTGTGCAGGGCATAGCCTACCAGACGAGCGTGTCCGGGTAATCCTGCCAGCGAGGCCACTTGTCCGTAGGTGGCTACACGCCCGGAAGGGATATAGCGGACCATTATGTAAATGCGCTGATGTAGAGAACTGCTCACGGCTTAGGTAAAATCGGGTGTGATACCGATGAAGAGGGCGATGGTCAGCACTACCCCACTTCCCAGCAGGCAGCCAGCCATTTTTCCGAGGGAAGAGGTGATCGGTTCCCGGGATTCCACGATGCCCTTTCTACGAAGCCATTGAGCTATACCACCCTCAAAGAATCCGGCGATGCCATCTGTGAGGGCGTCTCCGATCACTCCGCCAGCTATGGCCCCCGCCACACCGAAAGTAATGCCGCCCCATAGAGCGGGAATGGTCAACAGGCCGGTATCCATCGCCCCGAAGATGAGATCAGGTATAGCACCCTTGAAGGATCGCCGCCGCAGCCATAAACCGAATAGTGGTAGGGCACCAAGAAGGAGCACTATCGGTCCGGTCGGGAGACTAGCCCGGAGAGATCCGATGGCGATGATCGCCACCAGCAGTCCAATGAGTCCAACATAGCCAGCTGTGCGGATCATGAGAATCCTCCCTGGTAAGGATCATTAAATAATGGTTGGTGCGGCTGGGGATGGAGTGAGAGAAACTCGACTATCCGAAGCGTACCTCATCGGATAGTTCATCCACATCATCTTCACGGTAAGGGAAGTGTTCCGCCAGCTGGCCGCCCAGTAGATGAATGCCCTCTACCAGTCCCTCCCGATACCGGTGTTCGCGGAAATGATCGCCCATGATCGCGACAGTCTGATCCCAGAATCCGTCGGGCACTTGCTCGTCAATACCCTGATCTCCCAGAACCGCGAACTTCCGGCTATGGAGGAAAATCACCACCAGGACCGCATTCCTTTCCCGGGTCTGGTGCAGTTTCAGTCGCTTGAAGATCCGGCGCCCTCCCTGGTACGGATCGCCGCGGCTGACCAGCTGAAAGCTCACCACCAATTCACCGCTGGTCTTGTTCTCAAAGGTCTTGATGGCTTGGTCAATGGCGGTGAAATCTTCATCTCCAAGGAACTGGCGAACGGCTTTTTCGACTCGGTTCATTACCATCCGCCCCCGGCACCACCGCCACCGAAACCACCACCACCAAAGCCTCCAAATCCACCTCCACGGAAGCCCCCACCGAAACCACCGCTATGGCGACCCATACTGCTGCCCAGAGACATGAAGAATAGCGCCGGCAGTAATCCTCCACCGCGACCTCCACGGCCCATTAATATAAAGAACATGATCATCATGAAAATCAGTCCTCCGAGACCTCCCCTGCCACTGCGCTGTCGGGGCACGCGCTTGGACTGGCGCAGGGCTTCGTACTCGCCGCCCACGGCGGCCACAACGGCATCCACCGCCAAATTCAGCCCCTCGAAGTACTTTCCTTCTTTGAAGTAGGGATTGATCAGGTTCAGGCGGATGTCGTTCACGATAGCATCGGGCAAAACGCCCTCCAGGCCATATCCCACCTCGATACGCAGCTTCCGGTCCCGCAGAAACACCGCGATGAGTACACCATTGTCCCGCCCGGCCTGACCGATCTGCCACGCTTCCGCAATACGAATGGAGACATCGTTCAGCTCCTCCCCCTGCAGGCTCTCAAAGGTGGCAATGGCTAACTGATTGGAGGTGGTTGTTTCCCAGGCCGCCAGCTTCTGCTCCAGATAGGCTACCTCCTGACGGCTGAAGAGATGGGCGTAATCATTCACCCGAGCGGCGGGTTTCGCAGGAATCTTCAGCCCTGCTGCCGCCAGGGAAGAAATCAGCAGGACACTGATCAGCAGGAGGGATTTGAAGTTGCGGCAGTAGATCATCTGACGATTGTTTTCTTAATCAAACTCCACCTGGGGAGCTTCTTCCGCCCCCTCTTGCGCCTCGAAGTACGCTCGCTGCCCGAAGCCGCTCATCCCGGCAATAATACTTCCCGGGAAAAGTCTTACGGCCGTATTATATGCCTGGGAGGCTTCATTGAACCGGCGGCGTTCCACGGTGATGCGGTTCTCCGTGCCTTCCAGCTGCGCCTGCAGATTCAGGAAGTTCTGGTTCGCCCGTAGTTGGGGGTAGTTTTCCACCACCACCATCAGCCGGCTGAGTGCACCGCTCAAATCTCCCTGGGCGGCCTGGAACTGCTGGAAACGTTCCGGGCTATCCAGAACGCCTTCCATGTTTATGTTGTTCACTTTGGACCGGGCTTCAGTGACGGCCGTGAAGGTCTCCCGTTCAAAGCTGGCGACACCTTTTACGGTTTCCACCAGGTTGGGAATCAGGTCCGCGCGACGCTGATAGACATTCTCCACCTGGCTCCAGGCGGTCTTCACCGCTTCATCCTTGATCACGAAACCATTACGCGTTCCAACAAACCATCGTGAGATCAACAACAGGATCATCACGACGATGATAAGTATAATCAAACCCTTTTTCACGGTATCAAGCTCCTTTTTTAAACTAGCACGATAATTTAACTAACCAGACCACAATTGGCGAAGAGGATAAAAGTTCCTATGCCAAGGGCTGCTCAATAGCTACTTCCTGGGCCGGTTTCAGATTCAAAGCCCGGCGGAGAAGCCAGACGGACAGGTAGAATAAGGGCGTATCGGCCAAGGCAACCAACACCTTGAACAGGAAACCGTTTTCCAACAGGTCCCAGAACCGCGACCATTCAATGGCTCCGGTAGCGCATAATAACAGCAGCACCAGACTGGTGTCTACCAGTTGTGAGAAAACAGTGGAACCATTATTCCTCAGCCACAAATGTTTTCCGTGAGTCAGCCGTTTCCAGAAATGGAAGACGCGGATATCGATAAACTGGGCTACGAGATAGGCGGTCATGGAAGCGAAGATCGCGGGGCCAAAGAGGCCAAATACCTTATGAAACATTTCTCCAGTGACCGGCGACCAGCTGGTTTGAGGTGCGGTGTCTGCAATCAGCACAACCATAAGAACGAAAAGGCTGGCGAAAAAGCCGCTTATCACTACCTGGTCCGCCCGCTTCCGGCCATAGATCTCCGAGATGATGTCCGTCACGAGAAAAGTGACCGGGTATGGTAGAATTCCGACTGAGATCTCGAAGGTGTAGATCCCGAACGGCGACCAGGTGAAGAATTTCTGGAATATCAGATTGCTGGCGACCAATGCCGCGATAAAGACACCGCTCAGCAGCAGGAAAAGACGTTCCTGGAATACTACTGCAGTGGGTCGAACGAATGGCAGGAACCGACTTCGTTCAGCCTTCATTCACTCGCTGCCAGGTATGGTCCTCGAGGGCACGTGTCCGGTCGGCGCATTCATCGCCGCCCAAATGCGTCAGCCACATATTGGACTTATTGTCATCCATTAACACGATGAAGCGGTCATCGTTGGGCGGGCAGCTGAGAGGACCGACTTCATCCTCCAGGTATAGCGAAGAACCGCTGACATACCAATATCCCTGCACCAGCAAATCATCCCCGGGATACCCGTAGTAGCCTTGAGGATCGCGCATGCTATAAACCTGCCCCTCGTTGCCGGACTCGAAGACCAAGGTAACACCTGTTGAAAGCACCCGCCAGGTACCTGTCAAGTCATCGGGATTAAGATCCTCACCTTCCTCATCGGCGCAGTGGATTGAGAAGATCAGCAAGCTCACCAGGATGAACTTGAGAATATGGTGATCCGTACTACCTATCCGGTATTTCATGATCATGAACGATTTGGTCTATTTCAGCATCTCCGATATGAAAACGAACTCAAATCCCCGATTTTTAAGTTTCGGGATTTCTTCTTGCAGCACCTCCAGGGTGTTCATGTGCCGGGCGCTGGCGTGGCCGATGCCAATGGCGGAACCGGTTCGCTCGGCATACGCGGCCAGATGGCTCAACTGACGACGTATATATGCAGGGTTGTCCTCGTTGTCAAGGAATACCAGACGGCCCATACTGGGGACTTCCCGCTTGCGCATGATATCCAGGGCACGGGTGGCAGGCGTGGTGTAACTATCCACAAAGTACATGTTGCGCTTTTTTAATTCCTCTGCCAGGACATCAAGCAATACCGTATCGAGTGTTGCCAGTGAACCTTCATGATTATTCATCCCAATCGCCTGGGATAGATCCTGAAACGCCCGCCGGATCCGTGCTACGGCCTCATCTTCATCCATGCCGTACAACAGGATAAACTCCTCCTCATCCCGGCCGTTGTAATTTTCAGGCTCCATGGGCATATGGATGATAACCTCATGCCCGGAACGCACCGCCTCATCCGCGAGCACCTGGCTGTATCGATGCCCGGGAATAATGGAGAAGGTGATGCGTTCATTCAGATTCATAAAACCGGCCGTAAGCCGGTTGCGGAAATAACCGAAATCATCGATGATCAGTCCAATACGTCCACGCACGGCACCGGCCAGCATCTCACCCGGACGTCCGGGTGCGAACAACAGGCGGACAACAAGTTGCTGCTTGTTCGAACTGAGCTCGATATAGAGCTCCCTTTTCTCCTCGTATTTCACAGCCGAAGTCAGAGCCAGGTCGTATTTTTGGATAACCTGGCGAAGGAGCAGCATGAGATCATCCGAGGACATAGTAGGGGGATAGCCAAAGCGGATGGCGCCCTGCTCTCCTACCACCGGAGACCGGGCCAGGCCGATTTGCTCCAGATCGGCGACCACATCCGCCCGGAGCTGGGGAACC
Organism: Fidelibacterota bacterium; assembly: GCA_042568495.1. Lineage (GTDB taxonomy): Bacteria > Fidelibacterota > Marinisomatia > SCGC-AAA003-L08 > TS1B11. The sequence continues at coordinate 70,162 of JBHPIW010000006.1, read as the reverse complement.
TCACGCTGTACATATCTCCGTTCTGTCAGCTGCGAAAAGACCGTATGCCAAGCCACATACCCGGCAGCAGCCAGCACCAAAACCACAAACAACAGCTTGAGGATCTTTGATGGCTTATTCACTGAAAGGTTGCTCCAAATCCAAGTGTCTATCCCATGTCAGTTGTTGTATTTCACCAAAAGCAGCGAATTGCCGCATTCCGGATCTGGTCTAGTCTGGCACTTAAAATGGGAAACCAGCTACAGATTTCGTCCCAGGGAAAGCAGGTGCGGCTGTCCCAGAGTGGTTTCCTGGTAGCCATAGGCATAGGCAATGGTCCACTGATGATAGCTGATGTCGATACCGGCTGTGATCAATGGGGTATCCTTTTCCCACCGCACTCCTGCTGTCAGGCCCAGGACGCTCCCCGATCCACGCCAGGAAAGGGCGGGAACAAAACCCCGGTATTCATCTCCCCAGAGATCGAGGGACAGGTAGCTATTCTGCAAGGGTGTCTTGACCGCCAACGCAGCACCCAGGCGTGGTATAACCGACTCGCTCTCGACATTTAAAGCTGTTGCCAATCCCAGATTACTGACTGTCAGCCCCCATCGCAGCCAAGGGAGCGGCTCACCCTGGATTCCTGCCGACACCCATGTGCCCCATGCGGAATACTCGAATATTCGCTGGTAAGCCCCCGTAAGGTTGACTCCGAACCGGATCCCACCCATCTGCCAACCCCGTATGATACTGGCCGTCATCAGACGGGCACTGAAATAGCCCAGGGGCTGGGCCGTAGGTATGTCACTGCGGAGTTCAATTTCATCTTCAACCATTGAATGTAATACCAGCTGCAAAGGCCTGTCTTTCACAGTGCGATGCCAGCGCAAGCTGTACCCATTCAGATCACCAAACATCCGCAGGTGTCCGACTTCCAGGGCTTCACCATCCAGACCCCACACATGTACCGGATTCGCCATCGTCAGGGCAATGTTGTACGGATGGGCCGCGCCGCCACCCCCAAGTGCCAGTGCCATTGCAGAACCGGGCAGATAGCTGGCTCTCCAACCCAAAGCCGATGAAGATTGAACGGCCATCAGACTCAGAAGAAGGGCAACCGTGATAGGCTTACGTAGTGCGACGGGAAGTATAGCCATGGTCAAAGACTGAATATCCAGGAAAAGAAATGACCCATACCCTCGGTAGTTTTACCAAGTGAGAGGCTGTAGTCGATGCGGCTGTCGAAGGGCTGCCGGACCGAATACCTCAAACCGGCACCCAGGGTAAACGTGGTGTTTTCTATGCCCAACCTGATGAAATATCTGTCTCTCAGGAGATCTTCCACTGCTCCCCGAAAGATGGGGACCGGTTGCTTGTATTGAGCTTTTTCGCTCTCCTTCACTTTCGGGATCACCAGGTCCACCTGCCCGAGGAATGTGTAGTGTCTCCACGGCAGGCGAATACCCGAACTGACAATGAAGGGCAGATAATCCACATACAAGCGTTCGCCAGGAGATGTAGCAACCTTCCAGGAATAGGCACCGGTCACATTCTGCAGTTTCAGAGCCAATGCCAGGCCTGTCGCATGACGGTAGAGGAATCCCAGGTCCAGGGCGAATCCACGGCTGGACTCACCCCCCAAGTTGATGAATAGCAGTTTCGCATTCAAGCCCATACTCAGGTTCTGACTGTATCGATTGGCGAAGGAAAGCATGACCAGATTGTCACTATAGGTCAGCACCTCGGTGCGTTCGCCGATGCTGTTGCGGCCCTGGATGTTGTTATCGCCGGCGCGTATATAGCTCAGACTCACAGCAGCTGTAGGCGGGAGAGCTGTGGCGAAACTCAGACTTTGCACGGAACGATCCAGGGGGAGTGTCATGAGCGAGAGCCCAACCTCCCGCCGCTGCACATATACCAGGCTGGCGGGATTGGTGAGCGCCAGATATCCCGAGTTGATATCCGCTACCAGGGCACCTGCCAGGGCTACACTGCGTGCATCGGTGCCGATCTGCGAGAAGGCTCCCGCGTAGCCGCCAATGGCAGGACCCTCCGCACGCAGCAGAGTGATGACTATCAAAATGCCCAGACTCCGCTTCATTTGATCACCATCACCTTGGTCCAATACTTTTCACCCCCGATGGCCAGACGGCAGTAGTACACTCCGTTGGCCACGCGGTAGCCGACTTCATTCCGGCCATCCCACACCTGACTGAAATCTCCGGGTATGGGGTGCTGGCGGCCGGCCAGCGTTATCACCGGATTCATGGCAAAATCATAAATAACAACGGTAGCCGTACGGTTGATTTCCGTACTGAGGATGTGATACTGGAATCGGACGTGACCGCTTCCGTCCCGATAATTGTGCTCCTCATGGTAGAAGGGATTGGGGTAGGCGTAAAACCGCACTTCATCCGCAGTTTTGGTCGAGACGAAACGGCGCTCGATCTCCCAGGATAGACCGTCGTCGCTGGTGCTGGCCAAGCCATCCGGTGTGCCCACCCACAATTTCTGCGTACGACTATCAAGCAAGACACCGTACACTTCCTCGGCCCAGACCTCTTCTCCGGTCAGCACATCCACCGCCGCTTCCAGGCGCGCCCAATTGAGACCGTCGAGGGATTTGAACAGTCCGTTTTCCGTGGCAACATACACCACGTCCCCGCTGGAAGTAATATTATCTGCCCGTTCACCAAGCAAGGTTACGTACCATGTCGAACCGTTATCTTCAGTGAAGCTGACAGCGCGGTGCTCGCTGGGATCAGTCGTATTCATTGTAGATGCCCAGATACGCTCTGTGCCATCAGTGGTAATCTGACGATGGAGGGCCAATATCCAATTAGCGGAGATCGACCGGGTACCCCACTGGGCTTTGTAATGGGTCCAGGTGATACCACCGGTTGTCGGATCAATAATTCCCTTGTTGAGCCCGGCGGCGGTACCCACCCATACCAGGGTGTCATAAGCCATGACCGAGAAGCCCTTATGGTTATGATGACCGCTATCAAGGGAATCTTCGGGATTCGCGATGGGATCTCGAGGATTCAGGATATAGTCCGCCGGAATGGAATCGCAGGCCAGAGTAGTATCGTTATCTCTGGGTAGAGGTACTGCAGACCATTGGCCGGTCGCCAGGTCAAGCCGCCGTACTCCGCCAGCCCAGCTGGCCGTCCAGATGTAGCCAGGGGATACCGACACATCATAGGTGACATTGCTGATTTCGGTAGTCACGGCCAGCCGTTGAAACACCTGGCCGCCAAAAGAAGAACTAATCAGCTCCTGACCTCCCGGATTATCAATCGACTGGGCTTTGTAGGTCCAGGTGTTGCCTTGATCCAGCGAATAAGCCAACCCGGCACCCATAATCTCACCGGTGCCATTGATGACAGTATCCGTAATCCCTGCGACCGCCACTACGTTTCCATTATTGTTTAAGGCACTGATGCCACCTTCGGGCAAGTCTACCTTGTCGGCAACGTAGGACCGGAAAGTGGCACCACGATCGGGAGACATGGACAGTCCGCGGGAAGTGCCGAAGAACAACAGGGAGTCCCCGACGGAGCGGATATCAATTACGCCGTTGCTCGCCAGACCTTCCGTGGAGGTGGAATCCACCAAATAGGATGGGAAAGCGGCGCGACCGGATTTGTTCAGATGATATTCTCCGGGAATCAATTGTCCCCATAGCAAACCCGTAACCGAGATTATGAACAGAGCATATCTCATGGGCTGTAGTTTATAACCTGCACTGTATGGTAGGTGGTATCACTGATTTGCCCGCTATAGTCTCGAGCTACGAAGCGGTACTCGTACGCGCCTGTCAGGGTGGGTTCACCCAGATTGTCCCGGGCTTGCAGCTGGATGATCACACTGTAGATGCCATCCCCTTCTAAATCATCACCCCACTCCGCTTCACCATTATCCTGCATGGGAATCGGTTGGCCCTGATTCCCGAATGTGCTGTCCGGCTTGAGGGTGGTGAAACTGACCTCCCGGATATCTCCCAATCCATCGGGGTCTGATACTTCGGCATGCAGTTCATCCAGCGTATAATAAATGATGTCGCCCTGGGGGGGTGGGGGCAGACTCAGTGTATCGGAAGCGGTCACACTCAGGATCACCGGTCGGAGATTCTCCAGTCGCAGGATATCCGTCACGGTGCTGGTATCTCCCGCAACGAGGGCATGGTAAACGAAGCATACGGAACCATCCGTTCCGGCCGGGAGCGGTGAATCAAATTCCCGGGCAAATATATCATCGGAAGGCAGGATATCACCATACAGCCCGCTATCTGCCAGCCCTACTGCCGCCATGAGGGTATCGGTGCCGAGCAAATCCGCCAACGTACCGGATTCCAGATACATCTCAGTCCAGACGGTATCGGGTGTCGATGCATCCGGGAGCGTCACCGTTATGGAAACATAGAATGTATTGTCGCGATCATCAAACAGGCTCTGAGGATCGGACAGGACCGATTCTTCTTCCGGCTCAGTCCCATTGCCATTACAGGCCTGAAATACAATCAGGGCTGCAGCCAGCAGCAGTATCCAGTACAGGGCAAACTTCATGAAGGGCGCAATATAGGCGGGAACGCCGTCTTTACCCAATGTATTTCTCCTTGTTAAACTCATTACCGGATCATCTTCCCACAACCGCACTTAGCCATTCCTCTTCCCGCTTTATATTTTCCAGCTTCAGATTATGCCGCTGACAGCTTTCCACCAGCCTGGTCTCTTCTTCAAGTAACAGACCGGACAGGATCAGCAATGCACCCGAATCAGTACATGCAAAGTTATTCAGAATTTCCAGGATAACAGAGCGTTGGATGTTTGCCAGGGCCAGATCGTAATCGAAATCCATCCAGGTAGCCGCATCCCCGAGCATAAAATCAGCCCGACCGGCCATATCGTTGAGTTCCAGATTCTGGTAAAAGTTATCCTCACAGATGGGATCTTGCTCGACCGCGATAACCTGTCCGGCTCCCAACAGGAGGGCGGCGATGGCCAGCACACCAGATCCCGCTCCCAGGTCCAACACCCGTTTCCCGCTGCATCCCAGCTGCTCAAGTTGGCGAATCATCATTTGGGTGGTAGCATGGTGGCCCGTTCCGAATGCCATTCCGGGGTGCAGCCTGATCAGGACCGGCGCGCTGGTGGTCTGGTCCCAATCGGGGACAATCGTGATATTTTCCGTCACATTCAGAGGGGGGAAATGTCCACGCCACTCCATTCGCCAGGCTTCCGGTGGTACCGGTGACCAATCCCGGGAGACATTCTGTAGTGCGGGGATGGATTCACGCGCCCAATTCGCCCAGGCCTGCTCAACCCTGGGCCGGTCCTGCGCATCGATGTATACCTCCAGCCTGGACGATCCTGCAATCTCATTAATAACTCCCGTTCCGGCGCCCTTCACCCAGGGCGTCAACAAGCCCAGACATGCCTCCAGCTTATCGGCGGATCCCTCCAGAGCCAGCAGCTGCCAGTCTTTCCGAACAATGCCTCCGTTTGAATCTACCGGCTGGTTCATCAGGGAACCTCGGTGTAGATCAGTGTGGCAAGTACAGTACCGACTGCTTCCAGGCTTTCGGCGGAGCATTTGTCCGGCGTATCCGCCAGGGTATGCCAGTAATTCGTCTCCGCGTCGGGATACTCCATATCGATGATGTCCACCACAGGGAGTCCGGCTTCAAGGAGAGGTATATGGTCATCATAGATGGCGGGACCCATGATATACTGGAACTGGTTGAATCCCAATTCATTAGCCAGGTCCCAGATGCGGAGGATAAGCCGCCGGGCATCCCGCCAGGAATAATATTCCATGGGGAGTGTCAGGTTGGCGTCTCCGATCATATCCACCAGCACCCCGTACCGCGGCCTGACGCCCTCCAGGTATTCGCTCATCACCGGCAGAAAAGCCTTGGTACCGAGACAATAGCTGTCCAGGTCACCGGATCGCCCCATATCCTCGGCATCGACAAACAGCAGGTCCACCCCGATAGGGGGAGCTTCCCGGGCAAACATGTCGGCCAGGGTCAGGAGCACGGCCACTCCACTGGCACCGTCGTTGGCGCCGAGTATGGGCTTTGATCGATTGGCCGGATCCGGATCTTCATCGGCGATTTCCCGCGTATCGTAATGCGCCAATAGCAGCACCCGTTCCTGCATGGACGGGTTGAAACGCGCCAGGACATTGGTAATCGGCAGGGGTGTACCACGGTAGGGATGTTTCAGGGTGTCGGTATGGAACCGCAGCTGCCGGGCTCGCGGTTCCAGATACTGCCGCATGAAGTGCACCAGGCTGTCGTGTCCCGCAGAGCCGGGATAGCGGGGTCCCAACGCAACCTGCTGTTTCAGTAGATCAAAGGCCATGGCGCCATCGAAAGCGGGGACGTATTGCGCACTGACGGAAAGGTTCCAGAGCATCAGAACACCGATGACCATCCGTAGGGGGTGTTGGACATTAAGCATCATGAACCTCGTATGGCGATGTTCACATCGAACCGGAAATCCCGGTTGATGCGCTTACCGGTAATATAATGATCGTTTTCCTCATACAGAATGTGGAATCCTCCGGTGACCTTATCGGTGAACGTATAGGTGATTTGCGGTTTGATCGACCAACCACTTGCCTTGTACGTGGTGGTGTATTTCACGGCCTCGCCTCGGAGCTGCTCCTTAAGATCACTGCTCAGGTTGAAATCCAGGCTGAGATTGATGGTATTGTTGAGCGTGAGATTTTCGAGAAACGGCAAGGGCAGCGTCATCCCACCCCGATGCTGGTAGCTGAGGGAGGCGGTAATCTGTTTGCCGGTGGTCTTGTTCCTCCCCTGATCACTCTGGTCAATTGCCAAGGTGTGACTGTATCGCACCTGGGAAGCAATCCCATTGGTGAAATTCATGGTCAGGCCTACCAAGGGTTGGAACTGCCGCGAGTACTTATCACTGGGTACATTCTGGTTCTGAATGCTGCGAATATGATTGCCGGAATAGGTGTGGTTCAGGCTGACCTTCCACGGCACTTTTTTCAGCAGAGGCAGGTTTTCCAGATTAGACCACTTGAGGCTCCAGTTGATAAAGGGAATCCCCACTTCTTCGTTATCCCCCAGGATCAGGAAATTCTCAGAAGTGGTCTCGGTAGAGGACGTTTTACTTTCAGAGGTTGACCATTTGCGGGCATGGGCGAAGGTTAGATTCACGGACCGGCTCAGACTCAATCCTGACCGGAATGACAGATCCTTGTCCTCAGCCTCAGTATGCTGGCTCTGGTTTCCGGCGCGCAATGAGTCGATGGGCAGATTGGATTCGGTCACAAACGCCAGCCGGTAGGCATAATCGGGATTCCCGACAGCATAGGGTTCCCCACCACGCCGGTTATGGGCATAATTCACGGAGAGAGGTGAGACTTTTCCTGCCACACCATGCACTTTCTTGAGGATCGCCTTCAGCTGCGGATTCTTGATTTCCAGCGGTTTTTTAGCGGTTGTGGGAGTTGTCGGTGTTTGACTTGCGGCACGTCCCCGGCGACCTCTTCCCGTAGTCGGGGCGCTCTTCTCCGGTGTATAGAATATCTCTATGATGTCCGTCAGTTTCAGATTTGTATTCCCACTGAATCGTCCCTGGGTGCCGATCTTGCCACCTCTTTCCGGATCATCAAGGGGAGCATTTTTCACCCAGCTATACCGCGCCTGATACATGAACTTGGGTTTCAGCCAGCTGACCAGTTCGGGACTGTAATTGAACGTGAACTGCTCCCCCATCTGCCGGGTCAAACCCATATCCAGGGATTTCAAGGCATCCAGTTTGTTAAAACGGTATTCATCAAGGGCACTGTTGGCGTTGTAGGCGTAATCGGCACTCAAGCGCTCTGTAAGACGATACCGCCCCTTAACATTCCGCGCCATGGTGAAACTGTAGGTATCCAGCGTGGTATCCGGCTGGGCGCGTGTGATTTTTGATGTTAGCGCTTCCGTCAGGTTGGCTGAGAAATCAACATTCGAGGGAGTATAATATACCCGGGTGTCCTTGATCCGATCTCCAATCAGCGGCAGGACTTCCAGTTTCTTGAAGGGTTCGACATAGTTCTCTTCACTGAACTGGATGGGATATCCGACCTGTCCTCCGATATTGGTCACCTCGTTGCGCTGAACCTGCACAGACGATTCCTGTTTGTTGGAGTAATTGATACTACCCCGCAGCCGATCGAGTGTCTGTCTCATCACCCAGTTCTTGCTGCGGGTCGATTTGTTGAAACTGGCCCCAACCTTGATCTGCTCACTCCGGGTCTGAATCTCAACGGGTGCAGCACGGAAATCTCCCACGGGAATATCCTTCCCGGGGAAGTACTTGGGCGAAGTGACTCCGGTGCTGTAGTTCACGCTGACCGGCGTTACGATGCCCCACGATTGGGGCAGGAACGAGTGGGGATTGAAGAGTACGTTCGCCTGCCAGTTTTCCCGGGTGGTGGCGTTCTTGAGAACTCTCTGCTGTACGGTGTGGAAATCCGCATCCTGGCGGGTGTAGTTGAAAGTGGTCGTCATCAGATCGGCAAAGTTCAGCGAACCGCTCAACCGCATCGCCACACCCTTCTCCCGGTGGACATCGGACAGCCGCATCTCATCCATCATGATGCGTCCTTTGAGGGTATCCGTGGGATGGGTATTGGTGACTCCGGCAATGTAATTATTGATGCTTTCCAGGGAAGGATCACCTTTGATATACACATCCATTCCATCGTCGAAATGGTAGCCTCGAATGGCAGTCGTATCACTTCCGAGGTAGATGGTCGTATCCGGTGTCTCGTCCAGCTTCAGCCGGGCCAGACGGCCCAGGTCGATATTCAAATGATTGCGCCGGTCCCACCCGGCATGTTCCGGATCGGGTCCCCCACTGTACACGGTCTTGCGAATCTCGTAATATTTCTTATCGTCCACCAGGCGCAGCCAGAACTGGGCAAAGCTGGTATCCTCGCGGATGAGATTGTTGGTCCCTTCACCGTACAGGAACATTTCCATGCTGCCATAAACCAGAAACGTGCCCTCTTTATTGGGAACCACCGATTTCTTAACTGCGCCTTTGTATTCGGCGGGGATTCCCCGCTTCCGGAAATCCAAGGCCAGGGACTGCTCCCGCAGACGAATATCATTAAGACGGTCGTATTCACCCTCGACGCCGGGGGGCGGCATGTAATCGTCGTTATCCTCAGTATTGGCAACCGTTACCGCCAGACCGATTACCGAATCAGTGAAGGTATCCTCATCGATGTGTGCCAATCCAAGTTCCTGCCATTCGTTGCCGACAAACTCGATCTGGGCAATCTGGAGACGAGCGTTCAATCCATCCACTGAATAGGAGCCGTCCACTCCGTCGACCCAGAGCCGGAGGTGCTTGACATTATCCCAGGTAACGTTCGCGTCACCCATCTTCATGAATTCGGACAGGGGTATGCGGAACAGCCGCCAGTGGGTGGGGGTGCCGTCCTTGTTATAGGTCTCACCTACCTTGAGGGTGGAATCGAACTCGGGATGGTAGGGATCCAGCCAAAAGTCGTAGCTAAAGTAATCGTTGCGGGTGTCAATGCTCTTCAAACCGTCCAGGTCTTCGGTGTCGGGATAGCTCCCCTCCTGGATAACGCTATTGTTTTCGGTCCCATTGATATTGTCATTTCTGCCCGTTGGCAACCTCGGATTTTCAGTCCTGAAATTATCCCCATTGGGATCTTCCAGATCAGCCCAGGTCACCCGGGGGCCGTCATAGATTCCGTCATAGGTTCCTTCATAGATCTCCCGGGCAACGTCCTCCGAATCTTCATCATACTGGCCATCGCCATCATCGTCGGCGCGGTAGAGCTCATCCTCATCGATTTCTCCATCTCCATTGTAGTCCCCCTGGATGGATCCGCCCATTCCGTCCTCGAATTCGTCAGGAGCGCCGTCGAGACCGACGTCCTCATCGGGCTCCAGCAGGCCGTTGCCATCGCTGAAACCACCGGCAGGGCGGTCTTCCGAGTCCAGCTTCCGGTTCCCATTCCGATCCTCACTCACATGCCCCACATCAACATGCAGCTTTCCCTGGGTACCTCTGATCCAGATCTCGAAGAACTTGCTCTGGGTCTGGTCATAATCGCTGGCCAGCAGGGGGTAGGTTAGGCCACCCCAGTGTTCTTCGCGCACCTCTCCTTGGTAGCCCTGTTCAAAAAGGGCGTTGAGTACCAGGACGGTGGTAGTCATGTTGCGGGCACGGACCGAAGTCTGGCGGTTGGGCCAGACATCCGTCACCAGAACATCCGTATAGGGATTCCACCAGGCCAGCTTGCGCCGGTCAGCGGGACGTTTATCCACAGGCGGGGAGGCCGGCTGCCAGGCCCGGTAGATCATGGACGGGCTGGTCGTGCGCTTGGAGGCTTCGAAGTCATCGACGAAAGCCTGACCCAGGGGATTAGGATTGGGCAGTACCTGGGCAATCTCACCCTCCAGGTGGAACTTGCTGGCGGCATCTGTCTCCAGGAAGGGCAGCCGATCAACCAGACGAGTGATGAGTGGAACATTGCGGGCAAATCTCCCGTTCACGTCCCATAGTATATTTCGGATCGGTTCCGATCCCACATCCACACGCTCATCAACGATCGACTGGTTGTAATAGAGCCCGGTGGCTCCCAGGAATGAATTCTCACCCAGATTCAGCTCGGCGCGGGTACCCAGCATGACCTTCTTGTCGAATGAGATCAGCACGTTCTCTTCATAATCGATGCTGACATCGGGATCTGCACCGTATTTTTCCATCTCGAGGAGCGTGAGGGTGCCGCTGAAGTAGTCGATGTTGTAATCCTTGCCACGAGCCAGCGCATTGCCATTGACATAAACCGTCTCGCTGCCTTCCACCAGGTTGAAACCCAGGTTATATTCACTGGCTCCCCGGCCAACCTGCTTAACCATGATATCAAACCGGGACTCATTGTTCTTGTCACTAGTGTTTCGTGGCTTATAATAGATCGCCGGGACGTTCCAGGTTCCATTGTCATCGAAATCTTCCCCGCTGTCCTGTTTGAAATTCTGATTCGGGTCTTCCAGGGTATACCCATAGATCTCCTTGATGGCATCATGGTTCGTGGCCAGCCCATTGATATCTGAATAGGCAAACGGCAGCAAAGCGGGAAAGTGCAATTCACCCAGCGCGAGGTTCACAATATTCTGATTGTAGACGTCGACAGAATCGTCAGGTATGGGTTCTCCTTTGTTGTTCTGCCGGTCGAGTCCGAAGATCTCCAGGTAAGTACTCCCATCGGAGAAGCGGTCCTCATCCCCGGTCGCACCGCGCCGATGAACGACCTTGACCTCAAAGCCCTCGCGAATAATATTCATCCCTCCCAGGCTGTAGACGTTCTTGAATGCCAGGGGCCAGGTGGGGTGACCGGCGGTCTGTCCGTCGCCCTTGATGAGTTTCAACCTGAAATCCTGACCGGCGGCGACGGTATCGATATCGCCCACTTTCTGGAACTCCGCTCCAGAAGCATCATCACCCAGAGCATAGGCCACAGCAATAATTTCCCGATCACTGGCCGGATTCCGGAGCCGGATCCATCCCAATTGATCGCTGTACGCATAGTCCTCATTCACTATCAGACGCTTGAAATGTAGTTCCTTGGAGTAGCTGGAATCGACGGACGGATCGTTGGGATCTACATAGGCAGTCGCGCTGTAGGTTTCCGAGGATTGGGTCGCAGAGCGATACACTTCCAGTCGCGTTACGACCCGCTGCTGATTGAAGGGATGTTTGCCATCCTCGTACAGCGGGTAATACTGCTCGCGAAATTCCGTATCCAGGAAGAAATATCTTCCCTGGATATAATATTGATCACTCACGGAATATTCCTGCGCCAGTTCGCTGGACTTGGTGGACTTGCGGGACCGTTCGATGGAGGCCACGGTGGTGATGTCCACGGGTCCCAGCTGGGAAACGGCTTTCAGCCCGAACAGGCCACTGCTCTTGCCGCTTCCGCCGGTGGCGAACTTGGTACCAGGCAGTGCCAGGGAAATGTTTCCAGCCTCGATACGCTGGAGGATCTCATCTTCCTTGCCTTTGTAATTGATCTTCATGTCGTTTTCCCATTCGAAGTCATTCTCACTGTCCTGCTTTACCAGGACGGTGATCCGATCCCCGATGGAGCCCTCGATATCGAAACGCTGTTTCTGATTAACCTCGATATCCCATTGACGGTTGGCGCGGAAATTGGTGAAGCTCTTGGACTGGTCCTTGAAAGCCAGGCCACCATCGATAGCCACATTGCCGGAGACGCGCAGCGAAACCCGCTGGCCGGCGATATCCGCACCCAACAGCTCCACGGTGCGGCCCCGGCGCCGCGCCTGCGCTTCCTGAGGCTGCATGCTCGCCGAGAATTTCTTCAGGGAAAGGTCCCGGAAGCGTTCGGCCATGTTGCGGGGAATATACCAGTCCAGGGAAACAGTGGAAGGCAGCTTGAGATCGATGCCGTCATGCTCCTGGTGAAACGTAATGTATCTACCGGAGGGATCCGTGTCCGCCCACCGGCCCAATTCCGGAATGTTCAGCTTGAGGAAGGGCTGGGCACGCTGCAGAATATCACGGACCTCCTCGATCGACAAGGTCAATTCCACCGGCCGCACTTCAGGTTGCTCAGCGACCTGAACCGAATCCGCCAGCAGGCTGTCCGGCGGGGCTATCGCCGCCGTATCGATCACGGCCGTATAGGACCAGTTGATGAGATTCAATCCCAGTGCAGACCTGGGCGGGATGGGCACCGCGATGGCGCGGGAGATGAAATCAGGCGGGGTCAGCGGGTGGGTATAGACGGAGTCCAGCTGTATCCCGCTCGCAATATGAACGGAGATCAACAGGCACGCACTGATCCATCTTGGCGTGTGTCGTTGAAACACCCGCCAGCTTTTGTTAATCGTCATCTACTCCAACAAAAAACCGGTATCAGTGGTGCTTAGGCAGGTGTCTCCTCGTTAAGGTTACCAGGTAAAGTGTCGGTCAGCAACCGGTGCAGGGCCTTGAAAGCCGTGGCACGGTGGGAAATGTCACGTTTTTCCGCATCGCTAATCTGACCAAAGGTCAGGCCATTCGCGGATACACGAAAGATGGGATCGTAGCCGAATCCATTTTCGCCCAGCTTCTGGTGGATGATTGAACCTTCAATCACGCCTTCGGCAGTAAGTTCATGCCGGGCATCCACATAGGCGGCACAGGTACGGAAACGGGCGGTGCGATTTTCGTCAGGTATCCTGTTCATAGCCAAGAGCAATTTTCTGATATTGTCTTCATAGGTGGCGTCAGGACCAGCATAACGGGCGGAGTAAATGCCGGGCGCACCCGCCAGCGCATCAACTTCCAGCCCTGTATCATCCGCGATAGCCGGCAAGCCAGTTCCCTGATGTACTATCCGTGCCTTAAGTAAAGCGTTATCCTCCAGAGTTGTTCCCGATTCCTCTATGGGTCCCAGCTGCGGGAATTCGTCCAGATCCACCAGCTCCACCGGAAAATCTGAGAAAATCGCCTGGATTTCCCGCAACTTGTCGGGATTGCGCGTGGCAATCACCAGTCTCAACTTCCCACCACTGCCGTCATCCCGGAACCACCGGTATACCTTCTCCATCGGCAGGTATCCCTGAACCTTTATCATCAAGCGGTGGATGCCAACATGGGATCGTACGATGGCTGCAATACAGTCCTTTATGCTCACATTCAAACATAGACATTTATTTTAGCCCGTGGGTTCCTTCCTGTCAATGGATTCCACCCGATCAAGAGACAAGAGTAAATCAGCCATAACATATAAAATAATTGGACTTCCGGCTATTTCAGAGGCAGGATTTCAGTCCGCAGTACCGGCCACCCGAATCTGCAGGCAGAACCGGTTGCCTGCTACGATACCAGACTCGAGCCGAAGTTCTCCCCCCATTCGCTGTACCAGGTCCCGCGCCACGGTTAAGCCCAATCCCAAGCCGGCAGATGATTGGTGTTCCGGTAACCGATTGAACGGCTGGAATACCGCTTCCCGTTGCTCATCCGGAATAGGCACCCCCTGGTCTTCCACCTCAATGCAGACGTGGTCGTCACCGGACAGAGCACAGCGCAGGATAATGGTACCACCCTGTGGTCCGTACTTTCTGGCGTTGTCCACCATATTGAACAACACCTGTTCAAGAGCCCTGATGTCCCCTTCTATTTGGGGCAGTCCTTCTGCGACTTCCTCTACGAGCATGGAATCGCTCTTTTCCAGCACCGGACGCCAGTTATCCGCCACCTTTTTAACAACGGCGGCCGGATCCACCTGATCCAGGCGAATCGACCAGCTGCCGGTCTCTACCCGGTTCAGTTGGTCAATATGATCCACCAGGTACAGCAAACGGTCGATGTTGTGGTCAATGGCTTCCAGATATTGCCCTTGCTTCTCGGTCAGGTCACCGCCGAAACCTTCCTGGAAAAGCTGGGCAAACTCCTTCAACACTGCGATGGGGGTCTTCAACTGATGGGCAACTTCATGGAAAAAGCGGTTCTTGTCCTTGTCGTCATTGGACCTCGGAGCGGCAGCCGGGGTCTGGTCAGATGATTCCACCGGCTGCAAATATCGGTTCACCACCTGCAGTAATTCCCCGGCGTTGAAGGGCTTGGGAAGCCAGGCGTCAACACTTTCGTGATGGAGGTCCTTTTCGGCATCCGAGGCGGATTCGGACATGATGATAGTCACCAAGTCGGGGTATTGCTGCTTCATCTGAGTGCAGAGTTCAAATCCGTTGAGATCCGGCAGGGTAAGATCCACCAAGGCTATATAATATTTTTCTTTTGGCAGCAGCTCCAGCGCGTGGGAACCGTACGGCACCACGGATACCTCGAATCCCTTGCTTTCAAGCGTTTCCTGGAGAAAAGCCCTGGCTCCGGGATTGGCATCGGCAACCAGAACGCGCGTTGGCGAGGGTGATTTCTCGTGATCCATCATGCTTCCCGTTCCGGATAATACAGGGTCAGGGTGATGGTATCGCCCCGGTGGAGGACATTCAGGTTGCCGTGATGATTGCGCAGGTGATTGTATAGCAAGGCCAATCCCAGATCCGTCGAACTCTCGGAACTGAGGGCAAATGGATCCAGACAGGCGATCACCGTTTCAGGGGTGTTCTGCTCCAGGGAGAGCTCCACAGTCACTGCCGCATGCATTCCGGGGTGGCTTTCGAATACCATGGCCCGGATATCCTTCTCCGGTAGCTCCACCTGGTCAATGGTGATCAGTGCCGGGAGCGTTTGGGTGTGCCGGGTCAATTTACAGAGACCTTCGATCAGAATCCGCAACACCGGCTCGTCCACAGCTACGCGCCTGGGTGCTTTCACTGTGCGGACGGCCACAGCAAAATCATGTTCAGCACCAAATGCCTCACATACTTCCTGCACTACCAGCGGCAGATCGATCTCGGCCACCATGGGTTGGCTTTCCCGGTAAAAGTCGGCCAGACGCTTGTTGAAATCAATGCCCGACTGGAGCGCTTCCTTCATGGGAGGCAGATACTTATCGATCATATCATGACCGGCCAGATTGGCCTCGATCAACGAAACATAGCCCTGTATAATACCATAGTAATTGTTGGCATCGTGGACGATCCGCCGGGCCATTCCCTGCAGCGCATGAAAGCGGGAATGAATACTCTCATTCAGAGTTGCGCTGTGTTCGTGTGAGGCCATGTTACTTGAGAGTACCTTATGCAGCCTGTTCCAGATGGTGCTGCGAGTGCTGAACCTCCAGGATCATGTCACGGCTTTTATTCATTGCTTCCACGCAGGCGGGGTCGAAGTGCATGCCGGATTCGGATTGAATATGATCGAAGGCCTCCTCGGGAGTCCATGCTTTCTTATACACCCGATCGGTGGTGAGAGCATCGTACACATCCGCCACCGCAGCGATACGGGCAGACAGGGGGATGTCCTCCCCTTTCAGGCGGCGCGGATAGCCGTTGCCATCCCACCATTCATGGTGACCGCCCGCGATATCCAGAGCCATGACCAGCAACGGGTGATCCGACCCGCTGAGGATCTGCTCCCCGTTAGTCGTATGCTCATCCATGATCTCCTTCTCTTCAGGGGTGAGTTTCCCCTCTTTCATAAGGATATGGTCCGGGGTTCCGATCTTGCCCACGTCGTGCATTGGGCTGGAATAGAGTACGTTATCTATGAACTCCTGGGACATTCCCACACTTTCGGCAATCACCTGCGCAAAGTGGCTCATGCGCCAGATATGCGCGGCAGTGTGGTGATCGCGGTATTCAGCCGCGGTGGACAGGCGCCGCACGGTATCCAAGATGGATTCCCTTAGCTGGAGGTTGACCGTCTTCAATTCTTCGAAGGCCTGGTTGAGCTCCTGGGTACGAAGGGCCACCTGGGTTTCCAGGTCGGCGGTGTAGCTTTTCATGTGATCCCGGTAATCCTTGACCAGCAGCAGGTTTCGGGTGCGGGCCTCCAGCTCGCTAAGATTCACGGGCTTGATCAGGAAATCATCCGCACCGATCTTCAGCCCGCGGATCAAGCTATCACGATCATCCTGGGCCGTTACCAGCACGATGGGGATGTCGCGGGTAGCGGGATTGGCCTTCACCGCCTCGCACAGTCCGTATCCGTCCATTTCCGGCATGTTGACATCCGAGAGGATAAGATCAGGCAGCATGGCATTGATCTTTTCCACCCCTTTTTGGCCGTTCTCCGCCGCAATGGTACGGTAGCCAAAACCGGTGAGCGCTTCGTTGAAATACAGGAGGTTGGAGGGCAGATCGTCGATGATGATCACGAGGTGCTGCCGGTCCGGAACCGATCCTGTCGCTGCTTCCACTGTCATAATTTGCTCATTGCTCAAGTTATGTAATCGGCCACACGTGGCAGCGGTGAATTTCACCCTTAACGTCGGCAAGGTAAAGAAAAACTCCTGCCGCCGTGCGCATTTCACTTTCGACGACTGGGAATTGCTTCTTACATTTGATGGCTTATAGCGGCGTCACCGCCAGACGGGCGCGGTGACAAGCCCAGGGCTCGGTAGCTCAGTTGGTAGAGCAGTGGACTGAAAATCCATGTGTCGGCAGTTCAATTCTGTCCCGAGCCACTGTCATAAGCCTCCGAAAGGAGGCTTATTTACAGTAGAATATCTGCGACATTCTGCCACCAAACCAGCAGGTCGAGGGCGCCTGTCCCGGGTAGTCCAGGCCCGTGGTCGGGAGACGGTACCGGTTCTCGAGCCATGCTGCACTGCGATACCCTTCATCGGCCGTATAACGCATCGTTATCCCGCTCCACCGCGGTGAGAAATTCAACAGAACACCTACATATCCCCCCATTTTGAAAAAAGCTCCCGACGGGAAGGCGGTGGATTGTGTTGAAGTCTCCTCGAATGCAGTGCGGGGCCTGTTGAAATGTTATCATCATCCAGCCAGCCTCCTTTCCGTGCCGGATTCTTCCGGTGCGGGGAATATAGGCAAAGAAATCCGTTGTGTCGTTCGCCTGGCGCGCGAGGGCCTCGTGCACGAGGTGCGCGAAAACCTAAAACAGCATTGCGTAGATTTTGAGACGAGTTTTGGGACACCCTAAGAGGGTTTTGGGACGGGTTATGACACAAGTGGCGAGGTGTGTCAAAAAGGAATGTTTTCGGGACGGCTACTCCCTACTTCAGCAGCACCCCGCCTTTGGCCCCACTTACAGCGGGATTAGGAGCGGGGCAAAGGCATCCTTCGCTGGACTCAGGACAAGCCTTGATGGACGTGGAGTATTTCGCCCACCAGCCGAGACGGTTTCAGCGACTTGTTCAGAGGTTCCTTCGACGGGCCGTTCCAGCTTTGCTTCGCCCTGGTCTGCCACGGGGGCGCACCGCTGCCTCGGCGAGCATCCTGAAAACACCCACCTCAGTCCTGGACTCGGTCCACTCGGTAAACGCGGCGTTGAGCTTGGAGTACTCGGCCATGCGCTCGGCCAGCACTTGCTCCCGGTGGGCCTCTGTCTCCCAGACCTCGATGGTCAGATACCGCAGTGGATTCTTTGTGTCCCGCAGCAGGGTGGTGCCTCGGAAGCCCGGGCACTGTGCGAACAGCTTGCTCCACGCTCCGCCTGGGCCGTATGCCAGCTCGAACTGGCCTCTGGCCTCCTCCTTGACAACGTATTCCCAGATAATTTCGATCATGTTTAACCGGCCTCTATTTCAATACTCCGTTACCGGGCCAGGGTATGAGTATTTGATTTTGAGATGAGTGTTGGGACAACCCGGGAGGGATTCGGCGTGAGTGGCGAGGTGTGTCGATAAGGATGTTCACTGAGACGCCCCCGTCCAACTATGCGCTATTCAACCTCGGGCTTCTTCCCCCTCAACCTCTTGATCTCACCCCGCCGACGCTTGGTATCCAGGCGACGCTCCCTGGAAGCCCTGGTAGGATTCGTTTTGATCCTCCGCTTGGGTGACTCAGTTGCTCTCTTGATCAGCGCTACCAATCGATCCATGGCATCATCGCGGTTCCGGGACTGAGTGCGGTATCGTTTGGCTTCAATAATCAGAATACCGTCAGCGTTGATACGGGTACCAGCAAGTTTCCATAGCCGCTGTTTAACATCTTCCGGCAATGATGGTGACCGTGCCACATTGAAGCGCAGCTGGACCGCGGAGGCTACCTTATTTACATTCTGACCACCGGGCCCTGATGAGCGGATAAAATCCTCCTGGATCTCGCTTTCACTGATAGCTATGTGGGGAGTGATTTGGATCATGTGGATATTCCAGGCATATGTCAAACTTACGACATGACCTGCCCCGCTTGCTGCGGGATCATTACGGGACTGCCCTGACGCTTATTTCAGCAGCAGCATCTTGATGGAGTTGGTATACTCCGGCGTCACCAGCCGGGCGATGTAGATGCCGGAAGCAACTGATCGGCCATCGGCAGCATTGCCCCCCCATTCAATCTGGTGGTACCCTTCATCACTCGCACCATCCAGCAGCCGAGCCACCTCGATACCGAGAGCATCATACACAGTGAGAAAAGCATGGGTTGGATGAGGGAGTTCAAACTCGATGGTGGTAGTGCTATTGAAGGGATTGGGGTAACTCCCGGTAATGGCATAACCTTCCGAGGATGGGGCCGGCTCATCAACTGAACCCAGCGTTGCAGACCACGCTCCCAGAACTTCGATGGTAACCGCGGCTGCGTTATCGGCGGCCAGGTCCAGGTATGTATTGACCTGATTGCTTCCGGAACCGCCCGCCAGATCGGAGATACAGCGAATAGCCAGGAACGGGATATGATTATCACGCGCCACCTCTGCGACCGCCGAAGTTTCCATATCGACCACATCCGCCTGAAATGTATCCCAAAGCCAATCGCGATATTCTGCATCATCCACGAAAGACGAATTGCTGACACCATTCCCATCCGCGAAGATTTCAGGATCATACTCCAGACAAACATCACCGGCGGTGCAGCTGTCCAGCTCAACCGAATCAAGTACTGTCCTGGCGGCAGCCATCATCCCTAGGTCTACATCAAACCAGCCCTCATCAGCACCGGCGGGAATATCAGCCTGCCGCCATCGCACAGGAATGGTCACGTCGCCGATATTCAAGTCGGGATTAATCCCACCGGCAATTCCCGAAAAAAGGATTGCGGAGACATTAAAGGAATCGATAAGTGTTTGGGATGTCGAACTCGATGTAGTTAATCCTATTCCGGCCAGTACCATCACTACGTCGCTGCCGGCCAGGCGGCCGATATAGTATGCGCGTCCGTTGATAACCTCTGTACGCTGAATCGCAGCGGCATTAAGTAACGGTGTGAGCTCCCGGCTGAACGCAGAGACGACGGCGACGTGAGATGACTCGTCCCCTGTCCGGATCCGTTGTTGAGCTTTGAGTTCGGAGCAAAAGGTAACCGGAGATAGTAGTACGAATAGCGATATAAGGAGGCGTATCATTTTATTATAATACTCGCGATGTGCTCGGAGTGGACATTCCGAGGTCATATCAATAATACAGTGAATAGCAAGGTTTCACTCCTGAGCGATCAGCTTTTTCCTTTTCCGCAGCTTGATCAGGGTGAAGACGTAGATACCGAGTCCCAGGGCAAGCGACACATACTCGAATATATTAGCCCCTGTAAGGGAACGATACAGTCCGAGGCCTATCTCCCGCGAACCGCCGGGGAAAAGCAGCAGTCCCGGGGCTGTGGGAAACAGGGCTGTCATGGGATGCGATATGAAATCCAGTACCCAATGGCTGAAGAAGAGCAGTCCGATGATCAGGGTGGTGCGCGTATTGTGTGTAATGAGCCTGGCAATAGCCGCCGCCAGCGCCGACCAGATCACGGCCATGAGAAGGCTATGGGACCAGGGAGCCGAGGCGACAACCCCCTCCTTGGGGAAGTGCTCCAGGCCAATACCTATGAAGCCGAAGCAAACCAAATCGATGCCATAGGCCATGAGGATCAGAATCCAGACCGGAATTCTTGGAGCAGCCGGTTTGGCCGCCAATCCCACGCTGAGATGTGCTAGTCCTGCCATTCAAACCTGCCTTTTATTCAGTGTGTACTGGCACGTTACTGCACTTCGAACACCCGATGCCCCTCCCAGGTTTGGCCGTATCTGTCTGTGGTCCGGACCGTGATCCTATGAACACCCGGGGACAGATCGGCAGGTAACGGAGCGGCCCAGATATGTGACGATGGCCTGGGCGATGTCCAGCCCTTGAATGACACCGGATATTGCTTGAGAAGCCTGGTAAAGAAGGGGTCCTTAAGGACAACCCAATCCATTGGTTGGAAAGGCTGATTGTCAGTCCGGTACTCCACCACACTGCGGGGGCCGCCATCGTACACGTTCACCAGAACCTGAGCGGTATCCAACGCCTCAGTGGTCAGGATATCTGAAGGCAGCGTGATACGCATCTGCTCAGCCGGGTCCTGCCCGGCAGCCTTGTATCGAGCCTGGTACGTATTCCCATGGAAGTCGAATATGTAATAACCATTGGGCGTGCCATCCGTCTGGTAAGACAGGGGGATGCCACGCTCATCCTTTGGCCCGGACCACCAGGCACCACACGCAGCACCGCAGACGATCTGGTGCAGCGGTTTTCCGCCCTCCCACCCGTCTTCTTCTGCAAGATAGCGGTGTCCATTCGTGTGCTTATGTCCCGCCAACGCAAGTACATGCGATCTTTTTTCAAGAATATCGTACAGGGCGTCGACATCCGTCATACGGAGTGGCTCACCGGACTCCTGCACCTGGTCGAGTGGGATATGCATAGTCAGCACTACCAGCCTGTCATCCGGCACCAGCTGAAGGTCATTGGCCAGCCAATTGAGCTGCTTTTCACCGATACGGCCGCGGTAATGAGGACCTCCCTCACTGTTCCGTCCCAAGTATTCCACATCATCCAGCACAATGAAATGGGCTTTACCATAATCGAAGGAATAATAGGGTGGGCCAAAATGACGTTTGAAGGTCTCCAGAGCGTAGTGATCATCCGGAGAGTCATAGTTCTCGTCGTGATTGCCGGGAACATTGTAGATGGGAATGCCAATCTGTGCCATGATCCGTTTATAGCGGTCGTACAGCGGCAGGGTATCACCCACCATGTCACCCAGGACAATCGCAAAATCAGCCTTGGTACCCGCCAACTCAGCGGCGATGTCATCCCGCAGGAAATCAAGTTCTTCATCCGTATAGGGTTGCGTATCACCCATCACCACCGCCCGAACCGGGGAAGATGTTGTTCTTGGAAACAGGGGGAAATCAATACTCTGCGGCAAAGGGCCTGTATCTGGTACACCGGGATATTCCGACTCGGGTGATCCCCCGGGCTGATGGATATAGTAGAATTGGGGGAGATTATTCGCATCAAGGGGAACGCGGTACTTCGAAGGCGTGGTGATGAAGATAACGGTCTCATCATCCACCGGCAGCGCGTAACGGCCTTTCTTATCAGTAACGACAACTTCGTGTTGGTTGGATACCAATACTCCTTTCACACCCCTCTCGCCCGGATCCAGTTCCAGGTTGCGATTGGCATCGTGATACACGATACCGGAGATGGTCCCATCCCCTACCGGACTGCCGGGACCTTCTGCGAAAACCTGTCCGAATCGACCGGCCCAAAGGACAACGCTCAGGATGAATATGAGGCGGATTATAGCATAGCTACTCTGCCGGGGATCGTGCACCATAAGACGGCTCCTCTTTTCATTCGCATTGGATCAGGTATGGATTACCCGTGAAGTCATATGAGTAATCGCAAGTTATAGATACTTTATTGGGAATTCATGAGTATAAAATGCGTGAGATCAGACAGCCACACATGCCCAGCAGGCTTGAACTCAAAGCTTGCGATCAATTGGATGTCATTCCCCCCAGGGGGATGGGCAGATAACCATCTTCCTGTGTGAATGGACGAACCGCAGGACGGTCCGGATCAAGACCCAGGATAGGTGAGCAGCGGGGAGCTACTCAAAAGAAATTTCGCTCAGAGCGCTGCCGCTTTTAAATTGCTCCAGCGCGCCCAGGACCGCCTCTTTGGTATCCGTCACAAGCTGCGGAAATTCGAAGCCCAGCGTGGCGCCAACATCGGTGTAGGCCTGCTTGACCATGGCGATGGCCTTGTCCGCGAATGCCTCCCGGTCACTGCCCTCTTCGTAACCCATCATGGCGATGGTGAAGATCCTGCGGGCGGTATTTTCCTTGTTCCAGTATTCGGGGATCCCCTCCATGGCAACGGCTTCATCCTCGCTCGCCTCGGACGTACCAAATACATCCGGCCCTGCGATCAGGGTCAGCTGCTCCTTGATAATCTGCTTGATCTCCAGGTAGGCATCCAGAAGGGAACCTGATCCGTCATCGGAAACCTGTAATTTGCCCTGAACGTTGTAGACCTCGGTCCGGGTGTACTGGACCTTCACGGCCGTTCCAGTTTGTTCATCAGGGGTGTTGTTCCAGGGTGATTTTACTTTTCTGGCAGGGGCATCCTGCTGAGGCAGGGTGGAACCTACGTCAGGATTAAAATGAATCGGCATGACTCCTCCTTATATATAGTATAGAACAGTCGGTGATCTTAGCTCCTTATCGGCTATTTCCGGGCGAGCATTAGCGGCAATTGGTATACCTGAGCCACTCTTACCATCTCCAGGACCAGACCCGACTCGTATGAATGAAAAAGGCCCGGAATCTTCCCGGGGCTTAATTCTTTCGGTGTGTCTCCGAGCGCTACTTCAGTAAAAGTATCTTGATAGAGTTCGTGTACTCCGGTGTCACCAGCCGGGCAAGGTAGATATCGGCGGGCACCCCCCAACCTGAGTTGTACCGGGCTTCCCAATGGAAGCGGTAATTCCCCGCCGACCGGTAGTCATCGGCCAGGCGAACGACTTCACGGCCCGGCAAATTGTAGGCGATAAGCCTGGTTTCCCCGACTTGGGGCAGATCAAACGCGATCGTCGTGGCGGGATTGAAGGGATTGGGATAGTTCTGATACGAGGGAAAAAGTATAAGTAGGATCCAAATCGAAACTGTCTTTGAGAATGGCTTCAAGATAGATCCCCAAACGAGACTGAATCCGTCCACCGTTAATGACTTACTCCGGGGACCTGAATCCTATGCATGTCACCAGTTGACAACAAGTTTCATTGTAAGCCTCCAACAGGAAGGATGAATATGTGATGGATTTGCGTATATTCAAGCCGAGCTCAAGACTGTATTGTCCCGATTTGGCATAGGATCATTGAAATGTATCGACTCTATACCTTATCGCTTCTGTGTGTCTTTCTAATCTCCTGCCAAGACGATAATCTGGTTGATCCAACAAATGGCGGGTATTCGGATACCATTTTTTTCATCTCCGATCGTGATGGGCATAATCAGATCTATGCGATGGATATGGATGGCAGCAACCAGCGCCGGATTACCCGGGATACCCTGGATTATTACCATCCTCAGTTCTCACCCGACGGTTCCCGGATCCTGTTTTATTCCCATGTAACGGGCAATGATGAGATTTTCACCATGGACACCAGCGGGAATGACCTTCACAACCTGAGTAATACTCCCGGCAATGATAATATGGCCCAGTTCTCTCCCGATGGCGCGATGATCGTCTTCACCTCCGATCGCGACGGCGGCCGCGAAATATATAGTATGAATGCGGATGGCAGTGGCCAGACCAGGCTGACCGACAATACCTACCCGGACTATTGTCCCACCTACTCCCCCGATGGAACAAAGATCATCTTTTATCAAGTCCGGGTGACCAATGGCACACCCGAGCTAAGTCTCCCGTACACATCCAATAATATCCCACATTCGCTGACCACCTACGGCAGTTATGAGGTCTATAAAATGGATGCGGACGGCGGGAATTTGACCCGGCTTACCCCGGAGGGGACCTATACCCACCAGCTTGACTTCACGATGGATTATTCCGTGAATACCCATAGTGCGACCCCCCGTTTTTCCCCCGATGGTTCAAAGATCGTCTTCACATCCTATACCATGAACCTGGGTTTCGATGTTCACATGATGGATGCCAACGGCCACCACGCGACCCAGCTAACAACCGGCGGCACTGCCAATTGTGAGCCGTATTTCACTCCCGATGGAGAGAAGATCCTGTTCCGGACGCACCGGGCCGGCAGTTACGACCTCTACACGATGGATCTGGACGGTGGCAATCTGACCAATCTGACCCCCGATTCGGATCACTGTTATTTCTCCCAGTTTTCCCCGGACGGAGAGAAGGTGCTATTTGGTGACGAGTTCGAGCGTACCCACTGGTACAAGATCTTCATCATGGATGCTGATGGTGGCAATCGCGTCCGATTGACGGACAACTGGTACAACGACCTGTTTCCAATTTTCCAGCCGTCTGACTAGCAGATAGCAGGTTCGTCGTGCCCTGCCCGGGGATGGGGATTGCGGCAGCTCAGATAGAGCACGCGCGGGAGGGGATGGAAACCATCAGGCTAATAGGAAAACCAGCTACGACAGCTATTTCTTCTCGCCCATATGGGCTGCTTTGTCGAGGATACCGGGGACCGCCTGTTCCATCATATCCTTGATGTGCTCATACCGGAAGGTTCGTTCTTCGAACGAGCGGTTCTTGATCGCCCCCATAAAGCGCTTCTCAAATTCCTCGAAATAGGAACCATAGATATGATAGCTGTCTGCCTGGTGCACATACCGGCCCAGCTTTACGGTACGGCCGGAGAGTTCGGAAACCCTCTCAGCGATCCGCTCCTGCAGTTTCACCAGAGCGAACATATTCATAAAGGCCGCCTTGTAGGCATCGTTGGAACGGAATCTCACATTCGTATTTAATACCCAGGTACTGTCTTCCCCTTCCAGCATGCGGCACCAGATACTCTGGAGACAGGCCGGATCGTAGCAGGTATTATCCTCCCATACCTTCCAGGTTACGGCCTGGGCTCTCCTGGTATAGGGCACCTTGGCCAGTTTGGACGCAAGTATCTCGATCTGATCGTATATCTCGGTGCTGTTTGGAAGCGTATACTCGAAAAGGCGCTGGTGATAGGTGTATTCCCAGCGGGTGTCGTCCGGATCGTTGGGATCGCGGATGAGATGGTCCTTGATGCCGTCCAACACTTCCAGGACATATTCCTGCAGATCCAGTATCCCTCCGGGGAGGTCTTTATGGATCATCGGCTCGGCCAGGGGATCCTGGACCGTGATGGTCATGGAGCAATCCTTGCTGGGAGGATCCTCAGGCTTGTCATACTCAGTCTTCACATCACAGCCATCATTATAAACCGCCACCAGCGAGCGTTCCCAGGCTTCGGCCAGGCCTTCGCCTTCCACGTGCAGTACGGGAATATTCCCTTTCATCATCGGATTACCTCCCGGAATGGATTGTCATGTAGATCGATGGATTGTAGAATAATAAAAGGGCTGCTCGGCGTACCGGCAGGCCAGACGCTGTTCGCAACTTGTCAAGTTTATTAATACCGGTGGTTGTATCAAACGGTTTCAAGGACTCTTGTCAATGTACAGAGCAAGAGACGGCTTTCGGTTGGGTCAGGACCATAATTCAAGCAACTCCGACGGGGTGCCATGTTCCAAAACATCATGCGGAAGATGTGCAACGCTCACTGATATTTCCTGTCCAGGTCAGAGTCATTCCAGGCAGCGCCATTAGCTCTTCATTTCACGATCAGATACATCAATCCGGGCTAATGGGCCAAAAGAAGGGCTCCATGAAGCAGAGGGATTACCGCCAATAATGCAATCAGACAAAGCAGCACTATGAAATTTAAGCCCAGACAAGAGAGATGCAATCGTGTTCATCACGGGAACGAGCCATATTACAGGCCGATGAAGACGTACCAGATACCTGGACAAACGGACCAAGTTCAGGCCTGGTGGCAGCTGCCGGAGATGTGATGTACATCACATCTCATGCGCTGGCTCCGATTTCCATTGAAGCCGAATTTCAGCCATACTAATATTGATGCACGTAGTGCATCTTACCGAATAGAAATGGCGGGGCTATCAGCATTAGCGCATGGTCCTGTTCTTTTATGTGGAGACGCCTACGGGGTGGCCGGCGATCCAAGGCAGGATATCGGTGGTGCCGCATGGAAGACGCAGCCTAAATGATCAGGATGGCCATAGCAATGAACGACCTCTTTTACGGCAAACAAACCAAACCCTTGAAAAAGCCCACTCCAAAACCGGTCGAAAAGGTTCATAAGACACCTGTCCGGCCAATCCCGCCGACACGCAAGAAATAACCTGAGTCGTAGTCATGGCGGAGCTCCTGCATTGGGATCTCCACCATTGCACGCATCCACCACGTTAAAAATCACACAATTACACGAAAAGGATTTTCACGCCAATATGAACAAGCGCGCATTCCCACGTCTAATATCGTCATTATCCGCGACAGTACTGCTCGTACTTCTATCCGCATGTGAGGAGAAAAATACGGAATCCGTTGCCGATGAACTCGTCGGCAACTGGGCCACGGTGTCCCCCATCCCCTTCATCGTCAAGACCGACTTCTGCACGGGAACCCTGGAAGAGGTCGGCCGGGAAGAGTGGTCCATGGAATGGGAGATAAAAAAGACCTCCGATGAACACATCGTCGACATCTCCATGACCTACTATCGATCCGGCTTCACGGTAACCAACACCGACTGCAGTTTCGGCACGGGGTATGTGCCGGAGCCGTCGCCCATGTTCCTGAAGGGACATATCACAGGCCAGACTGTTGCGGTGTGGTACGGGGATGACGAGATAGGCTCTGTAGATATCCTGGACAAGGAGCTCGATGGTGACCTGGCCTTTGGCTACTGTCTGATCTACTGCCAGGAGATCACCTGTGATCCCGGTGATTCAATCCATCTGAAAAAGCTCTAGGTCTATCTGTCTCAAAGCAGGAAAAGGGGACCGGCCAAATGCATCTATCATCGGATTAAGGCATCAATACCAAGTCAACTCTGAGAACTTGTCCTGCACCTCTTTGGACATGTGCTCCTAATCGCTTAAGCATCGATAACATCGAGTTGTTTTCTTCTAAAACATAGCCCCTGAATCTACAAATTCCATTCTTCCGGGCAGCCTTGCTCAATAGTCCTAACAATGTGGTTCCCAGTCCTCGCCCCTGATATGTATCAAGTATTGTGATGGCATATTCCGCGACTTCGGGTTCATTCTCAATCCGGATATATCGTGCAACACCAATCCCTTTGATCGTCTCCTGACCGACATCAAATGCCCCCAGCGCAAAATGATCGAATTGGTCAATTTCCGTCAGATACTTTAAATGGCTGTTTGAGAGTTTACCCTTGCTTGAAAGGAACCGTCGCCGGCGGGAATCCATGGAGAGCTGCTCGAATCCTGTCCGTAACTCTTCTTTATCTTCAGGTTTTAGTAATCGTATTAAGACAGGAGTTCCATCCTTCAATTCAACCAATGCTGGAAAGTCAGACAATTGGCTAACACTTGCGTTATAGGTGAGCTTCATTGTCTTCTAACAGATTCAGGCGCGTATCTCATCGAAGAAGGGTGTGTGCCGCTGCCGTACGCATTCCACGGCGTAGATGTAGAGTGCCGCTGACCAGGTCTGCCAGTCCTGGCCGGCGGGTTTGCCGTCCCGCGCTCGCAGCCACTCGTTAAAACCGAATGACACATCCGCTTCCCGGGCCGGTTCTACCAGGTCCGTGAGATGCAGCAACCGCTGTTCGGCCAACCGGTAGCGGCCAGTGGCGACCAGGGCGGCCACATAGAATCCGCATACCCAGGGCCAGATGCCACCATTATGGTATTCCCCAGGACGGTTGTAGGTGGCGTCACGCGGCCGCCATTCGGTATCGCCCGGTTTCACGAAGGGGAAGAAGTTGGGTGGGAGATCTACGCCCAACTCCCCTTTTTCCCGCATCTGGTGGCACTGATCTTCCAGCCAGGCTACAATCGCCCGAGATCGGGTGTGCGAGGCCAGACCGGTCAGGATGGCCAGGCTATTGCCAAGCAGATCAAAGTGTTCACTGCGATGAATCTTGTACGACCAGATGGCATAATGAGGCTGGTGTTTCAGGACCAATCCCTCGTGGACCCGTCGGCCGTGTGGTCCCTCATCCAATGCAAAACGCGCCATCATGTGACGTAGATAGTCAGCCCGTTTGTGTTGACCATAGAGTCTCAGGTAGGCGTAAACGATCAGGTTCACATACAGACCGAAGCCCAGAACCCACTGCTCGTCCCGCCAATCACTGGTGGGGAGCTGGGCAACGATAACCCGGTCCGAGGGGCTCTGATATTCCATCCAGCGTAGAGCTCTGCGGGCAGCTTTTTCCAGGAAATCGGTCTTTCCGGCAGTTTTCCGGTAAATAGCCAGAGCAAACAGGAACAATGGCGTTGTGTCGCTGGCTCCCCGATCCTCACTGTCGTGAGCCAGGGAAGGGATATGGCCCAGGCGGCTCTGATTCTTCGCCAGGGATTCCAATACCCGCCGTACGGCGTCGATCAATCGTGGCTGGCCGGTGAGCAGAATCCCCACCGCCGACAACATCCAATCGCGGGTGTAGGGTTCGGGATAGCCCCAGCCAGCGGTTCGCGGCAGGCCGTGGAACGGGCCATGGGCATTATGGTTCAACACCTCCAGGGCCGCCAGTCGCGCGGCTTCGACCCGAGTCCAATCACGCTTGGAAATGCTCATGACTTTCCCAACCGCTCCGCACAGATGTCGAGTAGCCGCCGAGCTACAATCCGGTAGTCGTAACGTTTCACTACGCGCTTGCGTCCCGCCTGCCCCATTTTACTCCGCAGTTCCGGTTTGGTCATCAGTTCCAGCAAGTATTCGGCAATATCATATACGCTGGCACGATAATCCACCGAGCGGGGAGTTTTGAACACCACCCGGTGTCCGTCCTCGTAACCAGAATCCTCACCCACCACGGTCTCCTTCATCCGCACTTCCACGGCCACCTTGGCCAGGAAGGCGGTCTCCCCATGAACCAATGTATCCAGATTCGCCATGGCATGAATACCGATGACCGGTTTTTCACACGCTCCGGCTTCCACATGGGGCATACCAAATCCCTCCAGCCGGGAAGGTGCGGCATAGATATCGCAGGCAGCCATCAGGTACGGCATGAAATTGCGGGAAACCACATTCGTAGTATAGACCACATTCTGATTGATGCCCAGTTGGGTGGCCAGTTGGAGATCCATGAGATTCTGTTCTTCCGTGCGGGGCTGTGGCCAGACCTTGCAAACATACTTCCAGTCAGGTGCCTGGCTGTCGATGATGGCCAAAGCCTGCATGACTTCCTGTGCACCCTTGGAGGCAGCATCGCCGCCAACGGTGAGAATCATTATCTGTTCCGGAGCAACGCCGAGAGCTTCGCGCACTACTCTAACCTGGGGATCATCCTTGGATCGCGGAATGAAGGTATCCGTATCGCATCCGACCGGCAGCACAGCGATATTCTTCCCGGTCAAGCCATCCCGTATATAGATTTTCTTAACCCAGTTAGAGGTGGTAAGCACTAGCGGCAACGCTTCCAGGATCTCATGATAGTTGGCCATGTACCCATCTGCTACCAGCCAGGGAACCGGTGTAACGCCATACCGCTGCGGGTGCAGGACGATATGCTGCGCATGCCCCCAGTATCCCACTCCCACTACGATGTCCGGCTCGAACCATCGATAGTACCACTCCTTTTCCTGAGCGGATTCGAAATGAACGCCATAGGTGTCGACCCCCAGCTCCTTCAAGCCGCGAAAAAGCAGATCACCCTGGGTGGCCAGTCCGCCCGGAGAGGGGGGATAATCGTACAGGACCAGTACCTTCATTGTTTATTCTCCTCCAGCCAGCGGCTGAGGTTTGATTTGTCCGTCAAATGCCAGAAAGCTTCAGTCCGGGGAGTTGTCCGGGCTTCGAATCCATCCTGCGGGAAGCCGTAGATACCGGTTATCAGGTCATATTTGCGGCGCCAGATATGATCCGGCAATACCTGTACCACGTCGGCGTTTTCTATCGCCCGCGGCAGGTAGGACCGGCCTCCATCCTCGTAAGCAAATAGCCATATCTCATCACAATTAAGACGGCCCTTGTGCCAGAGTGAGAGCACGGTCTTCCCCACTTCTTCGTGGCGCCGGTTGCGGGTATATTCTCCGCGGGGGCTATGGGTGATCACCAGATCATAGTGGCTCAGCGGAAGAGCGGTTATGATCACAGCTTCCACCTCAGGGATGGGCAACGGAGCCTGTTCCGGCGAGTCGTCCAGGTCGGCAATAGTGCCTTCCGCATAGAGCGCCTCCATGGCCTGGAAAAAGCGCGGAGCACGGTCCGAGTCACTCCTCCGGCAGAGGGCGAGAACCTGCCACTGCCAATCGGCGTGCTGCAGGATGGTACCGCCCGCCCATAGCACTTCGTCGTCAGGATGGGCTACAATAACCGCAGCCTGCCGGCCGGTATTGCCACCATCCATCATAGCATTCTGCTAGCAGGCATACTACAGATCAAGGGGATAAAAATGGAAGTCTTCATTCGATGCGGAAATGGCGTATGGAGTCGCGGTTTTTGTGTTCAGCAGCAGCTGATCTTCCTTCAGGGATGAATTTAATTCCATTCCTGATACGGAAAGAGATTAATTGCGATGGGAGGCAGGATTTCCGGCCTCGATCCGATTGATGATTATCCATACCAACGCACCACTGCCCAAGTCCAAGGAGACAGTTTAATTTGTGGAGATAAGCGGGATATTCGGGTTGACTCGCATGGTTTGCAGCCGTACACTTTCATAAACGATATTGTGTATTCTTATACCAAGTAATGCATCCCACCTCAGACCATCCTCCGATTATCGATCTCTTTCTGGAACTCGTGCAGATTAATGGGCCCTCCGGCCAGGAAACGGATGTTGCCGCCTTTATTAAGAAGTATCTCGGCGACCTGGGACTCATCGTAACTGAAGACGAAGCCCACCACAAATGCGACAGTGCCGTCGGGAATCTGACCTGCCGTGTGGGGACCGGTGGTGATACCCTGCTGCTGGCCCACATGGATACGGTCCGGCCGACCAAGGACCTCCAGCCGGTTGTCCATGAGGATCGCATTTCGTCCAGTGGCGATACCATTCTGGGCGCAGATAACCGCGCCGGAGTGGCGGTACTGCTGAGTTCCATCAGCAAAGCTATCCAAAACCCCGAAGGCTACGCCAATTTCACCGCGTCATTTACGATCTGTGAGGAAACATCCCTGGCCGGTTCGAAGCATCTTGCTATCGATCCGGCCATTGAGATGGCCTATGCCTTCGATTCCGGCTACCGGCCCGGGCATGTGATCCATGGTTCATACGGTGCCCAGAGTTTTTCCATTGAAGTACAGGGCCGCGCCGCCCATGCGGGCCTGGCACCCGAGAAGGGGATTAACGCCATCTGGGTGGCCGCTAAGGCTCTGGCCCAACAGGAAACGGGGCGCCTTGACGATCAATCGACCGTCAACTTCGCCACCATTGCAGGAGGATCGGCCATCAATGTGGTCCCGGATCATGCACTGCTCAAAGGTGAAACACGGGCCTTGACCCGGGAGCGGGGAGAAGAAATTGTCCAGCGCGTATTTGAAATATTCGACCGGGTGGCCAAGGAGCATGGGGCAGGACTGGAGTGCTCATCCCAGTGGGAATTCACACCTTTCAAGATCTCCCAGGAGGCAATCATCTATGGCCGGATCATCCAGGCCATGGAGCAGGTTGGTCTTACGCCCAAACCGCTCATCGCTGCCGGCGGCAGTGACGCCAATTCCCTGAATGACAAGGGAGTACCGGCAATTAATCTGGGCATTGGGGCTCAAAACTGCCACAGCAATGAAGAATTCATATTGATCGAAGATCTACTGAACGCTGAGAAGATCGCTGAGGCGCTTCTGCGCAAATAACTCCTGTATGCCGCAGACAGAGCAGATCGCACCCCCTCCTACGAACCACCGACAGCCCACACTGCTGGTAAGCCTGCTTCCCCTGGTGGTTATGGCCCTGTTCCTGGGTGTGGGGTATGGAATGTTTCAGGTGCGGGCGGAGATCCTGCTGATCTGCTCCGCGCTGGTGGCCGGTACCATTGCCTGGTTCCTGGGCTATGATTGGAAGACCCTGGAAGAAGGCGTTGTCGAATCCATCCGCCAGGCCATGCCGGCGATGCTCATCGTCATCTGTGTGGGTCTGCTCATCGGCTCCTGGATCGCCGCGGGCACCATCCCCATGCTGGTCTATTACGGATTGAAAGCGCTGAATCCCAATTTTTACCTGGTAACGGCCAGCCTGGTCTGCAGCATGGTGTCCCTGTTTACGGGGACCAGTTGGGGTACCGTCGGAACGGTGGGCATTGCCTTTATCGGCATTGCTCAGGGCTTCGGAATTCCATTGGGTATTGCCGCAGGCGCCATTATCAGCGGGGCCTATTTCGGTGATAAGATCTCCCCCTTCTCCGATACGACCAATCTGGCCCCCATCGCTGCCCGCAGCAATCTCTTTGATCATATCCGCCACCTGCTGTGGACCACCACACCGGCCTGGCTGATCGGACTGGCGATTTACTTCTTTATCGGCCTGCGTTTCAGCGGGAATGCCCTGCCCCAGGAGCAGCTAGATCTGCTGACCGGCACCTTGCGGGAGAGTTTCAGATTCCATATCCTACTCCTCCTGCCGCCCTGCATTATCCTGTTCGCGGCCATCCGCAAACTCCCCACGATCCCATTTATGGTGATCGCATCGCTGCTCGCAGGCCTGCTGGCCGTTTGGTTCCAAGATATCACCCTGCCGGAAGTGCTGAATACCATGACGCTGGGATTCAAGGCCGATACCGGTCTGCCGGAGTTGGACAGCCTGCTCTCCCGCGGGGGTATGATGAGCATGATGGATGTCACCCTCATCGGATTCTGTGCCTTTGCCTTCGCCGGCATCGTGCAGCGGGCCGGAATGCTGGACGTGATCCTGGAGCGTTTATTGCGAGTTATCAATCGCACCGGATCATTAGTGCTGGCGACAGCGCTCAGCTGCATCACCGTGGCCTTCATCACCGGCAGCTCGTTCCTGTCCATCATCATCCCGGGGAAGCTATACGCACCGGCCTATAGTGAGCGAGGCCTGGCAGCCAAGAACCTCTCCCGGACCACGGAAGATTCCGGCACTGTCATTGTGCCCCTGGTGCCCTGGAGCATGGCCGGGGTGTTTATGGCCGGCACCCTGGATGTTCCGGTCCTTGAATACGCCCCCTGGGCATTTATGTGTTATCTGGGAGTGGTCTTCGCGGTACTGTATGGCTTCACGAATTTTACCATCGCCCCCAAGCTCCGCGACGACGAAACCATACCGGGCAGCTAGAGTTTATCTTTAGCAGCTGCGAGTACCTTCATCCCACCTGTATCCTCAGGCCTCTACGCGGAGCTGTGTCCATAGTATCACTGTTACATATCGGGAAATCCCCCATCCAGGAATACATGTTTACCCTGATTCACAATCTTCCTTGGAAATCGTATACTTATGCGGCGTATTCGGTATGTTTTCAAGACTTGTGTTAAGTAAGCCCTAAATTCTTATCGAATTACATATCGGTGGAATCTATACTCTGGGAATTCTCAATGAATAAAAAAAAGAGATTTGGAATTAAGCCCTTTATCGGACTGCTTCTCTTTGTATGGCTCCTTTGCATTGCAGCATCATTACTTTGGAACCTGCATAATAATGACATCCAAATAAGAGATCTGGCTCGAACATACGCTCGCAGTTCCTTTGAAAAGGATGTCCTATATCGAAGGTGGAATTCACTTAACAACGGGGTTTACGGTGTAGTAGGCGGGCAGACGGTTCCCAATGAATATTTGGATATACTCGAGCGCGACATTTCTTCACCCTCAGGGCTTTTACTGACCAAGATCAATCCTGCCTACATGACCAGACAGGTGCATGAACTTGCCAAAGCCCAATCCGGCGAACAAGGGCATATTACCAGTCTATTCCCGATCAGGCCAAAGAATGCCCCGGATGATTGGGAACGAATAGCATTGCAGACCTTTGAGCAAGGTAAAGTCGAATATAGTTCCCTTGAGACTATTGATGATATACTATACATGCGGTTAATGAAACCACTATTTGTGGAAGTGAACTGCTTACAATGCCATGCGAAACAAGGTTATCAGCTTGGGGAGATTCGTGGCGGGATTAGCATCTCAGTGCCGATGACGCCGCTTTTGGATATTAGCCGAGTTCGCGAGCGCACACTATGGATAGCACATGGGCTTATCGGGATGCTAGGACTAATCGGTATTGTATTGGGTGGTCAAAAGCTGAACGAGACAATGGCAGCTGTGAAAATCCTGCGCGGTTTAATCCCGATATGCTCCTCATGCAAGAAGATCCGTGATGACAAGGGTTACTGGAGCCAGCTAGAGGAGTACATCCACGAGCACACCGAGGCCGATTTCACCCACGGTGTGTGCCCGGATTGTGCGGGTGAACTCTATCCGGAGGTTGTTTATAACCATTCATAGGGCTTTGGTGTGCTGCACTTGGCAGTACTTCGCACTAAAGTAAAAGCCCTCAATCCCTATTTGGATCGGTGGCATCCTATGTAGCTGGCGCATGATTGGGTTGTACAGCCCTGAGTCCTAAATATAGCCAACTCAACAGTACTATTCACTCACGTTTATGTGAGGGGGAGTTGCATTGCTTTTTCCAGCTGCCAGAGCACTCCGATTGCTAGGCCAGGCTACGTGCTCGAAAATTTCCTCGAATGAGACTGCAATTACCAACCGACATAAAGGGTGTTGATAGCGGATCTGGTTATAGCCCCAGCACCAGTATCGCCAGACCGCTGACCGCAAGTGTCCCCCCGGCCAGGGTATGGGTATAACGCTCAAGACGGCCAAGAGGAAGATGTCGCACACCCGTATGGACCAATACCACGATACCTGTCATGGTGGCGATGGTCACCACTCCGAAAATTCCCGCAATCAAAGCAACCCCCGCTAAGCTCTTTTCAGCCGCCGGAAACATAAGCAGCGGGATGAGGGGTTCGCATGGGCCCAGTATAAAGATGATGAACAGCGCCCAGGGAGTAAGGCGTACTGATTGATCCTGCGCTTCGTGTACGTGAGCATGCTCTTCTGAATGGCTGTGTTCGTGAATGTGCAGCTGACCATCCAAGTGGCTGTGCTCGTGTGTGTGCAGGCGGTTCCGGTAGGCCCGCCGCAATCCCCACAACATATAGATTAAACCGAACGCAGTTAATCCCCAGGCAGCGATATTCCCTCGCAGAGATTCAATTTCCACCAGCTCGTGCACAGCGATACCGGCACCGATTCCGATAAATCCCAGTACTACTGATCCCACAATATGCCCGACACCGCAGAGCAGGGTAATAGAAAATATTTTCATAAGGGACCATTGTCTTGCCCGTCCCATGACGATGAAAGGCAAGTAATGATCCGGACCGGTGACGGTGTGGATCAGTCCGATACCGGCAGCGGTCCAGGCAAGGATTATCAAGTCACTGTGCATATCACAACCTCAGCAGATACGGGGTAGCTGTTCCCCGGACAGCATATCCAGAATGCGGTTGGCTCCCAGCAGGCCCTGGATGACCACCGGCGCGGTCGCCTTTTTCTCCACCCGGCCAATCACCGCCGGCTGGTTCACTGGATTGATATTACGGAGTAGTGTAGAGATTTCGTTTTCAGTCCCCGGTGCGGCAAAGATTGCGAATTTGCCCTCATTTGCTACGTACAGTGGATCGATACCCAGAATCTCGCAGGCGCTGCGTACGGCGGGATTTACGACGATGGCCTGTTCCTCAAGACTGATAGTCACCTCCGCCTCCTGGGCGATCTCATTCATGACACTGGCCAGACCGCCGCGGGTCATATCACGGAGACAGTGGATATCCTTGCCGAACCGGTCAATGAGTGCCTCCACCTCGCGGTGCAGCGGACGGGTGTCGCTGCTTAGATCGCCCTGGAGCTTGAGATGCTCACGCTGGCACATGATAGTCATCCCGTGGTCACCTACCGGCCCGTTGATGATCACGGCGTCCCCGGGCTGAACCAAGCGGGGATCAATCCCGGCACCCGGCAGGACCTTGCCGACACCGGTCGTAGTGATGAAAATACCATCGCCCTTGCCATGATCCACTACTTTCGTATCGCCAGTCACCATTGCCACACCGGCCGCATCGGCAGCTGTTCCCATGGAGACCAATACCTGGCGTAGAGATTCCATGGCATAGCCCTCTTCCAGGATCAGCGCGCAGCTGAGATAGAGCGGTTGAGCCCCGCACATGGCCAGGTCGTTGATGGTACCGTTGACAGCGAGGTCTCCGATGTCACCTCCGGGGAAGAAGGTCGGCGTCACAACGAAGGAATCGGTGGTGAAGGCCAGTCGCTCGGAGCCGAATTCCAGGATGGCCCCATCGTGGGTGTTGTGAACATTGCCGTTGGAGAAGTGGGGCAGAATAACCTCCTGGATCAATCGGGCCATGCGCCGGCCACCACCACCATGGGCCAGGCTGATCTTCTCGTTATCCTCGAAGGGAAGTGGACAGTTGAGATCCATGGCGCTCAGGC
Organism: Fidelibacterota bacterium; assembly: GCA_042568495.1. Lineage (GTDB taxonomy): Bacteria > Fidelibacterota > Marinisomatia > SCGC-AAA003-L08 > TS1B11. The sequence continues at coordinate 33,085 of JBHPIW010000006.1, read as the reverse complement.
GGTGACCCCCTGATAGCGATAGTATGCGGCGCAGGCACCTTCAGATGAGACCATGGTAGCGCCCAAGGGAGTGTCAGGCGTGCAATCATTCCCAAAGGCCGGACATTCCAGAGGCTTCTTCCAACCCTGGAGCACTTCGCCGCTGATACACACTTCCGGTTCCCGGGTACGAATGGTGCCTACACTGAATTTGATCTCGGCATCGAAAGCCTCGTACGCGGGCTGCAATCCAAGTCCACTCTTGGGGATCTCACCAATTCCCCGCCACTTGCGGGGTACGATCCGGTATACTTCCCTGATCATCTCTTGGGCGGATTCATTCCCTTCCCGGTGCACACTGCGCCGGTATTGATTCTCCACATCGTAGCGCCCCTGTTCCAGCTGCCGGACGGTCATCAGGATACCTTCCAGGATATCGAGCGGTTCGAAACCGGTTACCACAATCGGAACCTGGTACTTGGCAGCCACCGGTTCGTATTCATGGAAGCCCATAACGGTGCAAACATGGCCGGCGGCGAGAAAGCCCTGCACCTGGTTATCGGGTGAAACAAGGATGGTTTCCAGGGCTGGGGGGACCAATACTTGTGAAACGATCTCGGAAAAGTTGGTAAGCCCCAGTGTGGCTGCTTGTTTGACCGCCATGGCGTTAGCCGGAGCAGTGGTTTCAAATCCAACGGCAAAGAATACCACCTCTCTGTCGGGATTATCGCTGGCGGTCCGAACGGCATCCAGCGGGGAGTATACCACCCGGACATCGCCCCCTTCCGCCTTTACGCTGAACAAATCTTTCTCAGAACCGGGAACCCTCAGCATATCCCCGAAACTGGTGAAGATCACGTTGGGCTGACCGGCGATGGCGATGGCCTTATCGATTTGCTCCAAAGGTGTGACACAGACCGGGCAGCCAGGGCCATGCAGGAGTGTCACAAGGTCCGGGAGCAGCTCCTGAATCCCGTACTGCATGATGGCATGGGTTTGACCGCCGCAGACCTCCATGATTTTCCAGGGTTGAGTCGCTGTGGTTTGAATCTGCTCAAGGTATAACCGAGCGACTTTGGAATCGCGGAATTCCTCGAGAAACTTCAAGACGAGCCTCCGTCGGGCAGGTAGCCTTCCTCATCCATGGATATTCCCGCCTCCCGGGCTTTTTGTATCATCTCTTCCCAGGCCTCAAAGGATTTCTGTGCCTCCTCTTCATCCAGAATGCTGATGGCGAATCCGGCATGCACGATGGCGTAATCACCGACCTCAATGTCGGGCAGGTATTCCAGGCACGCCCCGTTCACAATCTCACCATACTCAATCCGACCCATGCGCAGGCCGGCTTCCTCATAGATCTCGATCAATTTCCCCGGTATCGCCAGGCACATCATTTCACTCCATATCTACTTGGTAACCTCGAACTAATTACTGCTTTTGCTGATAGTATTATGATTCTCCTTGAGCCAGTCATACCACTCCTCAAGCCCCTCACCGCTCCTGGCTGAGAGACAGATGAAACCCAGATCCGGATTAACCCGTAAGGCATTCGTCTTGAATTCATCGATATCAAAATCCACGTAGGGCAGCAGATCCACTTTGTTAATGATACAGAGGTGGGCATCCCGCAGTATGGTGGGATATTTCAGCGGCTTGTCCGAGCCTTCGGTAGTACTGACGATGATAACCCGACGGGCTTCTCCAAGGTCGAACAGGGCGGGACAAACCAGGTTGCCGACGTTTTCTATGGCCAGGACAGCGCCTTCCGGGACATTAAGCTGCTCCAGTGCATCGCGCACCATCCGGGCATCCAGGTGGCAGCCGGTGCCGGTGTTAATCTGGATAGCCAGTGCACCGGCCCGGTCAATCCGGTCCGCATCCACCGTGGTCTGCTGGTCGCCTTCGATCACCGCCCAATCTGCATCGGATGAAAGGTCCTGGATGGTCCTTTCCAGCAAGGTCGTCTTGCCTGAACCGGGTGAACTCATCAGATTTATGGCGAAGATCTGACGCCCTTCGAAATACCCCCGGTTACGAGCCGCGACCAGATTATTGGCGCCCAGGATATCTTCCTGAACAGGAATCTTCTCGCTGTGCGGATGTGAGTGGGAATGCTCGTGATGAGAGTGCTCGTGACCGTGTGGGTGGTGTGAATGCTCATCGTGCAGATGCGGGTCCGTTTGATCCGTGCCCCCGGGTTTCAATATTTTTACGCCCTGATTGTCAGGTTGGCCGCAGCCGCAGGTCTCGCACATTATGGCACCTTTTCTACTTCAATTTCCTTGACCCGAAGTTGATCCCCGGTGATCATGCGGAGATAGCTCTGTTCACATTCCGGACAGGGCGCAACAGGAAAATCCATGGGGAATATTCGGTCACAGTCCAGGCATTTGCCCTCTCCCGGGATTTCTTCAATATGGATGGCGGCATCACTGGCCAAGGTGTTCTGTTTGATAATCTCCAGGCCAAATTCGAGGGATGGGATCATGACGCCGGCGAGGGTTCCTACCTCGATGAAAATATCCGTTACTCCGGTCGCGCCGTTTGTCTGCACCGCTCTCTCAACGATATTGAGGATTTCGGTAGCGATGGACATTTCATGCATCGTACAAGTCGCTTAAGCCTGCTGTTGGATCAGCAAAATGAGAATATGTTTCTGAATCACACGTTGGCCCTGATGATTCATCCAGTAAAGTTAATCACTGCCGTTGGCACGTAAATCGGATAATTATTAGCAGGTCAGGCTATTGCTGGGTCCAGCTCGCTACCCACGCCTGACCGGCTGCAATTCCGCTGTCATTCACCGGGAGCTGCCTGGGAAGCAAAACGGTAAATCCCGCCTTCTCAAGCCGGGCCGCCCCGCCTTCATACAGTAGACGATTCTGGAAGCATCCACCGGACAGTGCAACCTGCTTGAGTCCTGCCATGCGTGCTCCGGCAACCATGATTTCTGCAAGTGTTCCGTGGAAGCGGGCAGCGATGTCAGCTAGGGACACGCCCCTGTCGCGGTCCTTTAAAATGGCATGGAGCATGGGAATCCAGTCTACCCTCGTATTCAGTTCAAAGGGATATGATTTGCCCAGTTTTCCTTCGGCTGCGAATTCCAGCGCCATCGCGGACTGACCCTCGAAGTTGGTAATCTGCCGCAGACCCAACAAGGCGGCGACGCCGTCAAACAGGCGGCCAACGCTGGATGTCTGGGGGGTGTTGATTCCCTTTTCCAGAGCTTGCTGTATGACCGCCATATCCTCCTGACTGAATCCATGGGGAAAATCAGCGTTCACACCTGAGCGGTGTATCAATCCCAGCGCTGATCGGCGGGGCTCCTTGGTGGCCAAATCGCCCCCCACCAGAGGAAAGGTCTCCATATAGGACACCCGTTCAAATTCACCCCGCTCGCAGACAAGAAATTCGCCGCCCCAAATAGTGTGATCGGTCCCCAGTCCTGTGCCGTCCCAGGCGATACCCAGGACCGGGCCGTCAATTTCATGCTCAGCCATTACCGCGGCGATATGGGCATGGTGGTGCTGGACTCTTGCCAGCGGAAGTCCAAGGCTCTCAGCATACTGGGTTGAAAGAAAATCGGGATGAAGATCACAGGCAACCAGTTCCGGGGTGAAATCGTACAGGCGGGGCAGATCGGCTACCACTTTGGCGAACGCCTGATGGGCTTCGGGAGTGGACAGATCACCGATATGCTGGCTGAGGATAGTCTGATTGCCGAAGGAAATAGCGATGGTGTTCTTGTAATGGGCGCCTACTGCCAGGATGTTGGGCATGCTTCGGTTGTGGTACAGCGGCAGGGGAGCATATCCTCGAGCTCGCCGGAGGTATTGAATACCCCGGGCTGTCACCCGGGCCACCGAATCATCCATGTGCCGGGCGATGGGACGGTCGTGGGAAAGGATGGCATCAGCGATTGGGCTGAGCTTGGTCCGGGCTTCCTCACTGGTGGTGGCGATGGGTTCATCGTGGAGGTTCCCGCTGGTGCACACCACCGGAAAGTCCAGCTGGGCCATAAGCAGATGGTGGAGGGGTGTATAGGGCAGCATCACCCCCAGGTTGGGATTCTCGGGTGCTATGGATGGCGCCAGGTGACCATCCCCTCGCTTTGCCAGCAGTACGATGGGTGCCGCAAATGATTGGAGCAGCTGTTGCTCATCCTCACTGATCTCGCAGACCTGGGTGATGGCGGACAAATCAGAAAACATGACGGCGAAAGGCTTTTCTTCACGGTGCTTCTTCGCACGCAGCCGCTGTACCGACTCTTCATTTCGTGCATCACACAACAGCTGATACCCACCCAGGCCTTTGAGTGCCACGATTGTCCCTTTCCGCAACAGATCTGCCGCATGGAGGATCACTTCGGTCGTCCGTTCTCCGGAATTGACTTCCAGCATCAAGCGTGGCCCGCAGACCGGGCAGGCATTTGGCTGGGCGTGAAAGCGGCGGTCTGTAGGTTCGTGATATTCGTCCTCGCACTCGGGACACATGGAGAACCGGCGCATCTCTGTATTGGGCCGATCATATGGAATGTGGTTGATGATGGAGAACCGGGGTCCACAGTTGGTGCAATTGGTAAATGCATAGCCCGCTCGGCGGTCCCCCGGATCAAGAATCTCTTCCAGGCATTCCGGACAGGTGGCCAGATCAGGGAGGATAGTGACCGTCTTCGGTTCAGAATCGTCGCTGAAGAGAATTATAAAATCCTTCTCTTCCAGCTGCTCTTCCAGATCCTCGGTTGAGGTATTGGAAATGTGGGAAACCGGGGGAGCCTCTTCGATCACGCGGTGGGTGAAGGTTTTCACCGCCTCGCCGGTCCCCTGAATCTCCACGATTACCCCACTGGCAGTATTAGCAACCGTGCCCGTCAAGATCAGTTCAGTGGCAAGACGGTAGACAAACGGCCGGAAACCGACACCCTGGACTGCCCCCTGGATTGTCATTCGAATCCGATGCATAGCAGTGAGAAGTTAAGGGGAAATCATGACGGGAATAGAGGGATTGGTGTCCCACAGCTCATGCAGGAAATCCGTTCTGTCCATCAGTCAGCTTCGGCGGAACAACGGGCACCAGGTGGCACAACGGCTGGAACTTGATCTCCCTGAAGAACTGGTCATTTATGCAATGGAGATGTAGGATCCATGATAGCTAGAGAGGACCAAAAATGATGTGGCCGATCATCTTCAGGCAAAATCCACGTTACGGTTTTTTGGTGATCCTACCTGGCGTCTTAGTCCCCAGTGCCAAGGATTTTATCAATTTCATCCTTGTCCACATCCATGACGTACGGGATGCCGCTGATATCTGCTGCTTCATGGGTCAGGGCGGCCAGGTCATCCCGTGATATATATTCAGGTGAGAATTTCCGGCAGCCGGCCATGAGCTGGCGAAGTCCCTGGGCTAAACGCTCATAGTAAGTGTAAAGACCAATTGCCCCCGTGGGGAGCTTCTCGTATTCCTCGTTACCCAGTTCTTTGCGCAGCGAGTGAGCCGTAACGAAAATCTCATCCTGCGTATTGCCAAAACGCTCCACATAGACTGGTATCTGACGCTCGCTGATGGTTCTCCCGATGGTCTTGCCCACCATGGCTGCCGCAATAGGGGATCGGGCCATCCCCACCAGCTTGACAAAAGGAGCGCCCATGGCCAGACCCTTGAAGATCTGGTCTTCGAATGTGAATCCGCCTGCGACTGCGATAGCTGGCACATGCTGGCCTTTGTCCGCAATCTGCTTCAAGTATTGATAGAGAAGCGAATGGAGCTCAACCGGTGGCACACCCCACTCGTTCATCATTCGCCAAGGGCTCATCCCCGTTCCTCCACCGGCTCCATCCACGGTTAGCAGGTCAAGCTTGTACCTCGATGCATAGATTACTGCTTGGGCAAGCGCCGCCGGGCGGTAGGCACCCGTTTTGAGGAAGATGTACTTGGCACCGGCCTTACGCAGCTCCTCCGCTCGTTTAGCGAAAGCTTCCTCGGTGACCATACCAACCCGCGAGTGACGCTCGAATTCCTTGAAACTGCCCTTCTCATAGGCCTGAATTACTACTGGATCGGTCGGGTCCGGCAATACCACGTAGCCCCGTTTATGGAGCATCTGGGCCTTCTCCAGGTCCCGGACCTTAACTTCTCCACCAATATTCTTCGCACCCTGGCCCCACTTCATTTCCACACACTCTACACCCATCTCGCCTATCACATACTCGTGAACACCCAGACGGGTATCCTCGACATTGGCCTGGACAACGATCGCGCCGTATCCGTCACGCTGATTATCCTGGAATAGTTTTATCCGGCGCTTCAGGTCTGCCGTATCTACTACTTTGCCGTTCTTGATGACCGACTCGGAATCCATACCGGCTACATTCTCACCAATGGTCAGACCGGTACCCGCCAGGGCAGAACCGATAGCCAGTCCCTCCCAATTATTCCGGGCAATATTGGTTGATCCAATCCCGGGGATGATCCAGGGATATCGAAACTTCAGTTCATTATCATGCCCAAAGCGCACCTCCAGATTAACGGCTGGAAAGATGGCCTTGTCGCTGTCCGCCTCCATACCCTGGGCACCAACTACCCCACCCATGATATTGAAGTGGGAATAGTCTACCGGGTAGGTCTTTTCGGCCGCGGTTGTGATCACACCAAATGGCTGCGGGTAGATTACTTCGTGTCCACGGTAGGCTGATTTGCCGATCTCGCACATACCAATACAACCATCCACACAAGTGACGCACATACCCGATGCCGGCACTACTGATTCTTCGGTTCTGTTCTTGGTCAGAGTCGCAGCTGAGGCGTTTACTCTCGAAAGCGACATGGTATCCTCCGTTTTCCTAATTATTGATGATTCTCGATCTCACATGCCACACAGGGATCCATGTAGCACATCATGTCATCGAATGTTTCTTTATCGGCGCAGGGCGGACTGATATTCGCGCAGCCACCGCAGATCGCCTTTTCCGGTTCAGTGTACGTACACCGCAGCTGGATGGCAGGGCATACATACATACAGCCCCCGCACAACCGGCACGATTCTGATTTCACATCGAAGGGTGTTCCCAATCGACGGTGGTCACCGCGCCCCTGGAATCCGATAGCTTTGGCCATCATTTGCTCGGAGCACATGCGCACGCATAGACCGCAGAGGATACAATCCTCGTATTCCTGCTTGAAGCGCTGCTGTCTGACTTCGTGTTGGGATGCCAGGTCCTGGATGACTTTGGATTGGGGACAAGAAGCCAGCAGCAGTTCCAGAACCATTCGCCGTGCCCGTAACACCCGTGATGATGCTGTCCGCACCTTGAGGCCTTCCTGCGTCGGGTAGGTGCATGAAGACACCAGCTTGGCGCTTGCACCCTCCCCGATCTCCACCACACAAAGTCGGCAGGCACCATAGGGCGATAGGCCTTCCATATGGCATAGCGTCGGGATGGGAAATCCAAGGAACTTTGCGGCCTCCAGAAGGGTACTGCCTTTCTCTACCGATACTTCAAGCCCGTTGATCTTCAACTTGGTCATGTCTCATCTCCATCACCACTCGCCTTGCTGACGGATTCAATTACCGGTCTGGTGAATTCCAGGTCGCAGCGCAGACATCTTCCCGCTTCGCACAGGGCTTCTTCTGCCGAGACGGATCCCACTACCTCGGTAAAATTGTGTTGCCGGGCTATCGCGGGAATGGTCGGTTGTGCAACCCTTTTTGACCCATCTTGGATATCAACTGCTCTGCCGTTGGTTTCGAGCAGTACTTGTGGCAAGCGGGGAGCTGTAGGTTGGTGGAGCTCCTCCCCCCGCAGGTAGCGGTCAATCATCACGGCAGCCCGCTTCCCATCAGCAATCGCTTCCACCACCGTATTGGGACCTGTCACAGCATCACCCCCGGCGAAAACCCCGGGCAGAGCCGTGAGGCACGTCTCCATGTCCGCTACTATTTTCTGTCCCTTGCCGAGTTCAATGCCCATAGGAGCGACGACCTCGGTGGCCGGTTCCTCACTAATGGCGACCACCAACGTATCGATGGGTATGGTCGTTTCAGTTCCTGGTACGGCAACTGGCAGGCGTCGGCCACTCGCATCAACTTCCCCAAGCTCATTCCTGATGCACTCGATGGCAACCAGGCGGTCTTCCTCAGTTATTATCCTGACCGGCGCAATCAACGTCTCAATGTTCACTCCCTCCTCCAATGCCGCCTCTATCTCTTCATCGTAGGCGGGCATCTCATTGCGGGTGCGCCGATAAAAGATGGTAACACTCTCCACTCCCTGCTGGCGGATCGCTACTCTTGCTGCATCAATAGCGGAATTACCGCCCCCGACCACACCCAGGTGGCCTTTTCCAAGCTCCTCTCCTTTCAGGTTGAAGGTCTTGAGAAATTCCATACCGGAGAATACTCCGTCCGCATCTTCATTCTCGAGATTCATCCGACGGCTTTTATGTGCTCCCATGGAGAGGTAGATGGCTTTAAATCCTGCATCGAACAGACCTGAAATGGTTATATCACGGCCCAGCACAGTATTGCATGTGAGTGTTACCTGATCTCGGATCAATGCTCCGATTTCTTTCTGGATGATATCCGCCGGCAAGCGGTAGGCAGGGATGCCGGAAACCAGCATTCCCCCGGGCCGATCGTCGGCCTCAAAGATCTCAACCTCATACCCTTCACGCGCCAGTTGGTGTGCTGCTGCGAGACCTGAAGGTCCCGCTCCGATGACAGCTACCCGGGCTGGTTCGATGTCCGATTGGGTAGGGTGCGAAACCTGGTAAACGGATGGATCAACACGATCAGTAATAAAACGTTTCAGAGTGCGGATAGCAATAGGTTCTCCGCCACTGGTGCCTGCGCGGCAGCGATCTTCACATGGATGGTTGCAGATCCGGGCGCATACCGAGGGAAACGGATTATGTTCTCGAATAACCCGATAGGCTTCCTCGAAGTGACCCAGCTGGATAAGGGCTACATATCGCCAGACCTCGGTCCCCAGGGGACACGCATTCTGACAAGGTGCACCGACCAGGTCCTTGCAAACACCCGCCGCGCAGCGCTTGTTCTGTATATGCTCGATATACTCATCGCGGAAATACCGTAGTGTCGATAACACCGGATTAGGGGCTCCGTGACCGAGGCCGCACATGGTCGTATCCCTTACCGCCAACGCAAGATCCTCAAGGAGATCCAGCTGCTCCATGGTTCCTTCGCCCCTGGTGATATCATCGAGAATCTCATACATCCGCTGCGTACCTTTGCGGCAAGTAAAACATTTACCGCAAGACTCCCCCTTAAGGAAGTTCATGAAATATTTGGCCACGTCAACCATGCAGGTGTTTTCATCCATGACGATCATGCCACCGGACCCCATGATGGTTCCAGCATCTGCGAGGTTGTCGTAATCTATGGGCAAATCGAACAGACTGGCCGGAATGCAGCCACCGGATGGTCCGCCGGTCTGGATGGCCTTGATCTTCGCTTTTCCAGGTGGCCCCCCACCGATGCTGTACACGATATCGCTTATCGTTATCCCCAGGGGAACTTCTACCAGACCAGTGTTGGTAATTTTACCGACCAGTGAAAAAATCTTGGTGCCTGTACTCTGGGGAGCTCCGATCTTATTATACGCTTCAGCTCCCATGTTGATAATGGTCGGGATATTTGCCAAGGTTTCCACATTATTGATACAGGTAGGTTTACCCCACAGGCCTTTCTCGATAGGGTAGGGAGGCCGCTGTCTGGGCTCTCCCATACGACCTTCAATGGACCGGATCAGTGCTGTTTCTTCACCGCAGACGAAAGCGCCTGCACCTCGAACGACATCAATATCAAAATCTATATCTGTACCCAAGATATTCTTTCCCAGGATACCAGACTGTTGTGCCTGGTGGATCGCCACCAGGATATGCTTGATAGCCAGGGGGTATTCCGACCGTACATAGACAAAGCCGTGACTTGCGCCGATTCCCATGGCGGCGATGATCATCCCCTCGATGATAGCATGGGGATTACCCTCCAATAAGCTGCGGTCCATATATGCGCCGGGATCACCTTCGTCAGCATTGCAGACCAGGTATTTTTGGGTCTCCCCATTTCCGGCCTTTCTTGCCAGCGACCATTTCACCCCCGTGGAGAAACCGGCACCGCCACGCCCCCGAAGTCCTGACTTGGTGATCTCCTGAATGATCCAATCCGGATTGGGTGTGGATATCACCTTTTCAAAGGCTGCATAGCCTCCCCGCTCGAAGTAATCCATGATCCTGATGGGGTCTATGAACTGGTTCTCTCCCATGATGAGTCGTGTCTGCTTCTTGAAAAACGGAATCTCTTCTTGAGAGGAATAGCGCTGGTGATTATGTTTTTCTCTATAAATCAATTCATCGATGACCTTCCCTTCAAAGGCCGAATCAATTATCCTGGGTACATCCTCCATCTTGACTTTGGGATACAGGTGATTTCCAGGTTCCACAAGGATGAAGGGTTCCATCTCGCAGAAACCCTGGCAACCCGTAATCCTCAATAAGATGGACTCCTGCAGGTGCCGCTCGATGATCTGACGTTTGACAATCCGCATTACATCGTTGGCACCGCTAGCTTGTCCACAAGTACCTGCACTGATGACCAAGCAGGGTTTGGATTCCTTCATCGCGGTTTCTTTTAGCACCCGTTGACGAAAGCTCTGGAATCCTTCAACGGAGGTAATCCTCCTCATATGTGCTATCCTCTCATGATCTATATGGATTGTCAGTCGATAGGATTGGATGCCAGGTCGAGTAGATGGCCCTTACATGCTCGTCGGGAGCACACCTGGATTATACCCCCACCGCCAAGATTCATCGGAAACATAGGCGCGCCGCACTCCGAACAGCTGGCCGCCCCAATGATTTCAGCATGACAATGCGGGCAGAAGAAGTGCATAATGACATCGGATGGGATCTCATGTTCAGCCACAATGGAGTAACTGCCATAAAGGGATGACAGCCTCATCCATCCGTGCTTATCGGCAAAGGAGATTGTCAGCTTGATCGAGGGATGACCATCGATTGGGTAACTGGAGTCCATCAGTGTATGATTGCAGTACGAACACCGCACCTCGAGTGGGAAAATCCTCCGGTCAGACCCGACGTCAATACGGTCGAGTCCATCTTGAGTTTTGCTAATGATCTCTTTAACACTATTGATCCCAACACTCGAGAAATAGTAGCCGTCCACCACCGCAATTGGTCCCATCGCGCAGGCTCCCAGACAATTGACAGTCTTCAACGTAAACTGCTGGTCGTAGGTGGTCTTGCCATTGGGGGTGTCCAAGCATCTCTCGAATTCGGTGGCGATGGCCGCTCCGCCTCGTACGTGACAAGCTGTGCCTTGACAAACGGATACAAGGTGCCTCCCTTGTGGTTGAAGACTGAAAAGTTGATAGAAGGTCGCCACGCCATACAGATCAATGATGGAATGGTTGGTGCTTTCGGCCACAATTCGTAGCGCCTCTTCGGGGAGGTAACGGTACTTTGCCTGAACATCTCCGAGGATTGCAATCAGGCTACCATGATTACCTTGATGCTTTTCTATGATTTGCAGCACTTCTTCGCGAATGACCAGTTCAGAAGGATTCATTCGTCTTTCCTCCCTGATGTCCATGGATGTCATGCTAATTATATTCCTCGCATTGCCAGACGCCTCCAGCGGGCTTGGGGAAGAGACAAGTCTCAACTCCACCACAGATACTACACAATCCCCTGTAATTGTTTTTTCTACTTTTGTTACTCTCGTGGGCTTTGTGCGGATTCTTCCGTTTAACCGGTTCTCTTGAGACTGACGGGAAGCCCTCAAACTGCGCGCATTGAAGAACCGGGTGCTTTGCATCCATAGCTAAAACACAATCACAGCCATAAATGCACACCGGGCATAAGCCATGTATTCCTTCTGTTACTGACATATTCACTACCTCATGAAATACGTTCATGGTTCGTTCCGTAGCGGGGTACTTCAAATGCCGTGCCAATAACAATGGACGGAAGCCTCCGGCATTATTCTGCGCGGATTGCGTCACCGCCAATGAGCCGCAACTAATTGATAATTAAAAAGAAAGGAGCAGGAATGCAGATATGATGGTTACTTACGAGTCACATCTGTTTTCGGGGGAAAAGCGCTGAAGGATTTTGGCGTGGCCGGGGTATTCCGCCTCGTTGGAGAGAATCACCCCGCTATTTTAATAGTGCAGACACTGAAACCGGCACATCAGGTTTCATTACTGGCTTTTTTCAATTTCTCACGCAATGTTTTACGGTCAATACCAAGTATCTGTGCGGCTTGGGTTTTATTGCCGTCTACGCTATGTAAGATCATCTGGATATGTTCGGTTTCAACCTGTACCAACGTTTTTCCAATGCTGGTCCCTCCCGGGATTGAGAACCGCATGTGTTTTGGCAGATCACTGATGTCGATCTCCCTATCACTGGTCATGACAATGACTGACTGGACCAGGTTTTCAAGTTCCCGAACATTTCCTGGCCAGTAGTAGCCTCTCAACGCGCGGTAAGCCTGGCTCGTGAACTTTGGGGGAGGGACGTCGAGTTCCTGGGCATACTTGGAAGAGAAATGGTGGATTAACTGCAGGATGTCGTCTTCCCGCTCACGCAAGGGAGGAACCTGGATAGAGAGAACATTGAGACGAAAGAAAAGATCTTCTCGAAAAACTGATTTCTTGACCAAACTTTGAAGATCCGTGTTTGTTGCGGCCATGATCCGCACGTCAATTTTCTCAGCTTGACGGGCCCCAACCATGCATATCACCTTATCCTGGAGAACCCTTAGCAGTTTCACCTGCATCGCCGGACTGGTCTCGCTGATCTCATCCAGAAAAATAGTGCCGTCCTCAGCTGCTTGAAAAAAGCCCGTTCGTGTACTCATGGCTCCCGTAAAGGCACCTTTTACGTGGCCAAAAAGTTCGCTTTCGAATAATCCCTCGGGAATCCCCGCACAGTTAATCGGAATGAAAGGGGCAGTCGAGCGGGGACTGTTGTAATGAATAGCCCGGGCGACCAGTTCTTTGCCGGTGCCACTTTCGCCAGTAATAAGTACGGTCGCCGATGTGGATGCCGCCTTGGCGATACTGTCGTAGACCCGAAGCATTATCTTGCTCTCACCTATGAGCCCACACAGGTTATCCAATGACACTGCCTCAACCTGTCGCTCCCTGCGCATGTTCAAGGTATCCAATGACCTTTGAACAGCAGTAAACAGCTCATCATCGGTAAAGGGCTTGGCGAGAAACTCTTCTGCGCCGATCTTTACTGCCTCGACTGCTCCTTCCACTGTTGGGTAGCCGGTAATCATCATCACTTCGGTATCGGTCAGATTCTCCCGGACATAACGCACCAGATCCATCCCACTGATCTTTGGTAACTTTAAATCGGTGATCACCAAGTCTACAGACTCCACTTTGAGGATCCGGATCGCATCATCAACACTCGGGGCGGTAAGGACACGGTATCCCCTGTCCGAAAGATTTCTATGTAAGACCTCAAGGGTATCGGGTGCGTCGTCCACGACCAAGATACACTCTTTGTCCCTTCTGTTCATCATGTCACTGTTCCTCCGTAACACCCTCTCTTAGGGGTCCGTCTACTGGCAGTCTGATTTCAACGCGGGTACCCTTCCCCGGTTGGCTGTGCACCTCAACTTCACCCCTGTGTGATGTTATAATTCCATAGACAATCGGCAAACCCAGGCCGGTCCCGCCTCCCACATCCTTGGTCGTAAAGAAGGGCTCGAAAATTCTTTCCTTCACCTCGTCCGTCATACCTTCACCCGTATCCGATACTACCAGCCAGATAAACTCATTCTGGAGTGCTGTTGTGATGGTCAGGTTTCCTCCGTCGGGCATAGCCTGGATCGCATTAACAACCAGATTGACGACTACCTGACGTAGTTGCATGGGATCAGCTGTGATTTTCGGGAGACTTGTCTGTAAAGTGAGGGTCAGCGTGATGCTCGCCTTTTTGCATCTCGCTTCCAGAAAGTAGACTCCCTCCTCCACAATGTGATTGAGATTAACCTGATTCTTGGTGGGTGACGTCTGCCGCGCGAATAACAGGAGTTTTCGGATGATCTCCCGGGCGTTCAAGGACTCCGACTCAATCTTGGATAAATCCTGGGAGACTTGCTGGGGAAGATCCGGGTGTTTCTTGGCAAGCTGTGAAAATCCTAGAATACCACTGAGGGGCTCGTTCAACTCGTGTGCTACACCAGCAGCTAAATGGCCGATAGTGGCCAGCCGATCTGCATGCCTGATTTGTTCCTGGAGCGTGATCCGCTCTGCCTGCGCCCGTTTCCGTTGGACGACAATAGCAATCTCTTGGGCTATCGTATTGATGAGTTTCCGCTCGTCAACCAGAAAGGGGCCTTCGTCGATTTCAGGCCTGTCTTCCATATAAACGACTTCCACAAATCCCCCCGACTTTCCCTCCACAACAATATCAGCCTTTTGCTGATGATAACTCTTGTCAAATCCAGAGGTTGAATAGGTTTTACCATCAAGTACAATCTGCGCTTCGGCGATATCTGGGTACTGCCAGGCGGATGGGATACATCTCAGGATGTCCTCAAGGATGTCCTGCAATTCACGGTGTGTCTGGGCAGCGATGTGGGCAATATCATACAGACAGGTAAGTTCTTTAACCCTCTCCCTTTGGGCTAGACGCACTTCCTGAAAAGTCAAGGCAAATGCCACGGTCTGTGCAATATGCTGGAGTAGCGGAATCTCAGTCTCTCTGAAAAAGTCGGGTTGGTTGCTCTTGAGCAGCAGCAGACCAATCATTTTGTTATCAACCGTTAGTGGAAAACGGATATGAGACCGATCACCAATATTGATGCTTTCAATTTTCTCCTGAAGGCTGTCCCTGGTCCACACCATGCCCTGCTGGACCAGTGAATCCACAACGGCGCAGGATACATCATCAAGGCGCAAAAAACGCTTTGGACTTCGTGTGGCTTCCCATCGAGCACAAGTCTCATTATCCTTCAGCCATAGCTCCAAGGAGTGGCATTTTGTATGCGAGATGAGTGTATTGGATAGATCGATGAGGAATTCCACCGTGGGACGGCTGCGAATGGCCTGATACAGGATTTGCTGCGATAGAGAAAAGAAATCCGTTGATGACCGTAGCTTATCGGGCTTAGATGTTTCCGCGCTCTTTTTTCTTTTCGCCATGGCTTATAAAGAATATCAGTTATTATATATTACCGGTGGCTAAGACTGACCCTGAAAATTACTGGCAAGTTTGGTCGCGAACACGTTATAAGGTTCCACATGAATCGATGATACCAGAGGTACTGGCATTCCATTTTGCAGGTGACATTTGAGTATTGCGCGTCAATTATGGAGGTGCTTCTCAGGTGAATGAAAGTCACCCGCACAACACTGAAATGCATGATTTGGAGCAGCTACGACCTTCGGGGTATCCCGAAGGGATCCCTACGGGGCGAGTCCGACAATCGATCTTAATTAACAACTACTTACAAAACCGTAGGCCCATATGGAACCAAACCTCGATCCTACTTCAGCAGCACCATCTTTCTGGTCTTGATAACACCCTCTGACTGCAGGACTGCGAAATACACCCCTGATGCAATATCCCTACCAAGGTCATCTGCGCCGCTCCATACAATCTCGTGATAACCTATGTCCTGCCAGTCATTGAGTAAAGTGACACTCTCTTTCCCAAGCACGTTGTATACACGCAATGACACTCTGGCTGGCTTCGGCAATGCATATTCGATGGTAGTGACGGCATTGAAGGGATTGGGATAGTTCTGTGCAAGAGCGAAATCTTCCGGCAATTGTGACAGAGCTTCCTCGATGGCACCATCCACGAAATCGGCAGTTCCCGAGATCACCTTCAGATAGTACGGCAGACTTTCATTGTACTCCGTAATGGCTTCAGGCTTCTCACCTACCGTAAGGCCGTAGGCTTGGCGTTCCATTAGATCAAGTAGCGCCACTTGTATATCATCCGGTACATTTCCCACAACCTCAAATGTTAGATTTATCGGCCCCTTCTCGCCCCTGGTCCGAAGATCTAAATCCCAGATTCCATTCATATCATCCATGGGACGTATATCCGACGTAAACCGGGCCGTACCGTCACTCCAGTCCGGCTGGTCCATCGCAAGCGAAATATATCCCTCCAGTAAGGGTGGCTCCGGGGTGTCGAAATCATCTCGCCCTTCTGCGGCACCTGCCAACCTGCCGATGGTATTGCCACCATCGTAGTAGCGCTCGCCCTCCACTGTGATATTAACCAGCCAACCATCCGGTGGATAATCGGCCTCTTTCGCTAACCTGCCCTTGGACAATGTGAGCGGCTCGATATCCAATGTCTGGTTCTGATTGGTGTTATTGTAAATAATATACCCGCCCCAGGGCCGGAAGGTGGTCTGTACCTGCCCCATGGACCAGCCCTCCTGTCCGCCGGAACCGAACTCGCCATAGGTATAAGGCCCATCGAAGGTGACCTGATCCGCGGACACCGAGACCGGGAATGGGTAGGGTGAGGAAATGAAGCTCCAGCTGCGAGAGGGGAGTAAAAAATTCCAGCCGCTAAGGTCCACCGACTCCCCGGCGCCCAAGGTGAAATGGAGAGCATCCTCGGTCACGATCTGTTTCAGGAAGTAGCTCTCACCAAGAACGAGGCCTTCAGTTTCTTCGTAGAAACCAACGTACCTGTGCAATTCCCACGTTTCATCAGATGGCGCTATCTCCAGCACTCCCTGGATAATGCTTGCCACTGACTTGTCATTCACGTTGCTGGGCAGTGAAATCAGTCGCCACTTGTTGAAGGGGAAACCGGAGGAGAACGCGCTCACGCTCACACCGGTAGTGATAATACCGCTGTAATACTCCACGGGTATATTTACCGTGCTCGAGCTATCCCGATTGCCATACTCATCCTCGGCCACGATAAAATAGGCTAAGCCGCTCTCAGTGACAGCCGTCCCCAGTATATTGCCATTGTAAGTATCTGCTCCAAGACTGTTCATTCCCACCCGGCTATAATCGGTCGATCCGCCGCTTCGGTAGTTGAGTATGACCGTATCCAGGGCACTGGCATCGGTTACGCTGGCTGAGACTGAAACCGTAATCCCTCTGCTCGCACTGGCCGGTACCGACACATTGCTGATAGTGGGCGCCTCTGTATCGGTGCTCCGCCCGATGGCGAACTGGCTGAATCCGGTAATGCTGCCGAAGAAAATGGTGGACTCACTAGCCGAAACACCCTCCGCCGCGATGGTCCAATCCGTCACGCTGGCACTTCCACGCCGAAGTAGCTTGATCTGCGCGGGATTGGCCTGATCATCGGCATTGAATGCGCCGGCACCCAAGTCGAACTCCAACCACACGCTGAACACTCCCTCACCTGAGTGGGCAAACTCCCAATACCGTGGCTCCACCAGCGACATGCTTGCAGGCAGGTTCCCACCGGGGGTAGCTTGGAAGGCCTTCACCACGACGGTATCTACCCCCGTTTGACTTGTAAAGTCGAAATTCATCCACACATCTGTCCCCGGAAATTCCACGTTCGTACTGCCGGTGACATACTGGGTATCGACAGTTGCCATCTCCAGCCACCCACCCTCTTGATACAAGGCCTGAATCTCGGCATCGACCAATGCACGGTTGTAGATGCGAATGTCGTCGATGCGACCTTCAAAGTAATTATCATTATGTCCATCGCATCCGATGAACAAGTAGTTTGTCAAGGAGAGATCGTCGGATAGGTTGATGATGCGGTCAGGTGTCCCATCGATGTAAATCCTGACCTCTCGGCTTGCGGAAGAATAGGTCGTTGTCGCGAAGTGCCATTCGTTGGTGGTGATCACGCTATCAGATCCCCACCATCGGTCATTAATACCATCATCGGCCCCGATGAACAACCGGTTCTGGCCGTCAGCACCGTCCCAGTTACTATCGCCATAATCAGCGAAGAGCCGCTGGTAGAAGTGTTGCTGATTCCCGGTGGCACCAACACCAACAATACCCGCGCCCGGGTGACCTGCTTCAGCCGGTTGATAGAACCAGGCGGTGGTGGTGATGGCCGTATCCATACCGGAGCCGGGGACGAACAAACCGGTGATCACATCATCCACCCCATCAAAGCTATATGCATGGTCAGCATTGCTAAACCGGTCCACCGCCAGGATTGCGCCAGCTACCGTGCCATCATTCCCGTTCCCGGTCTCGTCGTTGGCGTTGCCATTAAAGGGGAAGTAAGCGACAAGGTCGGTGTCTGGTG
The DNA here is from genome assembly GCA_042568495.1 of Fidelibacterota bacterium. Classification (GTDB taxonomy): domain Bacteria; phylum Fidelibacterota; class Marinisomatia; order SCGC-AAA003-L08; family TS1B11. The sequence continues at coordinate 14,821 of JBHPIW010000006.1, read as the reverse complement.
GTGCACCGCCGGTATTCAGCAGGATGGACACGTTGTCACTATTATAATTCGCCGTTGCCAAGTCCAGGTCACCATCGCCGTCCAGGTCGGTGGCACACACGGATATAGGATAGTCTCCGACGGTGTAGGTGACCTGGGCTTCAAAGGTGCCATTCCCATGGCCCAGCATCACGGAAACATTGTCGGAATAATTATTTGCTGTGGCCAGGTCCAAGTCCCCATCACCATCCAGATCGGCAGCGCGCACCCAACTTGGATAGCTGCCGGTAGCATAAGTCACCTGAGCGGTAAAGGTACCGTTCCCGTTGCCCAGTAACACCGACAGGTTGTTGGTGTATTCATTGGTCGCAACCAGGTCGAGAGCCCCGTCACCATCCAGGTCAACTGCTGCCACAGACCGAGGACTGTCACCTGCTTCATAGGTGACCTGGGTGGCAAAACTTCCATCCCCGGTACCCAGCAGGACGGAGATGTTGTCAGCTGCTTCATTTGCCGTGACCAAGTCGACATTGCCGTCACCATCTAAATCGGCAGAAAATATTTGCCATGGATACCCACCTGTACCGTAGGAAGTTTGCGCCAGGAAATCCCCATCTCCATCGTTCAGTAGCACCGATAAGCTGGCGGAACCTGCATTTGTCACTGCCAGGTCCTGATCAGCGTCACCATCGAAATCAGCAGCAAGAACCGAACGGGGACTATTTCCCGTTCCGTAATCCGTTTTAGCCTGATAGCTCCCATCACCATTGTTTTTCAACACTGAAACGGTATGCGAGCCATCATTTGCCGTGACCAGTTCCAGATCCCCATCACTATCCAGGTCAGCCGCGAAGACCGAACGAGGAACACTTCCCGTACCGTAATCGGTCCTGGTCTGGAAGCTCCCATCACCATTGTTTTTCACGACTGAAACGGTATGCGAGCCTTCATTCACCGCTGCTAGATCCAAATCCCCATCCCCATCCAGGTCGGCCGCGGTGACCGCATAGGGCTTATCTCCGAGAGCATAGTTCGCTGCTAGGGCAAATTCACCGCTGCCATCCTCAACCTCAATCGTGAAAGACCACCCATGAGGGCTCGTCAAAGATTCTCCCACCTCGCTCTGCACACCCGTCGTCAGGATCACGTTCACCTGTTCGCCCACCTTGAAGGGGCTGTCTGGTATAAACGTGGCCGTGTGGCTGCCGTGATCGTAGCTGTAGGTGCCACTCAATGTGCCGGTCAGGGAGGCGTGGACTACAAAGGTGGTGCTATCAAGACTGGCGGCATCCATATCCATGTCAAAAGTGACCGAGATCGCGGCATTCTGGGCCACGTTCAGGGCGTTTTGGGTGGGGGAGGTGGAGACTATGGTGGGCGGTGTGGGCTCCCAAGCGTTCAGGAGTACCGAAACATTGTTAGAACTGTAGTTCGCTGTGGCCAGGTCCAGGTCCCCGTCGCCATCCAGATCGGCGGCGGTGATAGAATGGGGACTTGATCCCACATCGTAATCCACGGCGGTGGCAAAGGTGCCGTCGCCTTGGTTAACTAGAGCTGAAAAGTTGTTGCTGCCCCGATTCGCTACCGCCAGGTCGGTATCCCCATCCCCATCCAGGTCGGCAGCAGAGATTGAACGTGGACTATTCCCAACACTATAGTCTACAGCGTCGGCATATGTCCCGTCGCCTTGGTTCAGCAGCACTGAGATATTGTCGCTGAGTGAGTTCGCCGTGGCAAGATCAAGATCTCCATCCCCATCCAGGTCGGCTGAGATTGCGAAGTATGGATATGTCCCCACCGCGTAATTCACCGCAGTGGCGAAAATCCCATTACCGCTATTGAGTAGAACTGAGACGTTGTTATCGCCATAGTTTGCAGCAACTAAATCGATATCCCCATCGCCATCCAGATCAGCAGCTCGGACGTCATGCGGTGTAGATCCAACAGCGTAATTCATATCGGCGGAAAACACTCCATTTCCGCTATTCAGCAGGATTGAGACATTATCGTTGCCCCAATCCGCCACGGCCAGATCAGAGGCCCCATCTCCGTCAAAGTCTGCAACCGCAATGTCGTGAGGATTAGATCCCGCAGCATAATTCACGGCGGCGGCAAAGGTTCCGCTGCCATGGTTTAGCAGCACTGAGACGTTGGTGCTGTAATAATTCGCTGTAGTCAGGTCTACATCACCGTCACCATCCAGGTCACCAGCAGTGACGGAACGTGGGCTGGATCCTACCTCGTAATTCACGGCGGTGGCAAAGATTCCGCTGCCTTGGTTCATCAGTACTGAGATGTTGTCACTGGTACGGTTTACAACGGCCAGATCTACGTCACCGTCACCATCCAGGTCGGCGGCAGTAACGGATTGGGAGTTATCCCCGGCATCATACGTAGTCTGGGTAAGGAATTCACCACTACCACCGATTACTCCCGTTGTGAAAGACCAAGCATATGGATCCGCTCGCGCACTTCCCGCCGCGCTTTGGACTCCCGCGGTCAGGATCACGCTCACCTGCTCGCCTATCTTGAATGGACTATCGGGCGTAAAGGTGGCGGTAGAATCACCGGGATTGTAGCTGTAAGTGCCGCTTAGTTTCCCTGTCTGCGAGGCGTGGACCACGAAAGTGGTCTCGTCTAGACTGGCGGCATTCATTTCCATATCGAAGGTGACCGAGATCCCGGCATTCTGGGCCACGTTCAGGGCGTTTTGGGTGGGGGAGGTGGAGACGATCTCAGGCGGCGGAATATCCCAGCCGCCTTCGTGGTAGAGAGCTTCGACCTCAGCCTCGCTCAATGCCCGGTTATAGATGCGGATGTCGTCGATAATACCGGAATAATACCGATCCGCGAAAGCATCATCCCTACTGATCTGGAAATTATCGCCCAGATCGACGTCTCCTGTCAAAGCGACCGTTCCTCTCACCACGTTATCGATCAACAGCACCAACTCGGTGCCATCATAGCTGCCCACGACATGATGCCAGGCATCATCCAGGTAATTCTGATCGGCGGCAACAACGGCATTCTGGGCAGCCGTGGTCTGCAGGGTGAATCTCAGCTGAGTGGCAGGATTGTTCAGCAAAAGTCCCGTTTTCTTGATGCCATCATGGGATAAGACCAAGCCGGAGAAGGCTACGGAACTATTGCTTTTCATCCACAACGAGATGGTTAACGCACCGGAAACGGGACGGACAGGTGTGTAAATATAATCATCTACCCCATCAAAACTGTAGGCGCTACTGGCATTTCCAAATCGATCCGTGGTTTGCGTCGCCCCGTTCACCGTACCGTTATTTCCGTTTCCGCTCTCGTCGTTGGCGTTGCCGTTGAACGGGTAGTGGACGAGGAGGTCAGGGTCCCAACCCTTTTCATGGTACAAGGAGTTGATCTCTGCCGCGCTCAGGGCGCGATTGTAGATGCGGATATCGTCCAGCTGACCTTGAAAGTACTGCCCTCCTTCCATATCCTTGCCCAATTCAGCCCCTGAGTTGATGGTAAAACTGCTTGACCATACCAGGGAATCCTGAAGTTCGCCATCGATATATATTTTCTGCTTGCTGCCATCGTACGTGCCGACTACCTGGTACCAGGTGTTCAGCTCCAGGGAGTTGCTTACTACCTGATGGTCAGCACCACTGACGTCGGTGATACCGAAGCGCATCGGTGCGGGCATATCAGCCTCAAAATAGATCTCCCTATTGCCGGATGGGGCCTGGGTGTGGGTCTCAAACACATTCTGGGGATTCCCGGTACTGCTGGTGCTCCTGATCCAGGCCTGAAAGGTATACTGGTCGATGGGCGTGTTCAGGATTGACGCATCGGTAGGCATGGAGATGTAGCCCCCGCTGAAACTGTAGGCACTATCAACACGCCCAAACCTGTCCTCAGCAAGGGTAACGCTATGTTCAGTACCATCATTCCCATTCCCACTCTCGTCGTTGGCGTTACCGCTGAAGGGGTAGTAGGCGACGAGGCCACTGTTGAGATCGGCTGTGTATTCAAGCGCACCGACATCTGGGGCGGCTCCCAGGAAGGGGAGCCCGATGTCGATCCCGGTGTCGATGCACGGACTTCCTGCTTCCAGCGTAAAATCGGCATTGTCTGCATCAACAAAAAGTGGATCAGCTTTGAAAATTCCACTTCCCGCATTATAGATTGCCCCTGAATAGGCATCAACCATTCCTACGTCTGAATATTCGGCATTAACTGTGATGGCTTGGTTAACAAATAAATCCGTTCTTTGATTTCCCCATAGGATGGTATTAGTTAGTTCGATGTTCAATGGAGCATAATCCAGAGTAAAGGCATGGATTCCGTAACCTTCATCGGCGTCTTCGCTATAGTTGTTCGTAATATTTGCGTGAATGATTTTCCACCTGCCTGAGGCGGTTCCAGTGGTTTGATTTGCTATACCGCTGCTGGTGTTATTGGCAATAATGCTTTTGATGATAAAAACATCCGATTGGCCACTGTCCCAATGGTTGATATGTGCAATAGCACCACCAGCGGCTTCAGGATTATTCGAATCAATGATCCGGCAGTTGATCATACTCCACTTCATGACAGATGTACCAGAGGCAATCATGGCAAGGGCGCCAAAATTGCCGTTTCCGTTGATCAGGGTGAGTCCATCCAGAATGATAGAGTTCATACCACCATCAAACGAGAAGTAGAGGACTTCCTCCAAAGACCGTCCATCAAATGTGGTGGGGGTTACGATTGGATCTCTAATTGTAAAGTCACTATTCCATCCCCCTTGAATCATAATTGTTTTGGGGCTAAAGAGCCTATAGTTGACATTGTAGTTTCCACTTTCAACACGGATAATTGATCCCGTTGGCGCATTGGCAATGGCATTCATTGGATTTCCATCTGCATACACTATAACGCTGGCAGGTGACAAAGAATTGGATGGACTGCTGTCTAACTGGTATTCAAACAGATTCAGAACAAAATCACCATCAGGATCTTCCCAGGCATCGGAAGGATCATCTGGGTCTAAGCTATTGGCTATTTCCCACGAATTGGGCATACCATCGTCGTCTGTATCCTCCTCGCTCTCGACATACGTAACTGTCCTTGGAGAAGATTCTAGCACGGCGGGAGAAGTCCTTCTTCCTTCATTTAATCTTGCAGTTTCTACATCTCTCTCATATCTCTTTTCCAAGGAATCAGCATACGTGGTTATATAGGTCGCATCATTACCTGGGCTTGAATTAGCTGACCACATTTCAATGGTATCGCCCTCATTCAGAGCCGTTTTGGCATCGTCTTTGAGCCCCGGTTCTCGGGCGATAATGTTTCTGCCCCCAATACTGCTGGCCTGAGCAAAAGGTACATGGGGGACTTCAAGACTGGTGGTGATGTTTTTTGAGGTCTGGCCCCAGCCAGGGTGGGGAATCATCAGTACCAAGGCCGTCAGGAGGGCTAGCAAGCGGTAATGGCGGAGAGTGTATGGTTGATGGATCAACATCATGCTCTCTCTCATTTCACCGGCACGGGTGGCGGATTGCCTACCCGGAGTTCTTCTTCAGGCGTCTGTTCGTCAAACCATCCCTGGGTATAGCCATAATACCCGGTGGCGGCTACGGCCAGCACCACCCAGATACCGCCGCGTTTCTTCTCCGGCTTGACCGATGGTTGGGGTGGAGTTGATTCGGATGCGAGCTCCTCAGGGGGTGCGACAGTCGTGGCTGCTACCGCGACGGGCTGCATGGTGAGATTCAGTTGGTGCCGCTCACCCGGTTGGGCGACAAAACTCGTATCTACCGGTAGATGTCCCCTCAGCGTCAACCTCACGGCATACTGGCTGCGGGGTGTCAATCCGGAAAGATCGAGAGGGGTACGTCCCCTTGGTTGGCGATTCAATGTGACAGCTGCGCCACTCGGGGTACTTCGGAGTGAAAGACTGCTCGGCAGCGGCATGAGTGTGAAGCTCAGTTCATGAGATTGGTCAGCTGCTGCGAAAAAGGTAGTATCCAGCTGACTATACCTCGCCAGGCTGATCGAGGCGGTATGCGCCTGATTGCCTGCGACCTCGATGTCCGCGAGGGGGGTCGAGCCCCGGTCCGCACCATCAAGCAGAATCCTTGCTCCGGGGGGATCGCTCTGAATGGACAACCGGCTGGGGAGGGGTACCAGGGTGAGAAAGATATCATAGGACTGCCCCGACTCGGCCAGGATGGTGCTATCCACCGGGTGATAGCCGTCGCGGGTGAGAGAAAGGGTATGCCACCGGCCGGCTTCGATCTCGATGCTGTCGAGGGGTGTAGTACCGGCTTCCCCGCCGTTCAGGCTGATGAGGGCACCGGCAGGGCTGCTTGTGAGCATCAGCAGCGCTGGAGGAGGAGACGCTGCCGGCTCCGGGGCCGGGTCGGTCCCTATAGCGCTGACGAGTTCATTGGCAATGTCGGGCATGATACCGAGGAGGCCGTCGATCTCCCCCCGGTAATCCCGCCATAAGGAGTAGCTGATTCTTCCTGTCTGCACTTCGATAGTGCGGATATCCACGGAGTAGGTGGCGCCCACCCGGCCAATGGATCCGGCCACCATCGTTGTCACACCCAGCAACTGGCCTACATCGACCGCACATTCGTCGGAGGTACAACCGGTAATCTGGAAGTCCTGCTCGCTCAGGATCTGCTCCATCTGCCCCCGCTCGACGATCGTAACACTCCTGGTTCTGACGAGAGCGGCACGGAGGCGATCCGTTAGACTGGCCGCCTCTACGGCCGAGATACCACGGCCTTCCAGGTCAAGGATGGCTAGTGATTGGGTGGCCTGGGCGGATAATGTGCCAATTAACAGCAGTCCCATAAGACCGCACATGATATGATGTCTCATCGGGGAATGACCTCCACTCCCTGGTGACTATAGTCATATCGTTGAGGAATTCGGAATGGTGACTGGACACGACGCTGTTCGTCTGCAATGTGCCCTTTGCTGGGAACAAGGGATACAGAGAGATCAATATTCGGTTTTCTCACCCAGCCCACTGTCCACCACCTTTGAGTAGATCAGATGTGTGTGATAGTTATACTAATGGTCACAGGAATGTAAGAGCTGTTCGAGAAATATTCAACATCTACTGGACGGCATGCGATGGGTCGCAAATGGAAAGCGGAGGTTGCAGGGATACGTTATCGTAAATGGCCAGCATACGCCTGCTGGAGGTGTCGGGATTCAATCCGGGATTCTTTTGGTGCCCTACCCGGGCTATCAGGCCGGTATAGTCTATCCCTGCTTCTCTTTTCGGCGGGCTGAGAGGCGTTTGCCGGCGTCCAGCTCCGCCTTGCGCAGGCGAATGCTGCCGGGGGTTACCTCCACCAGTTCGTCTTCGGCGATAAACTCCAATGATTGATCGAGGGTTAGCAGGCGCGGCGTACGGAGCGTCACGGTCATATCGGCGGTGGCGCTACGCATGTTGGTGAGTTTTTTCTCGCGGGTGATATTCACCACCAGGTCGTCGTCGCGGTTGCGGCCGCCTACAATCATGCCGGCATAAACCTCGGTGCCCACTTCCACAAACAGCTCGCCCCGGTCCACCATACCGAGGCAGGCGTAGGTAGTGATCTTGCCGGGGCGGTCGGCTACCAGTGCTCCGCTGGCCCGTTGGGGAATGGTGCCGAACCAATCGGCATACCCGTCGAAAAGCTTGTTCATGATGCCGGCGCCCTTGGTATCGGTCATGAACTGGCTGCGAAAACCGATGAGACCACGGGAGGGAATGGAGAATTCCACATTGACCCGGCCGTGACCATGATTCTGCATATTGGTCATGCGGCCCTTGCGCGCGGAGAGCTTCTCGGTGATAACGCCCACGTATTCCTCGGGGATATCCAGAAACAGATGCTCCATGGGTTCCATGACCTTGCCGCTCTCCTCCTTGGTGATGACCCGTGGTTTGGAGACCATGAATTCGTAGCCTTCACGGCGCATGGTTTCGATCAATATGGCCATCTGCAGTTCACCACGGCCACAGACTTCGAAGACGTCGGTGCGGTCAGTCGGAATGATCCTTAAAGACACGTCGCTGAGTATTTCAGCCTGCAATCGGGCGTCCAGCTGGCGCGAGGTCAGGTACTTGCCTTCCCTACCGGCGGTGGGGCTGTTGTTTACGTAAAACAGCATGGATACCGTGGGTTCATCCACCTTGATACGGGGCAGCGGTTGGGGATCATCCTCGGATGAGATCGTATCACCGATCACGATGTTTTCCACGCCCGCGACGGCGATAATATCACCGGCTTCCAGTTTTTCTACCTGCACTTTCCGCAAGCCGTCGAACGTGTATAGAGCCGAAAATTTGACGCTCCGGGTCGCCCCACCTCCGCCGCATAAGCTGTATGCACGGTTCATCTCCAGCACACCGTTGCTCAGCCGGCCGACTGCGATCTGTCCCACAAAACGGTCATGGTCGAGATTTGTCACCAGGAATTGGGGCACATGGTCATCGCTGGCCACCGGGCCGGGTATTTGAGCCAGGATCGTATCGAACAGGGGGCGCAAATCGGTCGATCCGTCACCAATTTCGTGATGGGCCAGCCCGGCCTTGGCATTGCTATATACGATGGGGAACTCGATCTGTTCGTCGGTTGCACTAAGATCGATAAACAGGTCATAGACTTCACTCACTACAGCTTCGATGCGGGCGTCGCCGCGGTCGATTTTGTTAATCACCAGGATAATAGGAAGGTTTCTCGCCAGGGCTTTTTTCAGGACGAAGCGGGTTTGGGGCAGGGGGCCCTCGCTGGCGTCCACCAGCAGCAGGGCACCGTCCACGAGATTGAGACTGCGTTCCACCTCGCCACTGAAATCGGCGTGCCCCGGCGTGTCCACGATGTTAATTTTCACCTTGTTGTACCACACGGCGGTGTTTTTCGCCGTGATTGTGATGCCCCGTTCGCGCTCCAAGTCCATGGAATCCATGACACGCTCGGCTACTTCCTGGTTCTCACGGAAAGTGCCGCTCTGCCGCAGCAGGCCGTCTACCAGGGTGGTTTTGCCATGATCCACATGGGCGATAATGGCGATATTCCGGAAGTTGCTTTTTCGCATCAATAATCCTTAATCACATCTTTGCTTCGGCCTATTATAGTCCTCCATACCCTTCTGGACCCATTAGAAGTTAACCTAGGATAATGCTCAATACTGACCTCGCCCTATAATCTATGCCAGATCTGACGTCTGGATGTGGGCGCAACATGATGGAGACAAGTCCATATCCTGAAAGCGATATGCTCCCGAGTCTATGTAAACAACAGCTTATAAGGCCAACGTGACTATTTCGTGACCGTACTGCTTTAAATAGAGGGAAGCCCCTTGGATCTGGTGATCTGTGGGGCTTTCAGTATATTGTGGATTACTTTGGCCAGATTCCCAGTTATCTGCTTTTCTATCGAGTGAATCAGAGGTGTAACCGGGGTGTATCCAATAAAAATGAAGATTACATCACGATCACTATTAAATGTCCATGATTTCTTGTTCTGTTTCGATAACTAAGTGATAAATTCCATCCAGCCGCCTTATGAATAAGCATATATTCATCTGAATTATAGATAAAGGCTCCACCATGGCATCCGTTGAACTACGCAGTGTAACGAAAGTATTCGACAATAAGGTGACGGCAGTCGAAAATGCCAACCTGAAAATCGAGGATCGTGAGTTCGTGGTGTTGGTGGGTCCCTCAGGATGTGGCAAATCGACCATCCTGCGTATGATCGCTGGCCTTGAAGAGGTTACTTCCGGTGAACTCTACATCGGCGGAGAAGTGGTCAACTATATCCCCCCAAAAGACCGCGATATCGCTATGGTCTTTCAAAATTATGCGCTCTATCCCCACATGACGGTATTCGAGAATCTGAGCTTTGGCCTCAGACTGCGAAAATTTTCTAAAGCTGAGATTAAAACGCGGGTGATTGAAGCAGCTGAGATTCTGGAGATTGCAGAATTCCTGGATCGCAAGCCAAAAGCCCTGTCCGGGGGACAGCGGCAGCGGGTGGCATTAGGTCGGGCGCTGGTGCGCAAGCCCATGGTGTTCCTGTTTGACGAGCCGCTGTCTAATCTGGATGCCAAACTGCGGGTCCAGATGCGAGTGGAGATCAACCGTCTCCACAAGCGGTTACAAACCACCATGATCTATGTGACCCATGATCAGGTAGAGGCCATGACCATGGGGAGCAAGATCGTGGTGCTGAACAAGGGATTGATCCAGCAGGTGGATACGCCGCTGGAACTATATAATAATCCGGTGAATAAATTTGTTGCTGGTTTCGTCGGCAGTCCGGCCATGAACTTTATCCGGGGCAAGCTGGTGTCAAATGGATCCCTGACATTCAAATCCGGGGTGTTCAACATTGACCTGCCGGAAACAATATCCACATTGATGGCAGGACAGATCACCGGAGATGTGATCCTTGGTGTTCGTCCGGAGCATATTTATGCCGGTGGATATCCTGATAGCCGGAACGTAAGCGTACCGCAAACCATCACGGTCGACGTGGTAGAGCCGATCGGGAACGAGGTATTCATCTATTTCAAGGGAACCGAAAGCACCCATTGTATGCGGACGTCCCCGGACCACCTTTACAAATCCGGAGATCAGATAGAGATTACGTTGGATCTGGATAGCATGTACTTCTTTGATGTTGACAGTGACACACGATATGCCTGATTCTCCATTTCAGTTCAACAAGCTATCTCTGGTTGAAGAAGGGGACGAGCCCGATGTATAACGTTGGCATCATAGGGTACGGCGGATTCGGCATGTTTCTACACCGTGCCTGGAATGGTTTGGATGGAGTACAAGTTCTTGCCGCAGCCGATCAGGATCCGAAGCGCGATCCGGGCGGAATTCGCTTTTACTCGACGTGGCAGGAGCTGGTATCCGATGCAGAGATAGAGATTGTCTCAATTGTGACACCCCCCAATACTCATGCCGAGATTGCGTGCTACGCCATGCAACATGGAAAACATGTTCTTGTCGAAAAACCACTCGCAACCACGCTGGAAGATGCCAACCAGATTATTGCTATCAGAGATCAGACTGGCTGCAAGGCGGTCGTTGACTACATGCAGCGTTTCAATCCGCTGGTAGTGGGGATCGAAAAATTGGCCACGGAAGGAATGTTCGGGTCGCTACGGCGTATGGTGGTGGAAAACTATGCCACCGATGACTCCCTGTCACCCAAGCATTGGTTTTGGGATCGAAGCATATCGGGTGGTATTTTTGTGGAGCACGCCGTACATTTTTTCGATATGACAGAATGCTTTACCGAAAGCAATCCGATTGCAGTTCGTGGCTCTGCTCATCGTACGTCTGATGGCCGTGAGAATCAGGTATTGGCAACGATCGTCTATAACAATGGAATGATGGCCAGCCATTACCATGATTTCTCCCGTCCAGGATTTTTTGAAAGCACATCCATTCGCCTGGTGTTTGCTTTGGCCGAGATCGAGATGGAGGGATGGATCCCAGTATCCGGACGACTGCGCTGTTTATGCGATCCGAGCCGCGCCGCTGCTCTACTTCAACTGCCGGATTGGGATGAAGTATCAAGGCTGGCGGTAAACGACGTCGAGGATATCTCGCGTCCCGAAGGATGGGGTGAAGTAGGGCAGAGTAAAAATGAATCTCAAGTAGTGATTAAGGATGGGGAACGCGAGATCGGGGTAGAGACAATGATCGTTGGTAATTTTGCAGCCGCCGGCACAAAGGCCGATATCTATCTGACCTCTCTACGGGACCTGCAGCGTGACTTTCTCATGACTATCGAGAATCCGGATTATACGCCCAAAGTACGATTGGAAGATGGTCTCCATAGCCTGGAGATTGCACTCCGCGCCGATCAATGGGCCCATCAATCTAATCACTGAGATTGTCCGACCTTGTTCTTCCCCTATTCCTGGCCCTCGACAGGAGGACGGCCGTGCTCCTTTAACCAATCCAGCATTTGGCGAATACTACCGGTCGCCAATGCCATGCAAGTATCAGCTCCACCATAATAGAGATTTAAAGTGTCGCCGTTGGGTGCGATAGTATGGCCGCACGAGAAGACTACATCGCCTACATCCCCGATCATCTCGTATGGCTCCTCGGGGGAAAAGATCCATTCATCTCCTCTAAGCAGACATTTGGATGGGTTCTCTAGATCCAGCAGTGCCAGTCCCTGGCGGTAAAGCAAACCATCAGCCGTGTGCTTAACCCCGTGATAGATCATAAGCCAACCCTGTTCAGTTTCAATGGGGGGTGATGATAACCCGATCTTATGGGCATCCCACCAGCCGCCTCGACGGGACATTAGAACAAGCTTGTGATCGCCCCATCGAACCATGTCCTCGGAGTATGAGATCCAGATATGGGAGCCATTATCGGCACCCAACGGCCGATGAATCAATGCCCACAGGCCATTGATTCGGCGCGGGAGCAAGGCGGCATCCTTATTCCACGGAGTCGTAATCGGCCCGAGACGTTGAAATTTCCGGAAATCCTCCGTTAATGCCAGGGAAACGACCGTTCCACCAATGGAGTAGGCGGTATAGGCAATCACGTATTTCTCTACCTCGGGTAGAAAGGTGATGCGAGGATCTTCGATACCCCAAAGTTCTTCGGGATAATGTTCCGGGTCAGGCATGAGAGTGGGTTGAGGATCGATCTGCCAGCCGTCTACACCGTTCTGCGAACGAGCTGCACACAGATGTGATAGACCACGTCGATCTTCTACTCGGCAAAGAAGCAAGGTCGTACCATCCTGTAGAACTGTCGCGGCGGCATTGAATACCGTATTCATGGGATAGGTCCAGTCGGCAGCAGTTAGAATAGGATTCGCAGGATGGCGTTTGAGTAACGACCAGTTTTCCGGATTTTGATGCATTTTCAAACCTCTCAATTTGCCTCGATTTCAGGAATTAATCAGAGCGAATAGCCTGAACAGATCCCTTGTGATGTTCCAGTCACCCCTTCAGTCCGGAGGTTGCCATACTTTCAATAAAATGACGCTGGAAAATGGTATAAGTGATTACAACGGGTATTGCCAACAGCGTTGCGGCGGCCAGGATCGATCCCATTTGCGCATCGGCCTGTCCGCCAACAGCGAACAGGGCCACGGTTTGCGGCATGGTCATCATCTCGGTTTTGCGGATGACGATAATAGGCCACAGTACGTCGTTCCAGGTATTCATGAATGTGATAATGCCAACAGTTACCAGTGTCGGTCTGGAAAGGGGCCACATCAGCTGGAATATGATACGCAATTCCGAGCATCCGTCTAATCGGGCGGAATCGATCAAATCCTGTGGGATATTCTTGTAGGCCTGCCGGAATACGAGGATGCCGAAGGTGCTGATCATTCCGGGAACGATTAGTGCCTGATACGTATTCACCCAACCGAATTTGACCATTAATACGTACATGGGTATAAGCGTAATCTGGAAAGGCAGCATCATCGTGAACAGGATGATACCGAAAATAAGTTCCCTCCCACGGAATTGAAGACGGGATAAAGCATAGCCGGTAATGGAACTGAATACAAGTACACAACCCGTCACGATGGATGACACCAGGAGGCTATTGAAAAACGCACGGCTGATTGGGATACGCTGGAAAACATTGATATAGCTCTGCAGGGTGAATTTGGATGGTATCAATGAGAGACCTGCCACCTCGACCTCGGGCTTCACCGTCGCCATGATCATCCAGATAAAGGGATAGATAAAGGTGAAGGCTCCGATAAGGAGCGCGCCATAAAACAACCATCTAAGGATTCGTTTTGACATCTTCACCCTGGCTAGAATTCCTTCTCGATCAATTTCCGCTGTACCGCCACTACGGCAAAAACCATGGCAGCTAGTACAAATCCCAAAGTCGCAGCATACCCCATCTTATAGAAACTGAACGCCTGCTTGTAGATGAAAAGATTCATGGACAGCGTACTATTCAACGGTCCGCCACCGGTCATCACGTAAGGTTCAATAAATAGGGAAAAGCCGTTGATGGTAGAAAGGATAATGACCGTTAGCAGGACGGGGTTCAGCATCGGGACCGTGATTCTAAGGAACTGCTGTATGCGATTCGCTCCATCAATGGTGGCTGCCTCATATACTTGCCTGGGGATGCTCTGAAGACCCGCAAGCAACAGAATCACATAAAGTCCCACGTTCTTCCAGGTGGCCATGATTGCGATGGCCGGCATAGCGACGAGAGGTGAAGTGAGCCACTCGACACGCCCCAATCCCAGTGATAGGAGCACCTCATTGAAGACTCCGTTCTCCGAAGCGTAAAGCTGCTTCCAGAGGATGGTAACCACCACTCCCGATATCACGACGGGCAGGAAGAAAACCGCGCGGAAAAATCCCCGGGCCCGCAGTTGTTGGTTCAGGATTTCGGCCAGAACCAGGGCTATAGCAACCTGCAGAGGGATATGAATGATCAAGAACCGAAGGGTATTCCAAAGCGATTTCCAGAATAATGGATCGGAAACCAAGTGTAAGAAATTTGTCCCGCCAACCCATGTCATGGGGGATAGGAGATTCCAACGGTGCACCGTAAGGATGAGTGAAAACACCACCGGGAAGGCGACGATGAGCAGGAAATGCAGAGCGTAGGGCATGACCAGAAAGTAGGCTGCAGTAGAGTTGGACAGGCGTTTCATGGACGGTCTATCGTTTTCCGTAGGTTTCACGATCCAGCAGCAGCTGCACACGTTCTTGCATCGACTTGACTGCCTCTTCCACCGTTTTGGCTTGGTGAATGCAGGAGGCGTCAAATTCCTGGGAGATGATATCGAAGATCTCCTGCAGATAGATGGTATGATCGGTAGCGACAACGTATGGGATCTGTTCT
>JBHPIW010000059.1:0-8569 GCA_042568495.1 Fidelibacterota bacterium | reverse complement strand
TGACCGTACTTCCTTAATAAGAGGGAAGCCCCATGGATACGGTGATCTGTGGGGCTTTCGATTAGGAACACAGCTGTCACCGGATTTTGAGTTATATGCATCCCCATCGATAATATTATCAGCATATCAGATCCGTCTCTGGGAATGACAGCTTCCGGAGGGAGATAGGGACACGATCCAGTGGCAGGCACCTCCGGGGTATCATTAAATAATCTTTGTAACTGGAGGGAATACTTCGTACGTTTTTCTACCTGTCCAGGAGACTGCCCAGGCTAGTCGAATGATTCTCCAGATCAATAACTATAACTGAGGCTGCAATGAAAGCTCTATTACCGGTAATTACATTTCTATTACTACTATCAAATTGTGAGACTGCTGGTGATGGATCCCAAGGAAGGGATTCGCATACTCCCGGAAAAATGAATGAATATTCAGGTAGGCACCTTCAGACTATCGGATTCCCCATAGGCGGAGTCGCGACCGGGAATATCATTCTTGGCGGAAGAGGGAATATTAGCGAGTTGGAAATTTTTAATAAGTCCGCCAAGGGTCAATCACCTTATATGACGTTTTTTTCAGTATGGGCTCAAGCAGAGGGTGAAGGGCCGGTGGCAAAAATCCTCGAGCGACAGTTTTTACCGCCGTATGTTGGGTGGATGGGATTCCCCCGGGATCAGCTGGCCGGTGTTTCCCGCTTTGAAGAGGTGGTATTCAAAGGCGAATACCCATTTGCTGAGATTGCATTCATCGATGACCATGTCCCTGTCGAGGTTAGTCTGGAAGCCTACAATCCATACATTCCGCTTTCTCCTGAGAAAAGTGGTATCCCGGCCGCCATATTCAACTGGAAGATTAGAAATCCCCTCGACACGAAGGTCAGCGTATCTATCGCATTCAGTATGTCGAATCCAATAAAAACGAGTGACGATAGTGGCAACCTGATTTTCGGAAATTCCCAAAATGAATATATAGAGGATAATGGAATCAAGGGGATCAGGATGTCCTCTCACGATGTCGATAAAATGGATCTTGATTATGGGAACATCGTTTTTGCCACGACTGAAGATAATATAGATGTTCAAACGAGGTGGTATAGAGGCATTTGGTTTGATGCAGGGCATGTATTCTGGGATGATTTCGCAGATGATGGGCGAATGAAGGAGAGCAGGGAGACTGTAAGCTCAGCGAATAATAATGTCGATTATTGGAATCCAAAACCCGATGTGGCAACACTTCTGGTTGCTCTTGAGTTGAAACCCAATGAGGAAAGAACGGTGCCTTTTTATTTATCCTGGTATTTTCCGAATAGAAAGGAACAGTATTGGATATATATCGCCGAAACCGAAAAGTTTCAGAACTATTATTCAACTCGATTCGACGGCGCGGGTGATGTTGCGAAGTACTTGGCCGGAAATATAGAAGGCCTGTACCAGGACACGAAAACATTTCATGATATCCTCTACACATCGTCATATCCATCATATGTTGTCGATGCCATTTCTTCGCAGATGTCCTCTTTGAAAACGAATCTCGTTATACGAAATGAAAAAGGGGAATTCTATGGCTGGGAAGGCCAGACAGATGTTTCGGGCTGTTGCTTCGGTAGCTGCACGCACGTTTGGAACTATGAACAGACACTCGCCTACCTGTTTCCATCGCTCGAGAGAAGCATGCGGGAAATAACATTATTGCATGACACATTCAAAAGCGGCTATCAATCATACAGGTCTTTGTACCCCCCGTCGAATACCTGGTTTAAATATCGTCCGGCTGTAGATGGGCAAATGGGGACCATAATACAGGTATATAGGGAATGGAAACTATCAGGTAATACAGAGTGGCTGAAAACAGTATGGCCGAAAGTCAAGGCCTCACTTGAGATTGCCTGGAAAGGGGTGGGGGCAGTTGATGATTCACTGCAGTGGCAAAATTATGGCACCGCGATGCCATGGGATCCTGATAAGGATGGCGTTATGGAGGGTCAGCAGCATAACACTTATGATGTAGATTTCTACGGCCCCAATACAATGGTTGGATCACTCTATCTGGGAGCATTGAAGGCAGCTGCCGAGATGGCCCAAACCCTGGGTGAAAGCGAAAAATCAGATGAATATCTGGACATATACAAAAAGGGCTCGGATCAGTATGACGAGCTTTTATGGAATGGCGAATACTACGTTCAGAAAATTGATGTCCTGCAGGGACTAGAGGTGCCCGAAGAATGGAGAACTCCAGAAACTGGAGGAACCATTATTCCCAAGTACCAGTATGGCGACGGTTGCCTGTCGGATCAATTGCTGGGCCAATATTTGGCACACGTAACAGGACTGGGATATTTATTGGACAAGACTCATGTTGATCAAGCGATGAAGTCCGTTTACAAATATAATTTCCGAAACGATCTGAGCGAGTTCTCCAACGTGCAGAGAATATATGCCTTAAACGATGAGCAAGGACTGCTGCTATGTTCCTGGCCAAAGGGGAACCGGCCTGCTCTACCCTTCATCTATTCGGATGAAGTATGGACGGGGATTGAGTATCAGGTAGCGGCATCCTTGATATATTCCGGTCATATTAACGAAGGATTAACGATCGTAAAGGCCGTTCGTGACAGATACAACGGGCTTAACCGCAATCCCTGGGATGAATTCGAATGCGGGCATCACTATTCCAGGGCTATGTCGAGCTGGGCTGTCATGCTTGCTTTGTCGGGTTATCAATACGACGGAGTCAATCACTCTATTAGTTTCTCTCCCCGGATCAATCAGAAGAATTTCAAAACATTCTGGTCCTCAGGACATGGATGGGGGAGTTTTACCCTAGACGGCAAAACCATGATACTAAAAGTGGAATACGGTAGTCTGAAGGTTTCAAAATTTGGAATTTCAGACGAGTATAAGTTTAAATCATTAGCAGACATTCGGGGAAAATCATCTGAGATGCAAACAAGGCTAGATAAAGAGGATGGTCTGCTGTGCGTTCTATTTGAGAATCTTATTGAGTTAAATCAAGGTGATGAATTAGTATTAGTATTCCGATAAACAGGAGCTCATGCCTGAGTCTGCCTGGAATTGTAGAATCCAATGATTTCTGGTTTGGCAACCGCGGTAAATCACAGTGTAGTCGTATAATCTGATAATTCATAGCATGAAAGGATTTGAGGAATGATGCGGAAGTTTTCGATACTGGCAGTATTGGTAGGTTGGCTAGTCAGCACCTCACTGGCTCAAGATGTGAAAATGGAAGTAATCCCCTATGGTGGTTGGGCAAATTGTATCAGATTGAGCAACGGAGTAGTTGAATTAATCATTACGACTGATGTTGGCCCTCGCATAATGCGATACGGCTACATTGGCGATCAAAATCTGTTCAAGGAATACCGGGATCAAATGGGCAAGACAGGTGGCGATGAGTGGCGTATTTATGGTGGCCATCGCTTATGGCATGCGCCCGAAGGCAGGCCTCGATCGTACGCACCCGATAACAGTAGGATTGAATATCAATGGGATGGGATTACATTATCCCTATACCAACCCACCGAACCTTCCACTGGTTTTGCCAAGGAGATGACCTTGGTCCTGGAACCAAAAGGTACTCGCGTTACTGTTGGGCACACTCTTATAAACAACAATCTTTGGGACATTGAAACAGCTTGCTGGGCCATGTCGACTATGGCCCAGAGTGGAAGAGCGATAATTCCACAAGAACCTCTATATCCTTATCCGGAATATCTCCCCGCGGCACGCCCGATGGTACTGTGGCATTATTCAGATATGAGTGATAAGCGATGGACCTGGGGGAAAAAATATATTCAGCTGCGCCAGGATCCAAAAGCAGAAGGCCAGGTAAAGGTTGGGATAGGTAACACCCTCGGGTGGGCAGCTTATTATCTGAATGATCAGGTTTTTCTAAAAAGGTTTGGCTATGATCCCAAGGCCAAATATCCTGATTTTGGCAGCTGTAATAATGAAACATTTACAAATGCCGACATGCTTGAAATTGAAACCTTAGGACCACTGGTGAAAATTGCGCCAAATGGCAGAACTGATCATGCTGAGCATTGGTTTCTTTTCAAACAAAGGATTGGAGAAAGTGAGGATTCCATTGATAAAGCACTTCTCCCATTGGTTGAAAAGACGGAGATATATAAGCCCGCTCAATAGTCTTAAATCCAGCAGCCCTTTCCTGTTCACCATAGCAGCGATCGCAGGCCCTAGACCCGCGATCCTACAGATCCCCAATGCAAGGATTGTATTGGAAAAATTCAAATGAAACATTCTGTGATTCCCGGATCAATATCCTTTTTTCATAGGTATTATCCCACTTTCCATCTTAGCACAATCATCCTCTAGCGTGGTGGGAAATAATTCTGGCCACTATTTCCCCAAAAAATAATTGACAGATCGATCGGATTATCGTATTATTGGTTAAACGTTTGCGCACACAATCCTATCCATAAATACTTCGCCGAATTAATGGACCAACATAAACACGTTACAATCAAAGACATTGCGAAGCAGGCTGGTGTATCTATTGCAACAGTCTCCAGGGTATTGAACGGCCAGGCGAAGCAGTACAGAATAAGCGAGAAGACTGCCAGAGAAGTACTACGCGTGACCACCGAATTGGGCTATGAACCCAATCAACTCGCACGGGGGCTTAGGACAAGACAGACGTTTACAATTGGCTTGATCATCCCGGATATCTCAAATCCATTTTTCGCGACCGTTGCACGAAATATTGAGGTCGAGGCACGCCAGGCTGGCTACTCAATCATACTATGTGACACCCAAGAAGACACTCGTTTGGAAGTCGACTCAATTTCCCTCCTTAAAAGCAGAAAAGTAGACGGACTCATAGTATGCCCGACGGGCGAAGAAAGCGACCACCTGATGTCGCAAGCAACTGGTGGGCTGCCAATGGTTATAGTAGACCGCTACTTCCCGGCTGTTGAATGTCCCTCTGTCATATCGAACAACTATGGTGGGGCCGTTACAGCTGTGAGTCACCTCATCGATAAAAACCATCGTCTTATTGGCTGCATCCAAGGGCGAATACATACTTCGGTCAACCGTGACCGCGTACAAGGATACCGGGACGCACTAACCCAACACGGCATCTCAATCAACGAATCTTTCATCGTTGGTGACGATTTTGGCGAACGAAATGGCTATGTGGGAGCTAAAGTCCTCCTCAATCAAACTCCTGGACCAACGGCTATTTTTACTACCAGCAATTTAATTTCTCATGGCGCCATGCGTGCCATTATCGAAGAGGGGCTAAGCATCCCTGAGGACATCTCCCTCCTTTCATTTGATGATCAACCTTATTCTGAATATCTGGCTACTCCTATGACCGCCGTAGCACAGCAGACTACCAAAATGGGCCAGATTGCGGCCAAGCTGCTGATGACACAAATGCGCGAGAAGCGCCGCGGCAGGCGTGAGGAGGTGGTCTTGCCTACTAAATTGATCATACGTCAATCCGTCAAAAAATTGGCTGCTAGCCAAGTGCGAAAATCAGAGCAGAACGATCTGACAACTGCTTGATGCGTCTATGTACTTTGAACCTATTGTATGCTTAGCAACTTCCAGAAAGACTAAAACATCCATGAATCGCAAGATGAGGGGATAGCATGAACCACAACCAAGCAAAGACAGTGAGAAGAAGTCCATGGCTCAGCGCGATTATTACAATCATGCTGATTGCAGGAAGCCTTTGGGCTGGCACAACCGGAAAGATTTCAGGACTGGTTGTCGATCAGGCGACCGGTGATCCATTGCCGGGCGCAAATGTAGTTATCGAGAATACCGTAAGAGGAGCCAGTAGTGATAACCAGGGCTTCTTCTACGTACTCAATGTAACTCCCGGCACCTATTCAGTTACGGCCAATGTCATTGGGTACACCCCTTTGACCATCTCCAATGTCAGGGTAACAGCTGACCGTACCACCAATCTGAATTTCGAGCTGCAAGCTACAGCGCTTGAGGGTGAACTCGTGCTTGTGACCGCCGACAGGCCGATTGTGGAACTCGATGTGACCGGTAGCCAGAACGTTATGGATATCGGTTATATGAGTCGCGCTCCCATCGCGGATATCAGTGACGCTATCAGCCAGCAGACCGGTATTCAGTCTACCGGCGAGACTACCTGGCTGCGAGGCGGCCTGCCCGTGGAGACGAATTACATCCTTGATGGTACTTCACTCAACAGCGGCATCATTTCGGATAACTATCAGCGACTCAACATCACTGCCGTGCAGGAGATTGCGGTAATGACCGGTGGCTACAACGCCGAATATGGCCAGGCCATGTCCGGTGTTATCAATGTGATCACTCGCGAGGCCTCCACCCTCCAGAGGGGCATACACGGGAGCTTCAGGTACAAGATGCGGCCGGCAGGTCAGTACCACTGGGGCAAGAACATGTACGACAAATCTCTCCTGCGCTACACCGATTACGACCTGGAGCACTGGACCGACGACGTGGCTTCCAGACCACAGTGGTACGCGAATTACTTCCAGGATTGGTATGGCGCCGGTACCCCAACGGATGATGCCTCCTGGGATGGTGTTAAAGTACCGACTGCGCAAGAAATACAGGATACTTTCGACGAGCAGATGACTCCTCATCCGATCCTTGGTGACTACACCGAACGAAGCCAGCATGAGATTGAGGGTTCGCTATACGGCTCCCTGTTCGATAACATGAGCTTCCTCGTCTCCGGGCGTTACCTCAAAGGGGTGAACATCTATCCCCAGGCAATGGAATATAATCCTGAATACAATATTCAGGTCAAGCTCGACTATCACCTGTCGACGAAAATGAAACTGAGCTTGAACGTGCTGAAAGGCTGGTACAAGAGCGCCAGTTATACCGAGAGCAACTGGAATAATATGGAGAGTTCTCAGGAAGCTCGCTGGCAGCCGAATGCTGAAGTGCGCTCGCCCTATTGGGAGGATTTCGCCTTCGGTCCCTGGGGAGGTGTGTGGGAAAAAGGTCCCCAGGAGAAAGACTTCAACATGGCGAGCCTGAGCTGGCATCATACCTTGAGTCCTTCGACCTTCTACGACGTGCAGGTGAGCACCCTCTCGGATTTTATGACCGAATTTCATGAATATGATCAAGTGACACAGTCGTTGGAAAAGTTACCCTGGGGTGACACCTGGTACGACCTGAGCGGCCGCTACCGCCTGCAGGCCCGCTATGTTGCCTTGGG
Source organism: Fidelibacterota bacterium (assembly GCA_042568495.1). Lineage (GTDB taxonomy): Bacteria > Fidelibacterota > Marinisomatia > SCGC-AAA003-L08 > TS1B11. The sequence continues at coordinate 1,351 of JBHPIW010000059.1, read as the reverse complement.
TAACCAGAGTGACAGCAAAGTTACCACGGCCAAAGCTGATATTGTTAGCCAGGTTGCCCGATCACATCAGCTCCAGGCCGGGGGTGAGATAAAAATGTACAATCTCGATTATGTCCACTATTGGATGGAGTTTGCCGGTGGTGATATCTGGCACCTGGACAATGTGTGGGATGGCAAGCCGGTAGACCTGGTTTTCTATTTCCAGGATAAGATCGAGTACCCGGGTTCCGGAATTATTGCCAATCTCGGTTTGAGATTTGATGCCTTCAATTCCAACAAGACCTATGCTGGCAGCGTTTATGATCCCCTGGCAAGACAACCCTGGAATGGTGGCGACGGAACCCGACCTTCCAACCTTACGGAATTCTGGCCGGCGAATCAGCTGCCCATCGACTGGTTCCCCAAGGAGGGGGCCACCGCGGACGATTATCGTGATCAGTTCCCGGACAGTGCCCGCGTGAACAAGAATACCGTAAAGTCAGAGCTGAAGAGAGCCTTGGCGCCGCGCATCGGTATCTCGTTCCCGCTGACCGCCAACTCGAAGCTGCGCTTCAATTACGGTCATTTCTACCAGCGGCCCTCGTGGTCAAAATTGATGGGCTTCCCTATCAGCTGGTATGAGAACAATGCCTATAACACGGCCCGGATGGATCGATGGATGGGATGGTACGGCAATCCCGAATTGGATTACGAGAAAACCATCCAGTACGAGATTGGTTATACCCGCAGCATCGCGGAAATCATCAGACTGGACTTCGCCTTCTACTATAAGGACGCGTCCAACCTTACCCGGTTCGGATATTCGGGCGCTTACAATTTCAGTGGCGGGATCAACAGCGCCTCCGTGTGGGGCACCGAAAGCTGGACCACGTTCGCGCAGGTTAGAAGTAACGCTGGTTATGACGGCCACGATAACGTGGTTTATACCAATAACGCCTACCGGGATTCCAGGGGCATTGAGGCCACCGTCGAAAGAATATTCAATGGTGTGTGGTCCGCCCGCTTTGTCGCCAATTACGGGATCAATACCGGCGGTGTGAATGGGTACTGGCTCTATAACGAGGACTCGCTATTTATAGATCAGCCCCATTCCTATGCGGAAAGAAAATCCGTCTGGTTGAGTAATCTCACGATGAAAGGCGACCTTTCCTTCGTAACTCCCAAAGGCATGGGCCCCATGGGATTGCTGGGGGATATCTCCATGGGATTTTATTATGAATGGTTCAGGGGACCGGAATACACATACTACCCTGATGATTACACCGGTCTGCAACGGCCGAATAATAAAACCTGGTATCCTCATAAACGAGGCGATTTGAAGCTGAAGAAACGGTTCACCATTGCCGGAGTA